>DAITQH010000024.1:7480-27920 GCA_036833175.1 Candidatus Dormiibacterota bacterium
TTGGGAGGCCGTCGGCGACCATCGCCGGTGTGGTCTTGCTCTTGATCAGGTGGTCCAGCACGCCGAGCTTTGCTCCGCGCTCTACCAGCTCCTGCTCCGAATGGCCGGACAGGATCACCACCGGGACCGTTCTCGTCAGGGGGTCGGCGCGAAGGGCTTCGAGGACTCCGATGCCGTCAAGCTTTGGCAAACGCATGTCAAGAAAGATGATGTCCGGCAGCGAGGTGCGGGCCATCTGCAAAGCCACCTCGCCGTCACCGGCCACATCCACGCGGTAGCCGTCAAGCTCCAGCTTGAGCTTGTACATCTGGGCGATGGCCGTGTCGTCCTCTACGAAAAGCACGTGCATGTCCTCATCGGGACCCGCCCCGTCTAAATGTCTCAACCCTCCTCCTCAGTCTTGACAACGCATGGCGTCGTCACACTCCGCGAGGATTCGTAGCCTGGGCCGGGGCGTAGCCCACAATTGATGGAGGTGAGCGCTACACCCCCGCTCCGGCTGCGCCTCCTCGAGGTCGGCGACCTGCTCGACGAAACCTTTCGAATGTACCGGCGTCACTTCGTGCTGTTCGCCGGTCTCTCCGTCATCCTGTCGATCCCGGCGGCGGCCCTCTCAGGCTTTGTCTCCGGCCAGCTCGCCGGCCTCCTTCAGGCCACCACGCTCGGCCAGACGCCCGACCTCTCGAACCTCCAATCCACCCTGGTCGTCATCGTCATCTTCTTCGTCATCGACCTGGCCCTCGTGCCGTTCTTCTACGGTGCGGTCGCGTATGCAGCTTGCGAGTCGGCGCTCGGGCGCCCGGTCACGGCCTCAGGCGTGCTTAGAGGCGTTGGCCGCCGGTACTTTCCGCTGTTCGGTTACTGGTTCCTGATCGGGCTGATGCTTGTAGTGTTCTGCCTGTTTCCGCTCTGGATCTGGATCTGGGTGAACTGGGTCGTGGTCATGCCGGTGATGTTCATCGAGAACACCGGGCTGGGCGGCGCGATGGGCCGCAGCTGGAGGCTTGTCGAAGGCCGTTGGTGGCGGACGTTCCTGATCCTGTTCCTCATGTTCATCGTCTTTTATGCAGTGCGCCTCGCGTTGAGCGCGTTCATCGCCCTCGGCCAGGCGCTGCTGCAGATCGTCTTCTCGTCGGTCGTCGTGCTCTGGATCTCGGGAGCGACGAGCGTGATCATCGATTCGCTCGTCAACCCGATCGTCCAGATCGCCATCGTCCTCATCTACTTCGACCTTCGCGTGCGGCGTGAAGGGCTGGACCTGTTCCAGCTGGCGCAAACCCTTCCACCGCCACCACCCCCGCTTGCCCCCGGCGTGGCGACCGTCACCTGAAGCAGCGCATCGCGCAGCGTGCTCTGGCGCTCGTCGCGCTCGTCGCGGCTCTCGCGTGGCTGACTGCGCTGCCTGCCGCGGCGGATCCGCCGCCGGCTCCTACGTACCGCCAGGCGGTCGAGGATGCTTATAGCCTGGTCCGAGGCGCCGCCCCCACCGACACCGCCGCGGCGCAGAGCGCCGCGCGAGTGCTGGAAGCGGGCACCGGGACCATGCAGCTCGAGATCCTCTCTGACCTGAGGCGCCAACCGCCCGACTACCAGGATGCGAAAGCCCGGCTGGCCGCGCTGCTGGCCGCGCTCGACCAGCCCGCTGACACCTCCGACCCACAGTTCGCGAAGCAGCGCCTGCATGACGTGCTGGCGATGCCTCGCTACGACGCCCTCCACAGGCCGCCGTCGTTGCTCGAACGTTTCGGGCAGTGGGTGCGCGACCGGATCAACCAGCTGCTGCGGTTGCTGTTCGGCGGAACCGGAGCTCAGGCGCCGGCGTGGTTCTTCTACCTCGTAGGAGCGGTGGTCCTGGTCACGGTCGCATTCATCGTCTTCAGCTCGGCCCGCGGCCGGTTTACCGAGGACCTGAAAGCGAGCGCCCCGACCGGTCCCCGCGCGCCGGCCGACTATTTCGCCGAGGCTGACCGGCTGGCCGCCAAGGGCGATCGGGTCGGCGCCATTCGAAACCTCTGCGCGGGTGTGGCCGCCGCGCTGTCCGGCGAACGCACCTGGGAGGGAAGCCCGCTGACGGTACGCGAGATGTTCAACGGCGCTCCCGACCCGGGACACTTGCAACCGCTCCTCGTCCCATTCGAGGCTGCGGCTTACGGGGGACGTGCCGTCGACTCCGCGACATATGAACGGGCGAAGCAGGTGGCCGCACCATTTCGCCAACCTGCGGAGGTGGCGGCATGAAGGGCGCGCGCGGTTGGGTGATCGCGGGCGCGGCCGCCATCGCGATCGCGGCGCTGGCCTACCTCGCCCAGCCGCACCAGGATTCACCGGAGCACAGCTCCAACAGCGACGCCGCGAACGGCGCATCGGCGGCGCTTCTCTTTGCGCAGGCGATGGGTCACCCGGCAGACCAGGTCAGCGGCACGTTCGTAACCCCCACGACGCCGGGAATGATGTTCGTCTTCACACCCACCAGCCCCTACACGTCAGATGAAGCGGAGCGAACCCTGCTCTGGGTCCGCTCGGGTGGCGTGCTGGTGTACGCCTCGGAGCAGGGTGACCCGGAGCTAGATCGCGCGTTTGGCGTGAGGCGGCTCGGCGGCTTCACCGCAGGCGATCTCCAGCTCGGCAACCCAGTCGTGCCCGGAGTCACGAATGTCGCCGGCGGCACGACCGTGATGCCGCTGGATCCGGTAGCTGACCAGGTTCCCTTCATTCGCACCCCCGAAGGTTTTGCCACCGGCTACATGCAGCGAGTCTCAGCGGGCACAATCGTCGTGCTGGCCGACCCGCTCGTGTTGTGCAATGGCAACCTCGACAAGCAGGACAACGGCCGCCTCCTGTCTGACCTCCTGGGTCTGGTCGGACCCAATACATCCGTCCTTTTCGACGAGTACCACCATGGCGTGATCCTCAGCGACTTCGCTCCGCAGGCCTGGCTCGCCACTCCGTGGGGCGCGGCGCTGCTGTGGCTGCTCGTGGCGGTTTTCGTGGGCTTGTTGCTGCGTGGCCGGTCGTTCGGCCCACTGATTCCGCGCCCGCTCGAATCCGCGCGCACAGACGTGGAGTGGGCCGTCGCGGTAGGGCAGCTCCTCCGCCGGTCGAGCGCCCGCGCCGTCACGCTCGGCCTTCTCGCCGTGGCCACAGAGCGCGCAGTCGCAGCTCGGACCGGCATCCCGCTCCTGCCGCGCGAGCGGTTCTGGAACGCTCT
Source organism: Candidatus Dormiibacterota bacterium (assembly GCA_036833175.1). Taxonomy (GTDB): domain Bacteria; phylum Chloroflexota; class Dormibacteria; order Dormibacterales; family Dormibacteraceae; genus Palsa-870. The sequence continues at coordinate 10,689 of DAITQH010000024.1, forward strand.
GTGGGTACGCGCGCCGGCGCTCGCCGCCGATCTCGCCGAGGCGGAGAACGCCCTGAATGCGTCCGCGGCGACGGAGTCAGACCTGTTGAAGGCGGCCCAGCGCCTGCACCGGATCGCGCACCCCGTCGCGGTGGAACAGCGCGGGCGAGTGCCGGTGTCGGATAGGGTGGCCTGATGTCCGTGGCCGCTCCTGACTTTTACGCCCGCCTGCGCGAGCAGCTGATCAAAGCCGTCGTCGGCCAGGAGGACGCCATCCGCCTGTGCGCGATCGCCCTGGTCGCCCAGGGCCACGTCCTGCTCGAAGGCGTGCCGGGCACCGGCAAGACGCTGCTCGCGAAATCGATCGCTCGCGCTCTCGCGCTCGAGTACGGCCGGGTCCAGTTCACCCCGGACCTCATGCCGGCCGACATCGTGGGCACTTCCGTCTATGACCTGACCAACCGCACCTTCGCGCTGCGCCGCGGACCGATCTTCACCAACGTGCTGCTCGCCGACGAGATCAACCGCGCACCCGCCAAGGTTCAGTCCGCGCTGTTGGAGGCGATGGAGGAGCGCGGCGTGACGCTCGAGGGCCAGCAGCTGCCCCTGCCCGCGCCTTTTTTTGTCCTGGCGACTCAGAACCCGGTCGAGTACGAAGGCACCTACCCGCTGCCCGAAGCGCAGCAGGATCGCTTCCTGTTCAAGGTGCGACTCGACTACCCATCACCTGCGGATGAGATGGAGGTGCTGCGGCGCTGGGAGTCGGGCATCGAGCTGCGCGATCCGCTCAAGGCAGGCGTTGAGCCCGTGCTCGGAGCGGACGACATCGAAGAGTGCCGGGCAGAGGTCGCGAAAGTCGTCGTCGACGAGAAGATCCGTTCCTACGTGGTCGAGCTCGCCACCGCCACCCGCACCGCACCCGAGATCGCCCTCGGTGCGAGCACCCGGGCCGAGGTCCTGCTGATGCTGGCCGCCCGCGCACTTGCGGCATTCGAAGGACAGCAGTTCGTGACGCCCGACCACGTGAAAGCGCTGCTCGCGCCCGCATTCCGGCACCGACTCATCCTCCGTCCGGAAGCGGAAGTCGGCGGCCTCACGCCCGACAGCGTCCTGGAAGCCGTCGCCAGCCGGGTCGTCCCTCCGCGGTAGCCGCAGTCCCACGACTCGCATGACTCGCGGGATCGCACCACAGCCCCGCCTGCTGTGGGCGGTCGCCATCGGCGCGTGCCTGATCGCGCTCGCGGTGGTCTCGCCGGTGCTCGGGGTGGTCGCGGTCATCTACCACGCGGGCCTGGTCGTCATCGTCGCGCGCGACCTTGCGCAGCTGCCGAGTCGCGCCGGCTACCGGGTTCGGCGGTTGAAGCCCGAGCCGTTTTCTCTTGGCGAGCTCGAGGAGGTCGCGGTCGTGATCGAGAACCCGGCCGCGGCCGGACTGCAAGCCAGGGTCGCCGACCACGTACCACCTGACCTGAAACCGCATCCGCGCGAGGTCGGCGGGCGTTTCGATGCGGCCGGCCGGCTGCAGGTCACATACGAGACCTTTTCGCCGAGGCGCGGGTCCTTTCGGTTTGGCCCTGTCGACCTGCAGGTATGGCGAGATGAGGGTTGGTGGCTCCGGCAGGTTCGCCTGCAGCAGCCGGACGATGTGGCGGTCTTTCCCAACGTCGTGGCCATCAAGCGCATCCAGCTGACTCTGCGGAGAGGATTGCGAGCGATGGCGGGCTTGCGCCGTGCGCGGCCGCCGGGAGCTTCGACCGCGTTCGCGGGACTGCGCGAGTACGTCCGTGGCGACGATGTGCGGCGCGTCAGCTGGACGGCAACTGCCCGGCGCGACCGTCCGGTCGTCGTCGAGGTGGAGGCTGAGCGCGGCCAGAACGTGATGATCGCGATCGACTGCGGCCGGCTCATGACGGCGCCGGCGGGAGACCTGGACAAGCTGGACCATGCGGTCAATGCCGCCCTGATGCTGGCGTGGGTCGCGCAGGCGTATGGAGACAGGGTCGGCCTGATGACGTTCGACGACCACGTCACCGGCTTCATCAAGCCTGAGCGCGGCAGCGCCCAGATCCGCCGGCTGACCGAGGCGCTTTTCGCCATCAAGGCGGAGTCCGTCGAGCCGGACTTCGGCCATGCGATGACCCACCTGGCGCTCAGGCTCGGGCGCAGGTCGATGGTCGTGGTCCTCACCGACGTCCAGGACCCGGAGGCGTCGAAGGAGCTCGTCGCGCACTGCCTTCGCCTGTCTGCCAAGCACCTGGTGCTTGTGGTGGCGATGTCCGACCCCGCAGTGCTCAGCGCGCGCGACGCCGCGATCGACACGTCGGCGCGGGCGTATGAATGGGCGGCCGCGGAGCAGTTCGTGTCGAGCCGCCGCGAGAGCTTCGAGCTGCTGCGGCGAGGGGGCGTGCTCGGCCTCGACGTCGTGGCGGGGAGACTCAGCCCCGCCCTGGTCGAGCGCTACCTGGAGCTCAAAGAACGAGCTCTCTTGTAGTGACCGGGGAGCGCCCGCCGAGCAACAGGTACGAATAGAACAACAGGCCGGTGGTGAGGCCGATGGTCAGCTTGACGGGAAACGGCGTCGCCGACGGCGAGATGTTGCCTTCGATCGTCCCTGCAACTACGAGCAGCGGCGCCAGCCCTAGCAGTAGCGTGAACGCCCGCCGGGCTGCGAGCGCGAGCGCGTCGGATCGGCTGCGATTTCCCGGAGAGATGAGCGCCCAGCCCATCATCAGGCCGCCCGCGCCCTGGGCGATCACGATCGAGAGCTCGAGCACGCCGTGGCCGATCACGAAATCGAAGAGCCCGCCGCTCAGTCCATAAGCCTGGGTCAGCCCGAACAGGCCGCCGAGGCTGATCCCGTTCGAGATCATCACCCACATCACAGGCAACCCGAAGAAAACGCCAAGCGAGAAGGCGAGCATCGAAACCCAGATGTTGTTCGTCATGATCAGCCCCGCCGCTTCGACGCGGGCATCGGCCGGGATATTGGTCCAGAGCTGGTGGTGATGCACCGAGTCGATCAGCTGAGGTGACGCGATCGCAGACGCGGCGTCTGGAGTCGCCAGGACCACGAAATAGCTCACGAACGCCGGGATGAACATCAACGCTCCGGCCGCAAGCAGGTAAGGCGCTGATGCACGGTAGGTGCGCGGGAGCGTCTTGGTGTAGAAGGCGCGAACGCGTTTCCACACTTCGCCTCCGCGCCGGTAGACGATCCCGTGGCCGCGGGCGACCAGGCCGTTGAGGTAGCGATGGACGGGCTCGCCCGGCCAGTCGCGCTGGGCTCGTGCAAGGTCAGCGGTGGCCCGTCGGTAGAGAGCTGCCATCGCGAGCACCTGTGCGGGCGCGAGGCCGTTGAGGTTCCCGCCGCCGGCCCGGGCCAGCAGGTCTTCCAACCGGTTCCAGTCATCGCGCCTGCGCGCGACGAACTCCTCAGCCCTCAGGGCGCGTCACCACAGGGCCAAAATTACCTGACATGCAGCCGCTACCGGACACCGACCTCGTCGTGTCCACGCCCGAGCGTGTGTCTTTCGACTACCAGGTCGCAGGCCTGGGGACGAGGGCGATCGCGCAGGTGCTGGACCTGCTCATAGTCGGCGGACTGCTGCTCGCCGTCTACTTTGTCGCGCTTGCCGTGTCTCTGGCCGGCTCGAGCGTCGCTGTCATCGTCGGACTGATCGGTGGCTTTGTCGTGATCTTCGGCTACTTCTGGGTGAGCGAAGCGCTGTGGTCCGGCCAGACGATTGGAAAGAAGGCGTTCCGGTTGCGAGTGGTGGGCGATCGCGGCGAGCCGCTGACCTTCGCGCAGGCTGGGATCCGCAACATCGTTCGGATCGTCGACTTTCTTCCTTACGCCTATGGCGTCGGCTTGATCGTGCTGTTCGTGAACGGCAAGGGCAAACGCCTTGGCGACCTTGCCGCGGGGACGATCGTCGTAAAGGACTCGGACCACGTCTGGCTGTGGCAGCTGCCTGGAGCACGGGTGCAGGCTGGGCCGCCTGTTGCGGGTCCGCCTATCGCTCCTTACGCGGCGGCTTCGGCGGGGGAGCTCACCTTGCGGCGGCTCGACCCTGAGCTGCGTCGTTTTGTCGCCTCTTACGCCAGGCGCCGGCCTGAGCTGTCGATGCAGGTGCGCGTCCAGCTGGCGACCCAGGTCCAGTCGAGCCTGCGCAGCGCGGTGCCGGACGTCTTCGCGCAGGGCGGTCCGCTGGCGGCTCTCGATCGCCTGGCGGATCTGGATCGGGGGTGACGACAGGCCTTCTTCCTCGCCCCACTCCCTAGCCCTCTCCCCTGAACGGGGAGAGGGGATTGGCTGTCTTCCTGCCATCCCTCTCCCTGCGGGAGAGAACAGACGCCGCCCCGGGGGTAGTCAGGGCGGCGCCTTCACGTTTCAAGGACCCGGGGTGCGGACCGTTTGCTCTCATTAATTCAACGCCCCAGCCTGTAAAAAGCTACGTAGCCACTTGTAAATGCTTACGGTGGATGGGAGAGTAGTCCCTTCATGCCCAAATCCACGATCACTTTTGTGTGCACCGAATGTGGTGGCGAGAGCCTCCGCTGGGCCGGCCAGTGCCCTCACTGCCAGGCCTGGAACACCCTCCAGGAGTTCTCGGTCCGCAAGCCAGCCGCCGGCAAGGCGGGACCGCAGCCGAAGGGTCACAGCGCGTCGAAACCGGTCGCGCTGAGCGAGGTCGCGAGCGAAGCCGCGCCGCGCCGGGCGCTGGCCTGGGACGAGCTGAACCGGGTGCTCGGAGGCGGGATCGTGCCGGGCAGCCTGGTCCTGGTCGGCGGCGAGCCGGGAGTTGGCAAGTCGACCCTCCTGATGCACGCTGCGGCGCAGATCGCGCAGCGCGGACAGAAGGTCCTTTACGTGTCCGGCGAGGAGTCGGCGCAGCAGATCCGCATGCGCGCGCAGAGGCTGGACGCCCTCGAATCGGGCATCTTCCTCCTGGCAGAAAACGACCTGGACGTGATCTGCGACGCCATCTCGGCGGAGCCGCCCGCGCTGGCGATCATCGACTCGATCCAGACCGTGACCGACGCCGGTTTCGAGGGCAGCGCCGGCAGCGTGACCCAGGTTCGCGAGTCCGCCGCCCGCCTCATGCGCCTGGCGAAGGAGATCGGAGTTCCGATCTTCCTCGTGGGGCATGTGACCAAAGATGGATCAATTGCCGGACCGAGGGTCCTGGAGCATATCGTTGACACGGTGCTGTACCTGGAAGGCGACCGCAGGCAGGAGCTTCGTATCCTGCGCGCCATGAAGAACCGCTTCGGCTCGGCCGAGGAGATCGGCGTCTTCGCCATGGGCGAGGCTGGGCTGGAAGAGGTTCCCGACCCGTCGGCCATGCTGCTCGGCTCGGCCGCCACCTCGGCGCCGGGCACGGCGATCGTGGCTGCGCTCGAGGGCACCAGGCCGATCCTGGTCGAGATCCAGAGCCTGGTCAACAAGACCGACAACAGCATGGTGCGAAGGATCGCCAACGGCATCGACATCAACCGCCTTCACATGATCCTGGCGGTGCTCGAAAAGCGCCTCGCCTACAAGTTCGGAACCTCGGACATCTTCGTCAGCGTTGCGGGCGGCATCCGTGTCACGGAGCCGGCCGCCGATCTCGGTCTTGCCCTGTCGATCGTCAGCAACCACAACAACGGGCCCCTGCCGGACGGCCTGGTTGTCATCGGTGAGCTGGGATTGACGGGTGAGGTGCGTCGCGTCGGCCAGCTCGAGCGCCGCCTCCAGGAGGCGGCCAGGCACGGCCTCACGCGCGCATTGATTCCGGCCGGCGCCAAAGCCGGCCGTCATTCCGGCCTCGAGGTCATCGAGGTCCGGACCCTGGCAGAGGCAGTCTCCGCCGCATTTTCTACACCTATGAGGTCCGGCGCAATGATCAGGGGGGCCGGTTTAACGGTCTCTTGAGGAGGTAACCCGTGAAGCGTTCCGAGTTTCTCGCCCGGTGGCTAGGGGCGGGGCTCGGAGTGGTCGGTGGTTTTGCGCTCGGTTATTTCATGGTCCGGAGCGTGGGTAACCCACACCCCGGATACATCATCATCGGGCTGACCACGCTGGAAGGATTGATCTTTGGCTACCTGGGCACGCCGTACGTGCTCGGGGGGTGGCGAACGTTCAACTTCCGGCTGACGAGCACTCCGCTGCCTGACCTTTTGAGCGGCCTTCTCGGCATGGTCGTCGGCCTCGTCATCGCCGTTCTGATCGGTGTATTCATTCGAGATCTTGTCGCTCCGTACGGGATCGCGCTGTCATTCGTTCTCGCTCTCCTCCTGGCCGCGCAAGGAGCCTCGGTCGGGCTGACTCGTCGCGAGGAGCTCGCCGCCCTGTTCTTCGGTGGCGATCGCCAGAACGACGACCACCGCCTCAGCGCTGTGCTGCTGGACACGTCGGTGATCATCGACGGCCGGATCCAGGACATCGCAAAGACAGGGTTTCTCGACATGCCGCTCGTCATCCTCAGCTCCGTGCTGAGGGAGCTGCAGATGGTGGCGGATTCGGCTGATGCGACTCGCAGGCGCCGCGGACGCCGCGGCCTCGACGTGCTGACCGAGATGCAGAAGGACACCACGATCAACCTGCAGGTGGAGGAGGACGACGCACCGGCCGGCACCGAGATCGACGCGCACCTGGTGCGAACGGCCAAGCACAAGCGCTGGGCGATCATGACCAACGACTTCAACCTCAACCGCATCGCGCGCCTGGAAGGAGTCGCGGTGCTCAACCTCAACGAGCTGGCCCAGGCGATGCGCCCGGTCGCGATCCCCGGCGAGGAGATCGTGGTGACTGTCGCGCGCGAGGGCAAGGAGCAGGGCCAGGGCGTGGGGAGCCTCGACGACGGCACGATGGTCGTGATCCAGAACGGCCGCCGCCTGCTCAACCAGACCATCACCGCCACCGTGACGTCCGTAATCCAGACCTCGGCCGGCAGGATGATCTTTGCCGAGCCGGCGGGGATGGAAGGACGGCGTCCGAACAGCACCCGCACCAAGCGCGAGGAGTCCGCATGATCGTCGGAGCGATCGTGGCTGCGGCGGGCTCCGGCTCGCGGCTCGGCCGCGGCAGCAAGGCGCTGGTCCCGCTCAACGGCCGGACCACGCTGGCCCGCGTGCTCGAGCTCTTCCTTGCACTGGATGAGGTGGACCGGATCGTAGTGGTCGGTCCTCCAAGCCGGCTGGAGAACGCGGAGCGCGAGGTGCAGTCACTTCATCCGCGCAAACCGGTGACCGTCAAGGCGGGCGGCGAGAGCCGCCAGGAATCCGTGCGGGCGGGCCTGGCCGCGCTCGGCGAGTGCGATTTCGTGCTCGTGCACGATGCGGCGCGACCGCTGGCGACAGCCACCCTGGTCCGTAGGGTGCTAGCCGCGGCCATGGAATCCGGGGCGGCGTTCCCGGCCCTCTCCCCGCGTGATGCGGTGAAACGGGTTGAAGGCAACCGACTCGTCGAGAGCCTGGACCGGTCGCGCATCGTGCTGGCGCAGACGCCGCAGGCGTTCGCCTACGAGCTGCTGGCGCGCGCCCACCGCGAGGCCGCTGACGCAGGCCTTGTCGGGGATGACGACGCGCAGCTCGTCGCCGCCACAGGGCACGCGGTCACCGTCGTAGAAGGCGAGCCGGCCAACATCAAGCTCACCACCCCCGAGGATCTTGGCGTCGTCGAGGCGCTGATCAGAGAGCAGGAAGCCGCCGCTAATTGAGGGTCGGCATCGGCTATGACGTCCACCCTCTGAAGTCGGGCCGGGATCTCATCCTCGGCGGCGTGCCGATCGGTCATCCCGTGGGACTGGACGGCCACTCGGACGCTGACGTGCTCACGCATGCGGTCATCGACGCCCTCCTGGGGGCCGCCGGCCTCGGCGACATCGGCCAGCTGTTTCCATCCAGCGATCCGAGATTCAAAGGCGCGTCGAGCCTTGGGTTGCTATCGCACGCGGCGGAGGTGGTGCGAGCGGCCGGTTTTCGAATCGTGAACGTGGATAGCACCGTAATTGCTGAGGAGCCACGTCTACACCCGCATTTGCATCAGATGCAGGGCAACATCGCAAACTCCATGAAGGTCGGAGTGGGATACGTCAGCGTCAAGGCCACATCACCGGAAGGGCTGGGCGCGCTCGGCCGCAAGGATGGCATTGCGGCGCAGGCAATCGCCCTCATCGAGGAAACGGGATCTGGGCTCGAGGGCGGTGCCAGGTGACGCTGCGCTTTCACAACACGCTGACCGGCAGCAAAGACGTCTTCGAACCGCTCGAGGCGGGCCGCGCCGGTATGTATACGTGCGGCCCGACGGTCTGGAACTTCGCGCACGTCGGAAACCTTCGCGCCTTCCTGTTCTATGACCTGGTGCGGCGCCACCTGCAGGCCAGCGGTTACGACGTGGACCACGTGATGAACCTGACCGACATCGACGATCGCATCCTCGACCAGGCGATGCACGCAGGAGTGACGATCGGCGAGTACGTGAAGCCTTACGTGGAAGCGTTCTTCGAGGACATGGCAGCTCTTCGCGCTCAGCCCGCCACGCACTATCCGCGCGCGACCGAGCACATTCCCGAGATGGTCGAGATGATCAGCGAGCTGATCGAGAGCCAAAACGCATACGTGGCCGACGGAGACGTGTACTTCCGGATCGCGAGCTTTCCGTCGTACGGCGCTCTCTCGCATCTCGACCGCAGCGGCCTCAAGGCCGGCATGCGGGTGGCTACGGACAAGTACGACAAGGAGTCGGTGAGCGACTTCGCCCTGTGGAAGAAGGCGCAGCCGGTCGACGAGAAGCTCGGCGCCTGCTGGGACGCGCCTTTTGGTCGCGGCCGGCCGGGCTGGCACATCGAGTGCTCGGCGATGAGCAAGCGCTACCTGGGCCCAACGCTGGACATCCACGCGGGCGGCGTCGACCTGATGTTCCCGCACCACGAGAACGAGATCGCGCAATCCGAGGCCGCCAACAACAAGCAGTTCGCGCGCTTCTGGCTGCACTCCGAGCACCTGGCGGATGCGACGGGGGAGAAGATGTCGAAGAGCGCGGGCGGCTTCACGACGCTCCGAGATCTTGTCGACGCGGGCCACGAGGCGGTGGCCGTGCGCTTCTTCCTTCTGACCGGCGCGCACTACCGGACGCGCATGCGGCTCAGCGCCGAGGCGCTTCACGCCGCGTCCGAGCAGGTGCGGCGCCTGCGGGAGTTTGCAGACCGCGTGCGCCGCACAACGCCTGGTCAGGTCGACGACGAGGAGCTACTGCGACGCATCGTCGAGGTGCGCGCGGGCTATCGCGAGGCGCTGGACGACGACCTCAACCTTCCACAGGGCATTGGGCTGGTCTTCGAGCTGGCACGCGAGGCCAACGCCGCGATGGATGCAGGTCGCGTCGGTCAGCGCAGTCGGGATGCCTTGATGCAGCTGGTCGACGACTTCGACGCGCACCTGGACATCGTCCGCTCGGACGAACCGGGCCTCGCGCAAGAGGTGGAGCGGCTAATCGCCGAGCGGGAGGCCGCGCGCAAGAATCGCGACTTTGGACGGGCTGACCAGATTCGCGAGGAGCTGCGCGAGAAGGGGATCGCGCTGGAAGACTCGAAAGACGGCGTGCGCTGGCGTCGCGTGGTGCCGGAAAAAGCTCTTTAGGAGCTTCGCCCCTCCGGCGCTTCGCGCCAACTCCCCACATGGTGGGGAGGCCAGGCTTCAGGCGCCGGGATGTCACCCTATGTCGGTGAAGCAACGACGGCCGCCGCAGCGGCCCGCGCGCACCGGGCGCCAGGATGCACCTTCCGCGCCCCTCATCCACGGGCGAAATGCGGTGCTCGAAGCGGCGCGGGCCGGGCGCGTGGTCAAGGTGTACCAGGCCTCGAACCTCGGACACGATCCGCGCCTGGACGAGCTGGCGCGCCTCGCCCGGGTGGAGGTCGTGCCCTCCGATCGGCTCGACGTGATCGCCCCCGGAGTGCACCAGGGCGTCGCCGCTGAGCTGAAGCCGCGCAAGGCCTGGAGTCTCAAGGAGCTGCTTGCTTCCGATCCATCTCTCTTAATCGCCCTCGACTCGATCATGGATCCGCAGAATCTTGGCGCGATCCTCCGCAGCGCCGAGGTCGCCGGCTCGGACGGCGCGATCATTCCGGAGCACCGCAGCGCGCCCCTGTCGCCGGCGGCGGTAAAGGCGAGCTCCGGCGCGAGCGAGCTGCTCCGCATCGCGATGGTTTCGGGCATGCCGTCCGCGATCGCTGAGGTCAAGCGGTCAGGCCTGTGGTGCGTCGCGCTCGACCCGAGAGGCGAGATCTTCCCGTGGGAGTTCGACTTCACGCAGCGCGTGTGCATCGTGGTCGGCAGCGAGGGCGAAGGCGTGCACCGGCTGGTCAATGAACGATGCGACGCGCGGGTCCGCCTGCCGGTGAAGGGCCACATCGCAAGCCTCAATGCGTCGGCCGCGGCCGCGGCGCTTCTGTATGAGGTGACCAGACAGAGGACCGTCGGCGGTTCCTAGACTGGTCGCCAGTGCCTGACGCCACCAAGGAGCTCGAGAGCGCCTCAGCGGACATACCGCTGACGCGCTCCGCGCGCGAGATCCTCGAACGCGCTGCCGCGTCGGCAAAAGCGCGGGGGGCGAGCGCCAGCCCCACGGACGTGCTGCAAGCGATCCTGTCGAGCCGCGGCAGCCTGGCCGACGAGTCGATCCGAGCCCTGGGCATCGACCCTTCATCGATCACGTCGCAGCTGCCTCCCCCCAGCGGGCCTGGCGTCGTGGAGCCCATATCGATCCGCCAGCTCCTGGTGAACGCCAATCGCGAAGCCCAGGTGCTGGGCCACTACCAGGTCGACTCGATCCACCTGCTGCTCTCGATGCTCTACAGCGACACGCGGGAAACGTCGGCGGCGCTCCAGAAAGCCGGCCTCACGCTCTACGACCTGCGCCGGCACCTCCAGGCGGGAACCAAGGTCGACTTCCAGCCGGGCGAGTCCGACCGGCTGCAGGGCAGCCGAGGTCAGCCCCAGCGCGCGGGGCCCGCCGGGCGTGCGCAGGGCGCTCAATCGGACCGCACGCAGGGCGCCCAATCCCAACGTTCGGCCCCGGCCCCCAAGTCTCGGCCCGATGCTGCCTTGCGAAGAAAGCCGCTTCCCTCGTTGAGAGGCGTGATCCAGGTCAGCCCTGTTTTCCTGGGCCTGGTCGCGGTCACGATCGGTTCGGGCGCGCTGCTGTGGTTTGGAACCTTCAACTCTTACGTCGGAGTGCTCGTCACGCTGTTCGTCGTCGCCGGCTGGATCACGTCGGTGTGTATTCACGAGTTCGGACATGCGGTGGTCGCATATCTCGGCGGCGATCGCAGCGTGCGCGCGTCCGGCTACCTCGACCTGAACCCCTTGCGCTACACCAACGTGCTGCTGAGCCTGGTCATGCCTGTTCTGTTTCTCGTGCTAGGGGGCATTGGCCTGCCGGGCGGAGCGGTTTACATCGACCGCTCGGCGCTGCGCAGCCGGGCCTGGGACTCGGCGGTCTCGGTCGCCGGCCCTGTGGGCACTCTCGCCTGCTTTGTCCTCGTCGTGATTCCGTTCCTGCTCCCGGGCAACGCCGGGTGGCTGACGCCGAGCAACGCGGGCTTTTTCGGGGCGCTCGCTTTCCTGGGTTTCATCGAGGCGATCGCGTTCGTCCTGAACCTTCTCCCGGTTCCGGGGCTCGACGGTTTCGGCATCATCCGGCCGTGGCTGCCGTACTCGCTTCAAGGCCTGGCAAACCAGTACGGCCAGCTCGGCATCCTCGCGGTGTTCGCAGTGCTGTGGTTCGTCGCGCCGGTCAGCCAGGCCTTCTTCCAGTCGGTGTTGCAGATCACGGACTTCGCCGGCATCCCCCGGGTCCTGATCGGATTCGGCCAGTCGGATTTCTTCCGCCTGCGCTAGTGGAAAGGGTGATCGTCGACGGCTACAACGTGGTCCACGCGTGGCCCGAGCTGAAGCGGCTGCTCGGCTCGGCGTCGCTGGAGGCCGCTCGCGACAGGCTGATCGCCCGGCTCTCGGTGTTCGGGATGGTGGCGGGAGCTGACGTGACGGTGGTGTTCGACGCGCACCACTCCACCGCCCGGACGAACAGCGAGGAGATGGTCGACGGCGTGCGCGTGCTGTTCACCCGCAAGGGTCACTCGGCCGACCACGTCATCGAGCGCATCGCGTATGAAGCCTCGGAGTCCGGCGACCTGATCACGGTCGCGACCTCAGACCGCTTTCAGCGCGACATGGTGCGCGGGATGGGTGGTGCGGTGATCGACGCGCTCGAGCTCGAGCGGCGCGTGGTCGACGCTGAGAAAGAGATGGACCGGCGCGTGAGCAAGTACTCGTGAACCACTGATGAGCCAGGTCCGCCGCACTCGAATCGTGTGCACCATCGGCCCGGCGAGCGCCGCGCCTGCAGTGCTGCGCACCCTGATCCAGGCCGGAATGGACGTCGCGCGCATGAACTTCTCGCACGGCGACCACGCGACGCATAGGCAGGTCGCAGCCGACGTGCGCGAGGCGGCCGAGGCGGCCGGCCGCCCGATCGCGCTGCTGGGCGACCTGCAGGGACCAAAGATCCGCACGGGCCCGCTGGAGTCCGCGTTCCAGCGCCTGGTGCGCGGGCGCACGGTGATCCTGACCGGGGAATCGCGCACGAGGCGCGCTCACGACGCGCCAACGCAAGGCGAAGGCGCTCCGCAGACGGACAACCACATCGAGATCAGCCATCCCGAGCTCGTGGAGGCGCTTCATCGCGGCGACCACGTGTTGCTCGACGACGGACGTATCGAGCTCGTGGTGCGCAGCGTCGAAGGCCGGCAGGCGGAATGCTCCGTGGTGCGGGGAGGACTGCTGGGCGAGCGGAAGGGCGTGAGCGTGCCGGGCCGCCCGCTGCCCATGCCGGCCCTGACGGAGAAGGACCTCGAGGACCTGAAGCTGGCGGTCGAGCTACGGGTGGACTGGGTCGCGCTGTCGTTCGTGCGACAGGCCGACGACGTCCTTCTCTGCCAGAAGCACCTGGGGGACCTGGCTTGCAAGACGCCGGTGATCGCCAAGCTCGAGAAGCTGGAGGCGATCCGCAACTTGAGCAAGATCCTCGAGGTCGCGGACGCCGTGATGGTCGCACGTGGGGACCTGGGCGTGGAGCTGAAGCTGGGCGACCTGCCGGCCGTGCAGAAGGACGTGATCGACCGCGCGAACCGCGCTGGCGTTCCCGTCATCACTGCGACCGAGATGCTTGAATCGATGGTCACTTCCAACCGCCCCACGCGAGCCGAGGCATCGGACGTGGCCAACGCCATCTGGGACGGGACCGACGCGGTGATGCTGTCGCAGGAGACCTCGGTCGGGGCGCACCCGGTCGAGGCGGTGCGGGCGATGGCGCGGATCTGCCAGTCGGCGGAGCGCCACCCGGATTACCAGCGCGCTCGCCAGCTGTGGCGGGAGCCGGGACAGGTCGGCAGCGCGATCGCCCACGCGGCGGCCACGACCGCGGACGAACTGGGCGCCCGTTTGATCATCGCCTTCACCGAGTCCGGAACTACAGCTCTTCGCTGCAGCAAGGCCCGGCCCCACGTTCCGGTGGTGGCCGCCAGCCCGCACCCGGAGGTCCTTCGCAAGACGGCGCTTTACTCAGGAGTAATCCCGCTCCTCGTCAGCCCAGGTACTGACACTGACCAGATGGTGGCCAATGCCACGGAGGCAGCCCGGTTGAGCGGCCTGGTCCGGACCGGCGACACCGTCGTGGTCGTGGCCGGGGTGCCGGTGGGCCTGGCCGGCCAGACCAACCTGCTCAAGGTCGAGACTGTCTAAGGCGGCCTTAAAGGGCCTCCCGGCAGCCAAAATTAGGGGCAGGCCAATGAAAGGGGTCGGCGAGATATTCGGTGTCCAGGTGGCTGCAGTGCTAGGCGCCGCCGAGCACCGCAGCAAAGCGTATCCGTCCATACGCGCCGTGAGGAGCGCAGGCGGCAACGACGCAATGCGGCCGCCTGGGCGCCGAAGATCCGCCGACCATCTTTCATTGGGCTGCCGGTAAACATGCCCGCCTCCCGTGGCCTGCTCGGCCGGATTCAGCGCGCCAACGATGACGCGTCGCGACGTTTCGGCCCGAACACGGCCGAGGTGGAGGCTTTCATCAACGCCGTCGCCGAGCTAACGCCCTGGCAGTGGCGACAGGTGCTGGCGAACCGTCGCCTTGTCGCCTCGGTGACCAAGGAGGGCGCCGGAGAGTCGGCGGCGGCGATCCAGGCCGCGATCCAGAGCAGCGACGGGCGCATGTCCGAGCCAATGTCCAAGGCGGGCGAGATCCTGTTCGACACGCTCGTCCGGAAAAGCGAGGAGAAGCAGGTCGCGGCCTGGCAGGCGATGTCGGCTCTAGTGAATCGAAATCAGCTCTCGGCCCTGAAGTTCGCCGCGCACTACGCGCCCTTCTCGGCGCTCATCCCGGCCGCGGGCTCGGACGTGATCGACCCGTTGACGCGTCGCTTCCTGGTCGAGCTCGAAGGCCTTTCCTCGGAGAGATGCGAGGGGCTCGCACGCAGGTGGCGGATCGAACCTACCGCCTCCCGCGCGCTGCTGCAGGCGGTCTCCAAGCACCCTGAGGTCAAGAGCGAGGAAGCGGTGGCGATCGCGGCCCTCATCGTGATCCCCGGGCGCCTCACGGGTGACTCGGGGTGGGCGGCGGTGCGCACCGCGGTTCACGGGGGCCGCGTCCTTGGGTGCGCCGGGGATCTGTCCCATCAAGAGGTGGCCGAGCTCTGGTCGCCCCTGGAGGCCGTGATTCCATTCGCCTCTCTAACTGAAGAGAGCCACGACGCTGCGGAGCGGGTGAAGGCGGCGGTGAGCAGCGCGATCCGCACCATCAAGTCCCCACGAAAGCGCATTGCGGCCGCGGTCCCGGCGAAGCCCGCCGCGCCTTATGGAGCGAACAGCGCGGAGGTCGGAGCGTTCATCAAAGCGGTCACGGACCTCACTGCGATCCGGTGGCTTCGCGTGCTCGACCGCCGCGCGCTGGTCGCGACCGTGGTGCGCGACAGCAGCGATGAGCCGGCCGGCGTGGTGCGTTCGATCATGGCAACGATCGAAGGGACGCGCGAGCTCGATATCTTCGCGCGCTGCCGCGCGTTCGCCGCCGTCGAGCGGGCCGGCTACGCCGTCGAATCGCACGGCCACATGAGCAGAGACCAGGCGACCGAGATGTACGCACCTTTCGCTGACTCGATCCCGCTGCACGACGTCAACGGAGGCGGCTTCGCCAGCAAGCTCGCCTCCCTCAACAAACACGACTGGGAGAAGGTCGTGGCGGACGCGCCGGCTGCGAACGAGGAGGCGGTCGCGCCGCTGGTCAACGCGGGCACGGTACTGATCGACTTCTTCGGCGGCCACTCGGATGACGAGGCGGTGGCGGCCTGGCACGCGGTGTCGGCGCTGGTTCGGCGGCAGCACCTGACGCCAATCAAGTTCGCAGCCTCCTATGCTCCGTTCGCATCCGCGATCCCGGTCACCAATCCGCGCGCGCTGGGCGCCATGGTCTCGCGGTACATCACCGCGGTGGGCCGCCTCGGCGCCAGCCAGTGCACGGCGCTTGCTCGGCCCTGGAAGGTGGATGAGCAGGCCGCCAACGCTCTGTCGAAGGCGACGATGGACGGAAGTGCGAGGCCGGCCGAAGAGGCCGCGGCGCTGGCTGCGGTGGTGACGGTTCCGATGCGGATGGGTGGGAACAGCGGGTGGGCGGCGGTGAAGGCGGCGGCGTTCGGCGGGCGGGTGATCGCGTCGCGTTCGCGCTTGACGCCGGAACAGCTGGAGGCTTTGTGGGCGCCCATTCAGCCGGCCATCCCGTTGGCGTCGCTTGGAGCGCCGGCCAGGTCCAAGCGCTGATCAGGCGCCAACCCCCCACCCGGCCCTAACGGGCCGACCTCCCCGGCAAGCGGGGAGGTGTGCTGGAACAGCCGGTCGGTTCGATCGCTTACATTCAGAGAAGTGGCGACGACCAAAAGGACTACGCGCAAGCCGGCGCCAGCCAGGTCGGTGCGCTCGAGTTCTTCTAACGGGCAGATGCCGAAGTTCAAGAACGTGCTCGTCGTCTCCGCGCACCCGGATGACCCTGACTTTGGCGCGGGCGGGACGATCGCCAAGCTGGCCAAGGACGGGGCCCGCGTCACCTATGCGATCGTCACCGACGGCTCCCAGGGTGGGGAGGACCCCAAGCAGAAGGACTCCGAGCTCATCGCGATCCGCCAGAAAGAGCAGAAGGCCGCAGCGCGAGTGCTCGGCGTCAAGAAGGTGGAGTTCATGGGCTACAAGGACGGGCACCTTTCGCCCGACCTCAAGCTCCGCCACGACATCGTCCGGTTGATTCGCAAGTACAAGCCAGAGCTGGTGATCACGCACCTCCCGGGCCGCGTCCTGGACGCGCCGATGGGTGGTTCGCACCCGGATCACCTGGCGGTCGGCGAAGCGACGATGGCCGCCGTCTACCCCGACTCTCGGAATCCGCGGGCGTTTCGCAGCTTGCTCAAAGAGGGGCTGAAGGCCCACGAGGTGAAGGAGGTCTGGATCCCGTTCTGGACCTCGGGCGACCACCTGGTCGACATCAGCTCGACGCTTGACCTCAAGATCGCGGCGTTGAGAAAGCACAAGAGCCAGGTCTCCAAGCCGGGGCGCGAGTGGGACTTTGAGAAGTTCATGCGCAAGCGGCACCGAGAGGTGGGGAAGAAGGGCGGCTACCGGTACGCGGAGTCTTTTAAGAGAATTACCGTCTAACTGGCGAATTCCCCCACCCGGCCCTTACGGGCCGACCTGCGCGCAAAGCGGCGATGAGGATGGGACTTACTGATTGCCCCGGCGAGCGGGGAGGTGCTAGTTCCAGGCTTACTTGATTCCGTGCCAGATCACCTCGGCCCACGCTGCGTACTGCGCGTCACCGGGGTGTAGGCCGTCGGATGAGATCCAGCCCGGCGTCCCCAGGCCGGAGACGCTCGCGGCGGTGATGTCGATCCATCCGAAGCCTCGCTTGGTCGCTTCCTCGTTCGCAGCGTCGTTGAAAGCGTCCGTGAGGTCGCGGATGTGCTCCGGGTCGCCGTACTCGCGCGCGGCCGGCACGACCGACCAGTTGGGGATCGAGACGGCGAACACGCGGCCGTCCGGGGTCTTTTCCTTACCGACCTCGTCGTAGATCCCCGCCAGCGCGGCCCGGTACTGAGCGGGTGTGCGTTCGCGGACCAGGTCGTTGACGCCGATCAGGATCGTGACGAGGTCTGGCTTGAGGCGCCGGACCTG
>DAITQH010000025.1:0-27076 GCA_036833175.1 Candidatus Dormiibacterota bacterium
CGGGCTGCGACTTCTTCCTCACGCAGAAGCTTTCCTGGAACGACACCAACAAGCCCGAGCACCACACCTTTATGTGGCAGGGAATCGACGGGTCTCGCATCTTCACCCACTTCCCGCCCGTCGACACGTACAACGGGGACTTCAGCCGTGACGAGGTCGAGCGGAGCATCCGCAACTTCAAGGACGCTCAGAGTTCCAACCGGTCGCTTTACCTCTTTGGTTGGGGTGATGGCGGCGGGGGCCCTCAGCCGGAGATGATCGAGTCGGCGCACCGGATGGGCGTGCAGATCGGCCGCGCATCCGACTTCTTCGCCGCGGCATCATCGGAGGCCGCCGGCCTCGCGACCGTGGCCGGTGAGCTGTACTTCGAGCTGCACCGAGGCACATACACCAGCCAGGCGCGGACGAAGTGGCTAAACCGGCTGGCACAGCAAGCGCTCGGTGAGGCTGAGATGTGGTCGGTGGCGGCTCTGGGCGTGTATCCGTCGACCGAGCTGACGGCGCTGTGGCAGAAATTGCTGCTTAACCAGTTCCACGACATCCTGCCGGGGTCGAGCATCGACTGGGTCTACGAAGACGCCGAGCGCGACCTATCACAGGTGGCGCACCGTGCGAATGCGATCGCCCATCGTGCGACGGCGGCAATCTCGGGCGACGGCGAACGGCTGGCTGTGTTCAATCCAAACTCACACCCGCGTCGTGAGGTGATCGACGTCTACGGGTTCATCCTGGTCGAAGCGCCGCCGTGTGGCTGGACTGTTAACACTCGTGTCAGCGCCATCGACAAGGTGGCGGTCACGAAGCGAAGCATGGAGAACGCCCTGCTGCGGGTCGAGATTGATGATCGCGGACTGCTCACTTCAATCTGGGATAAAGAGTCTGAACGCGAGGTGTTGAGTGGCCCCGGCAATCTCCTACAGCTCTTCGACGACAATCCGGCTCGCTGGGACGCCTGGGATCTCGACGCCACCTACCGCGACCACGTCGTCGACCTCACGGACGTGGACCGCATACAGGTTGAATCGGACGATCCGCTGAGAGCGATTCTTGGAACCACCCGCGCGTTCGGCAATTCGCTCATCCGCCAGCGGATGGTGCTTGATGCGGGGTCACGCGTGCTGCGTTTCGAGAGCGTGACCGAGTGGAAGGAGGAGCACAAGCTGCTCAAGGTCGCCTTCCCCGTGACCGTCAGCTCGCGCGAAGCGACCTATGAAATTCAGTTCGGTCACCTGCGGCGTCCGACGCACATGGACACAAGCCAGGCGAGGGCGATGTTCGAGGTTTGTGCCCAGCGCTGGGCAGACCTCGGTGACGGCGAATACGGCGTCGCCCTGCTCAACGACTGCAAGCATGGCTACGACATACACGGCTCAGTGATGCGGCTTTCTCTGCTGCGCGCGCCGACCCATCCAGATCCGACTGCCGACCGCGGGACGCACAGCTTCACGTATGCCTTGATGCCTCACGCAGGCGACTTTCGCGAAGCGGGAGTCATCCAGGCCGCCGAGGACCTCAATGCTCCATTGCGCGTCATGCCCAGCAATCTGCCGGCGGGCGAGTCCCGTTCGCTGGTCGAGGTCGATACGCCACAGGTAATAGTCGAGGCCATCAAGCGCGCTGAAGATTCGGACGCGACGATCGTTCGGCTGTTCGAAGCGTGGGGCAGGCCCTGTAAAGCCCGGGTGCGAACCATGCTGCCCGCGTCTCGAGCGTTCCTATGCGACCTGTTGGAACGCAATCGCGAAGAGGCCGCCGTCCATGGTGACGTGATCGAGCTGGAGCTCGCGCCATTCAAGATCCTGACCCTGAAGCTGGAGCCCTGAAGAGCCTGAGCACCCCCCACCCAAGGCAATTGAGAGGGCCTTTATTGCCCACTTGGTCGGACTTAGGCCCGGCGATGGGTCGCCTGAGCGTCAGGACTCGGAGGCCGCCACCGGCTCGGCTGCACCTTCGCCGTCCGCGAGGTTGGTCAGCTGCAGCAACCCGGGCCCGTAGAGGACCTCGAGCTCATCGGGCAGGTCGGCGTACATCCTCTGCACGAACAGGTCGTGCCGGATGTACGACTTGACGAGGCTGGCCACCAGTGGAACCTCGCCGTACATGACTTCCCAGTCGTGCCCATCGCGCGCCAGGGCCCACAGCGCCCACCTCGAATCGACCACGGCGGCCAGGTGGTGCGTCTTGCGTGAGGCGTAGACCGTCCCCTCGGTGCTGGCGTGGCGCATGACCTTGCCGCGAGGTGCGTGAAACGGCAGGGGGCCGAAATGCACGATCACGAACTGCACTCCCCGCTCCGAAGCCTCGTCCACCGCGCCCGCCAGGCCTTTCAGCTCGTCGGTGCGGCCGCTGACGTAGACGCGGCTACGAGCCCCCGCGATTGCGGTGGCCGCACGCTCGATCGCGGCGGGAAGGCTGTCCAGCCGGTAGATGGGGAGCCCGCGCCCCGCGAAGTCTCGCGCCGGCAGCGTCTCGAGGCTCTGGCGTGCCGCCAGCACCTTGTCCGCGAATTCCTTCTCCAAAGCGTTGAGCAGCACGTCCGGGGCCACCGCCGCGTAGCGCGCCGGCCGCTCGCCGGTCAGCACCGCCGCCCCGCGGTCGACCAGCCGCCTGAGCGTTTCGTAGACCTTGGGCTGCGGCACGCCCGTCTCGTTCGCGACGCTGTAGCCGGTGGCGCCGTCGGAAGTCAGAAGACCGACGTACGTGCGCGCCTCGTATTGGGAGAACCCGAGCTGGGTCAGTCTCGCGGCGACGAAGGTCGCGGGATCGGGCATACCTGCTCCTGATCGTGGGTCACTACGAGGGTAGTGCGTAACCTGGCTCGGATGCTAGCACAGCCCGGCGGTTTTCCCTGGCGCAACAGGCCGCTCAGCCGGTTGGCTGGTCCGAGTCTGCGAGCACGTCCCCTGCGCGCAGCCGTTCCAGGCTCTGCATCCTGGACTGGGCGCGGGGGCCGAGCCGGCTGAGCACGGCGGCGACGACCCCCTCGACGACCGCCATCGGGCTGACCAGCGAGTCGAACGGCCCGACCGTGTCGACGCTGGTCACGATCACCTGCTGTGCAAACCCGGAGGCCGGCGAAAGCCACGGGTCGGTGAACAGGATGACGTTGCAGCCCTGTGCGGAAGCCACGCGCGCGCTCTCGATCGTGTCCGACTGGTAGCGGCGGTAGTCGAACACCACCAGCACGTCGCCTTTCCTCATGTCGATGAGCTGCTGGGCCGGCGCGCTGCGCTCTGAGTCGACGAGCGCGATTCCCGGCCTCAGGAGGTGCAGCTGTGCCGCCAGGTATCGCGCCAACGGCGCGCTCACCCTGCCTCCCAGGACCATGACGCGGCGCCGGACGTCGGCCATGATCTCCACCGCCTCGTTGACGTCGCGATGCGAGAGGACGTCTTGCGTCGCCTTGAGGTTGTTGGAGGCCACGCCGAGCATGTCGCTGAGCACCGAGTCCGTCTCGCGGACTGGCTGGTCGTCTCGGTACCTGGTCAGGGGCGAGCTCAGCTGGGCCTGCACCTCGTGGCGCAGCGTCTCCTGGAACTCCGGGTAGCCGCGAAAACCTAGCTTCGTGATGAACCGCGTCACCGTCGGCGGGCTGACGTGGGCGCGCTCCGCGAACCGGGCGACGCTCTCCAGCCCCGCGATCGGGTAGGAGGCGAGCAGGACCCTCGCCAGCTTGCGCTCAGCCGGGCTGAGGCCGTTCAGATGCTGCCTGACCAGTTCGGCGACACGCGTCTGGTGGCCCGGTACGTTTGTTACATCTTCGCCCATTAGAACTTGGTTCGGATCATCCTTGACAACGATCCTAACCCCTGTTAGCTTCGCCGCAACGCCATCATCGGTCGTGGGCGCTCGCGCGCCTGAAAGGGGAGAGAGCATGAGCGTCGAGGCCCGTTCCGCCGACGTCGATACCCTTCACCGGCTGGGCTACGCGCAGGAATTGCGCCGCCGCATGTCGACATTCTCAAACTTCGCGGTCTCGTTCACGATCATCTCGATCCTGTCCGGCTGTCTGACCCTCTACCAATACGGGATGAACACCGGCGGTCCGATCGTCATGACCGTGGGCTGGCCGCTCGTTGGAATCTTCGTCACGCTCGTCGGCCTCTCCATGGCTGAGGTGTGCTCGAGCTACCCGACTGCCGGCGGGCTGTACTACTGGGCGGCCAAGCTGGGCGGCAAGAACTCGGCGGCATGGAGCTGGTTCACGGGCTGGTTCAATCTCCTCGGCCAGGTCGCCGTCACCGCCGGGATCGACTTCGGCCTCGCCTTCTTCGCGACGGCGCTCCTGCATCAGGTCTTCAATTACCCGACCGACCCGCCCTGGATCATTCTCATTTACGCAATCGCCCTCTTCCTCCACGGCCTCCTCAACACCTTCGGTGTGCGGTTGGTGGCCCTGCTCAACGACATCTCGGTCTGGTGGCACCTGGCCGGCGTGGTGTTCATCGTGGGAGTTCTCTTCCTGGTCCCGTCCCACCACCAATCGGCGTCGTTCCTCTTCTCATTCGTGAACAACACCGGCTTCGGAAACGGGTTCTACGTATTCCTGATCGGCCTTTTGCTGGCGCAGTACACGTTCACCGGATACGACGCCTCGGCGCACATGACCGAGGAAACGCAGAACGCCGCTGTTGCGGGACCGCGCGGGATCGTATGGTCGATCGTGGTTTCCCTCTTCGCAGGGTGGTTGCTGCTGATCGGGGTCACCTCCGCCATCCAGAACTACGGAACCGAGGTCGCCGCTGTCGTGCCGCCCGCCCAGATCTTCATCGACGCGGCCGGGACCGGGCTCGGCACGTTCTTGCTTTTCATCGTGGTCGGCGCCCAGTTCTACTGCGGAATGTCGTCCGTCACCGCCAACTCGCGCATGATCTACGCCTTCTCGCGCGACGGCGCCGTGCCGGGGTCGCAGTTCTGGCACAAGATCAACCCGCGCACTCGCACTCCGACCAACTCAATTTGGTTTGCGGCGGTCGCCGCATTCATCCTGGGCGTGCCGTACCTGTTCAGCCCCGTCGCCTACTTTGCAGTCACCTCGATTGCGGTCATCGGTCTTTATATCGCATACGGCATCCCGATCCTGCTTCGCCTGCTGGCGGGAGACCGATTCCAGCGGGGGCCCTGGCACCTGGGGCGGTGGAGCTATCTGATCGGATGGATCGCGGTGATCTGGATCGCGTTCATCGCGATCCTGTTCGTGCTTCCGCAGGTCGCTCCTGGAAACACCACAACTACTTTCAATTACGCCCCCATCGCGGTCGGGGTAGTGTTGCTCTATTCAGGTGGCTACTGGTTCCTCTCGGCCAAGAACTGGTTCAAGGGGCCCAAGGTTCAAGGGACTGCAGAAGAGCTTGCCAAGATCGAAGCCGAGCTCGCCGCCGCCGGATAGTCACGTGGCGGGGAGCAGGGACCGTCCGAAGATCGGGATCACGGTGCAGCCCCGGCGGGGTCTGGAGTACTACGTGCCGTACCGCCGGGCCGTGACCGCGGCCGGCGCCGATCCCGTGGACCTGGTGCCGGGAACCACGGCGCTCCCGGAACTCGATGGCCTCCTCCTGCCAGGAGGCTGGGACGTCGACCCGTCCTTTTATGGAGAGCCGCCCAACGAGAAGGTCGTCGAGACCGACCCCGAGCTCGACGAGACCGAGCTCTCGATGTTCCGCCAGGCGCGAGAGCGCGAGCTCCCGGTGCTCGGAATCTGTCGCGGGCAGCAGGTGATCAACGTCGCAATGGGCGGATCGCTGGTGCAGCACCTCGAGGGCCACGAGGTGCGCGCGCACGGGCGCAGCCACCTCGCCCACTCGATCGAGGTCAACCCGACGTCGGAGTTGGGACAAGCTGCCGGCACACACCAGATCCGCGTCAACAGCTTCCACCACCAGGCGATCCGGGAGCTCGCGGAGGGATTGCATCAAACTGCGCGAGGCGATGACGGAACCGTGGAGGGAGTCGAGTCGGACGACGGCCTCATCGTCGCGGTGCAGTGCCACCCCGAGGAGCTCACGACCGACCTGCCGTGGGCGCGCAACCTCTTCGAGCGCTTCGTCGCGCGGGCGCGCGGCCGCCGCCAAGAGCACTGACCCTTGTTGACCAAGGAGCACCTCGCGCACTCCGTCGCCGGCGGAGAGATCGACACGGTGGTCGTCGCGTTCACTGACATGCAAGGGCGTTTGATGGGCAAGCGCGTCGACGCCGAGTATTTCGTGGAGACCTCGTACAACGGCGAGTCCACCGAGGGCTGCAACTACCTGATGACCGTCGACATGGAGGGCGAGGTCATTCCCGGCTACGAGATGGCCAGCTGGGAGCAGGGCTACGGAGACTTCGACATGGTGCCGGACTTCGAGACCCTGCGCCTCGTGCCGTGGCTCGACGCGACGGCGATGGTGCTCTGCGACGTCGCCTGGCACGACGGCAAGCCGGTGCGCCCGTCACCGCGGCAGATCCTGCGCGAGCAGATCGAGCGCGCGCGCAAGCTCGGCTTCGAGCCCATGTTCGGGTCGGAGCTGGAGTTCTACCTGTTGAAGGAGACATTCGCCGAGGCGCACGCGAAGCATTACATCGACCTCACACCGTCGGTCCCGTACATCCTCGACTACCACGTCCTGGCCACCACCTACGACGAGCCGTTCATCCGCACCGTGCGCAAGAGCATGAAGGCCGCCGGCATCCAGGTGGAGAGCTCGAAGGGCGAGGCGTGGCCGGGACAGCAGGAGATCAACTTCCGTTTCTCGGACGCGCTGACGATGGCGGACAACCACGTGATCTACAAGAACGGCATCAAGGAGATCGCGCACCAGCACGGTTGCTCCGTGACGTTCATGGCCAAGCCCGATCACCGCTGGATCGGCAGCTCGTGCCACGTGCACTCGAGCCTTTGGAAGGTCGGCCGGAACGTGTTCGACGGGGAGTCGGAAACCTTCAAGCAGTACCTTGCGGGGCAGATCGCATTCGCCTCTGAGCTCGCGATCTTCCTCGCCCCGACGATCAACTCGTACAAGCGCTACGCGGCCGGGACCTGGGCGCCGACCACTCTGGCGTGGGGGCACGACAACCGGACGTGCGGGTTCCGGATCGTCGGCCATGGCCAGCACCTGCGGGCCGAGTCGCGTATCCCCGGCGCGGACGTCAACCCGTACCTGGCCTTCGCCGCGCTCCTTGCGGCGGGCCTGCAGGGAATCGAGAAGAAGCTCGAGCTGCCGGCCGAGTTCAAAGGCAACGCTTACGAGTCCGATGTCCAGCGTTTCCCTCACTCGCTGCGCGACGCCATCGGCGAGATGGAGCGCGGAAAGATGTCCAGGCACGCATTCGGCGACGACGTGATCGACCATTACATTCACTACGCGCAGACCGAGCAGGCGCTGTTCGACAAGGTCGTGACGGACTACGAGCGGGCGAGGCTTTTCGAGCGTGGGTAGACTCGACGGCAAGGTCGCTGTGATCACCGGAGCGGCCGGTGGCATTGGCCGTGAGGCGGCGATCCTGTTCTCGTCCGAAGGCGCGCGGGTGTGCGTCGCGGATGTTGGAAAAGAGGCGGGCGAGAAGGCCGCTGCGGAGTGCCGCGAAGCGTTCTTCTTCCAGGCCGACGTCAGCGATCCCAAGAGCGTACAGGCGATGTACGACGCGACGGCCAAGCGCTACGGCCGCGTCGACGTCCTCTACAACAACGCGGGCATCATGCCTCCCGACGACGACTCGATCCTGACCACCGAGCCTGACGCGTGGGACCGTGTGCAGGCGGTGAACGCAAAGGGCGTCTACCTGTGCTGCAAGTACGGCATCCCGCAGCTGCTGAAAGCGGGCGGCGGTTCTGTGATCAACGTCGCGTCCTTTGTCGCGCTGGTCGGCGCGGCCACCTCGCAGATCGCATACACGGCGTCCAAGGGCGCGGTGCTCTCGATGAGCCGCGAGCTGGCCGTCCAGTTCGCGCGGCAGGGTGTCCGCGTCAACGCGCTCTGCCCAGGCCCGGTTGAGACGCCGCTGCTGATGCGCCTGTTTTCTGAAACGCCTGGAGCGTACGAGCGCCGGCGCGTGCACCTGCCGATGGGGCGCCTCGCGAAGGCGAGGGAGATCGCCAACGCGGCCCTGTTTCTCGCCAGCGACGAGTCGAGCTACGTGAACGGCACGACGTTCCTTGTGGACGGGGGCCTGACGGCGGCGTACGTCACACCGGAGTAAGGGTCCGCCTCGTAACCCTTCCCGGTATCGGCATTCGTCCCAAGAGTTTTAGTTCAGGAGCATCCACATGCATTTGAAAGTCCTGTTCACAGGCGCCATCGCGACCGCGGCGCTGCTTGCCGCCGGATGCGGCGGATCATCTCCGACGACCGCCGCCGCGAGTCCTGCTGCGAGCCCGAGCCCTGTTGCCACCGGTACGCAGGTCGCCGTAGCCACCAACTCCAAGTTCGGCCAGATCCTGGTCGATTCGAAGGGAATGACGCTGTACCTGTTCGTGGCTGACACCGGCACGAGCTCCACCTGCTACACCCAGTGCGCAACGATCTGGCCGCCCCTCCTCACGACGGGCGCACCCCAGGCCGGAACCGGCACGAACGGGTCCCTGTTGGGGACCACGACTCGCACCGACGGAATGGTCGAGGTGACCTGTAACGGACACCCCCTCTATTACTTCTTCAAGGACAAGGCCCCGGGAGACGCGACCGGGCAGGGCGTCAACGGGTTCGGCGGCCTGTGGTGGGTAGTGTCTCCGGCCGGAGCCGCGATCACGACCAAGTAGGCGCCAGGCTCGAGCCACCTGCGGAAGCCGGTTAACTTCTGCAGGTGGCTTCCGCGTCGGTTTCCAGACAGACGCGCCGCGCGGTAATTCGTGACGCCCTGGGCA
This sequence comes from Candidatus Dormiibacterota bacterium, assembly GCA_036833175.1. Taxonomy (GTDB): domain Bacteria; phylum Chloroflexota; class Dormibacteria; order Dormibacterales; family Dormibacteraceae; genus Palsa-870. Next base: position 8,843 of record DAITQH010000025.1, read on the forward strand.
TCGGCATCGCCACCGGCGCTTACGCGCTTTCGTTCGGAGCGATCTCTACGGCTGCGGGGCTTTCGCTGCTGCAGACCTGCGCGTTGTCGGTCCTGATGTTCACGGGCGCATCGCAGTTCGCGCTGGTGGGAGTGGTTGGCGCCGGTGGCAGCGTGTGGGCGGGGGCCGCGACGGCGGCGCTGCTCGGCTCGCGCAACGTGCTTTACGGCGTCAGGCTCTCGTCGCTGCTTGACCGGGGCGGGTTGAAGCGGCTCGCGGCCGCGCATTTCGTGATCGACGAGACGACGGCGATGGCGATCGCGCGCGATTCGGTCGCCGAAAGCCGGCTGGCTTTCTGGGCCACCGGCCTGGCGGTGTTCAGCCTGTGGAACCTCGGCACCCTCATCGGGGCCTTGGCCACCCACGCGCTGCCCGACCCGAAGGCCCTCGGCTTCGACGCCGCACCGCCTGCCGCCTTCCTCGCATTGCTCGCGCCGCGCCTGCGCGCCCGCGAGCCGATGGCGATCGCGCTCGCCGCGGGCGTGGTAGCCCTGGTATGCCTGCCGTTCGTTCCGGCCGGCGTGCCGCTGCTGATAGTGGCGGTGCTCGTCGCGATCTTCGGAGTGGCGAGGTCGCGGAGATGATGTGGGCCGGGGTGCTGGTCGCCTGTGCGGCCTGTTACGCGCTCAAGCTCGCGGGGCTCTCGCTGCCGGCGAGCTTGCTGCAAGACGCGCGGGTGCAGCGGACCGTGCCGCTCGTGCCCATCGCCCTGCTGGCCGCGCTGGTTGCGACGCAGACGTTTTCGACGGGCCACCACCTTGTCTTCGACGTGCGCGCAGCCGCGTTGGGGGCGGCCATCGTGGCGGTGCTGCTGAGAGCTCCGTTCCTGGTCGTGGTCGCGAGCGCGGCAGCGACGGCCGCCCTCCTCCGGCTGCTCTAGTACTCTCCAACGATGGTCCGGGTCGACCAGGTGACCGAAGCCACGCCTGAGATATACGCGGCGCTCGAACGGCTGCTGCCGCAGCTCAATTCCCAGCTTCCCATCCCAACGATGGAGAGGCTGCGGGCGATCGTGGCCGACCCTGCGGTCAGTCTTCTCGTGGCCCGCGAGGGCGAGCAAATCATTGGCACGACCACAGTGATCGTCTACACGACGCCGTTCTGGATCAAGGCGCGTCTCGACGAGGTGGTCGTCGACGAGGCTGCCCGCGGCAAGGGAGTCGGAGCGGAGCTGGTGAAGGCGAGCCTGGACCTTGCGCGCAAGAAGGGAGTGGAGGTGGTCGAGCTGCAGTCGGGCCTTCAGCGCGAGGCCGCGCAGCGGCTCTACGTGAAGATGGGTTTCAAGCTGCGCGAGACGAACGTGTACCGGATCGTCCTCTAGCCCCCGGTCAGCGCCTCCAGCCTGATTCCGCGCGTTTGGCGCCAGCCGTGCCTAATTCCTAGGGCGATAACGCACGTTTGGCGCCAGCCGTGCGGATCACGCCGTCAATTCCTCCAGGCGGGTCACCATTCGCGCCAGTGTTGCGAAGGCGGCCTCCACCGGTTCCGGCGACGTCATGTCGACGCCCGCCATCCGCAGGCCCTCGAGCGGGTACATGGAGCCGGCGCTCGTCAAGAAAGCGAGATAAGACTGCACCGCGGTCGGGTCGCCGTTGGCCACCCGTTCGACCAGGTGGTCGGCCCCGGCGATGCCCGTCGCGTACTGGTAGACGTAGAAGTTGCTGTACAGGTGCGTGTGGAACTGGGCCCAGGTTGAGCCGATGCGGTCGCGATCGCGCTCGGTGACCTCGACCTCGGAGCCGTAGACCTCCATCATCAGGCCCGCCATCAGCTCGTTGAGGTACTCGGCCGTGATGGCGCCGCCGCGCTCGACCTGCTCGTGCATCTCCAGCTCGAGGCGTGCCAGCGACGGCATGATGAAGAAGTAGCGATAGAAGTTCGCCATCGCCTCTTCGATCACCGCAACCTGGAAGGCTGGGTCTTTATTCGTGGCCAGCAGGTGGCGTCGGACCAGCGCCTGGTGCATGTTCGAAGCGACCTCGGCCTGGAACAGCCCGTAGTTCGAATAGATGAACGGCTGCGTCTTCCGCGCGTAGTAGGAGTGCATCGAGTGCCCGAGCTCGTGCGCGAGCGTGCTCATCGAGTAGATGTCGTTGTTGTAGCTCATGAAGATGAACGGGACCGTGTCCGGCACCCCCGTCGAGAACGCGCCCATGCGCTTGCCCTTGTTGGGATAGACGTCGACCCAGCGATCCTTGAGCGCGCCGCGGCGCAGGATCGCCACGTACTCCTCACCCAGAGGCGCGACACCTTCGGCGATCCAGTCCACCGCCTGCTCGTAGGGAACGCTCAGCGTCGAGCGGCCCAGCTGGGCGCGCGTGTCGTAGGGCTTGAGCATGTCCAGGCCGAGCGCCTTGCGCCTGACCCGCCAGTAGCGATGCCACGTCCCGACGTTGTCGCGGAACGCCTGGATGACGTTGTGATAGACGTCCGGCGGAATGTGGTTCGGCTCCAGGGCGGCGGCGAGCGAAGAAGGGAAGCCCCTGGCTCGGGCGTAGAAAACGTCGCGCTTGATGCCACCGGCCAGGCTCGTCGCGAGTGCGTGCTGCATGGCCAGGTGGGCGTCGGCGTAATGCTCGAACGCGGTCCTGCGCACCTCGCGATCTGCGCTCGTGAGCAGCGCCCCAATGGTTCCCTGGGCGACCTCGTGCTGGCCGCCGTTCTCGCCAGTTGCAGAGGCAAACCTCAGGTCCGTGTTGGCGAGCACACCGTGAACCGAGAGCGCGGTCGCCAGCGGGTCCGACACCTGGTTCAGGATCTCCTCCACCTCGGCGCTGCGGATGTGCTTGTGCAGCTTCTCGATGCGGTCGAAGTAATGGCCGAGGTGGGCGAGCCTGGGCGAGCTCGTCACCCATTCCCGCAGCTTGGGGATGCCGATCGCGATCATCTCGGGGAGCGCGAACGAGGTGGCTGCGCCGAGCTGAGCCGCGACCGACCGGGCCCGGTCCGCGCGCGCCAGCGCCACCTGGTTTCCGGTGTCGACCGAGTAGGACATCGTGCTGTAGACCATCACCTTGCCCATGAGCCGGTGCACGCTCTCGTTCGCGTCGAACCAGTCCCCCAGTGCGTCCGGCGAGTCGCCGAGGTGGCCGCGGAACTCGCCCAGGTCGGGCAGCCGAGCGAGGATCGTGTCGACCGCCTGCTCCCAGCCCGTGTCCTCTGGAAAGACGCTCTCCCGATCCCAGGTGAAGCGCTTGTCAATCTGTGAGCGGACGGGCAGGCTCGTGGTCACGAGTCTTAAGGGTAGGGGGCTACCATGGATCCGTGCCGCGGGCAAGCGCAAATGGAATCGAGCTCGAGTACGAAACGTTCGGCGATTCGGCTGCGCGACCGCTCTTGCTGATCACCGGACTGGGCGCGCAGATGACCAGCTGGGACCAGCGGTTCTGCGAGCTGCTCGCCGCTCGAGGCTTCTACGTGATCCGCTTCGACAACCGTGACAGCGGCCTGTCCACGTGGATCGAGTCGGCCGGGCCGCCGGACATGGCGGCGGCGTTCGGGGGCGATCCCCATCCCGCCTACCAGCTCGACGACATGGCTGCCGACGCGGTCGCTCTCCTGGATTCCTTGGGCATCCCGGCCGCCCACGTCGTGGGCGCCTCGATGGGCGGTTTCATCGCGCAGCTCGTCACGCTCAACCACCCGGACCGCGTCCTCTCGCTGACCTCGATCATGTCCGGCCCCGGCGGAACCGATGCAGTTCCTCCGAAGCCCGAGGGCGCAGCCCTTCTGGCGGCGCCGCCGCCACCCACCCGCGAAGAGCGGATCCTTCAGGCGATGGCCGTCCATCGGACGCTCGCCGGAGCCGGCGACCAGCTCGAGGACGCCGTTGAGCGCGGCAGGGCAGAAGGCGCAATAGATCGCGCCTACTACCCCACGGGTACGGGCCGGCAGCTCGTGGCCATCCTGGCCGCCAAGAGTCGCCTCGAGCGGCTGAAGCAGGTACAGGTGCCGACGCTTGTAATCCACGGGAACGAAGACGTGCTCGTACCGATCGAAAACGGCCGCCTCGTGGCGGAGGCCGTGCCCGGTGCGCGACTGATCGAGGTCGATGGGATGGGCCACGACCTACCGCAGCGAGCCTGGCCCGTGATGGCTGGTGCTATCGACGAGATCGCCCAGCGGTCTCCGTCCGTTCCGCGCAGGTAACCGAGATGCCGAGCCTTTTCCTGGCGGCCGGCGGCGCCCTCGACGGCATCAGCCCGCCGATCGCGGTCCTGGCCGGTCTCGTCTCGTTTGTGTCGCCGTGCGTGCTGCCCCTGGTGCCGGCCTACCTCGCGTACCTGGGCGCACGGGCCGCGGAGCCGGTCGCCGTGCTGGACGGCCCAGGCAGCGCGATCGCCGCGAGCCCGCGCCTCTCGCCGTCGCTGCCGGTCGCCGCCGCCGGCCTGGGTTTCGTCGCCGGCCTCTCGCTGATCTTCATCCTCTTCTTCTATGTGTTCTCGCTGGTGGTGCAGCCGGTGCGCACTTACGTGCCTATCGTCGCGGGCGTGCTGGTCATCGTGATGGCGCTGCAGGTCGCGGGCTTGATCCGGATCCCGTTCCTGATGGGCGAGTACCGCGCCATGAAGGAGGCGCCGCGTGCGGGTGGCGGGGTCGCGGGCGGCTTCGTGTTGGGAATGGGTTTTGCCAGCGGCTGGACGCCGTGCATCGGCGTCACGCTGAGCGCGGTCCTGAGCTCGGCCGTCACAGCCGGAACGACGGCGCAAGGTCTCGGCCTGATGGTTGCGTACTGCCTCGGCCTCGGCCTCCCGTTCGTCGTCCTGGCGTTCGCGCTCGAGAGCGCGCGCCCGCTGGTGCGGCTGGTCAACACCCACCGGCGCGCGATCGACCTGGTGTCCGCGGCGATCCTGATGGTGATGGGGGTGCTGCTGCTGATGAACAAGCTGACCATCCTGTCCGCGGGGTTCTCACAACTCGTTCCAGGGTGGCCGAACCCAACGCTTTGATCGAGGCTCGCTGAGCCGGTGCGACCGCCGATGTTCTTCGGCAGCTCGGACGCGACGGTGGTCTCAGTGGTCGTGTTCTGGGTCGTGCTGTACGTTTGGGTCGGAACCGAGACGTGGCTTGGTGGCCGCAAGCGGCGGCTGCCAGCCGGCGCGACCGATTACGACTCCGGCTCGAAGTGGTGGGTGATCGGGTCCGTCTGGGGCAGCGTCGCGATCGGAATGTGGGTGGCGTTCCTGTTTCCGAGCACCGCCATCGAGAGCGGGCGCACCGCGTTGTTCATCCTCGGCCTGTTCCTGATGGTCGCCGGCATGGTGCTGCGCTGGTACTCGATCCGGGTCCTCGGCACGTCATTCACATGCGAGGTCTCTACGCGTCCCGGACAGGAGGTCATTCAAGCCGGCCCATACCGCTGGGTCCGGCATCCCTCTTATACGGGAGGCCTGATCACCCTCCTGGGTGTGCTCGTCTGCTGCGTCAACGGGGCCTCGTTGCCGGCCTTGATAGTGGCTCTTGCGGGGTACGCGTACCGCATCCGGATCGAGGAGCGGGTGCTGGCGAGCGACCTTGGGCCCGCTTATCAGGACTACATGCGCCGGACCAAGCGCCTGATTCCCTTCGTGCTCTGAGCTACCCGTAGCCGCGGCGGCTGAAGATCATCGGCGCGACGCCTTCGTGGTGGGAGCCCTCGGTGACGAGGCCGATGAGGATCCAGTGGTCCCCGGCCTCGATGGTGTCGCGAAGTGTGCAGACGGCATACGCCGCGCAGTCGTCGTCCAGGATCGGACCGCCGATCGGGCTGTCCGGCCTGCTCCAGCTGATGCCTTCGAACTTGCCGGAGACCTTGGTCGCCATGCGCCGCGCGAGCTGCTCGCGACCCGTGGCCAGGATGTTCGCGGTGAACCCTCCGGTGTGCTGCACGGCGGGCAGGGTGTTGGACGTCTTGTCGATGCACGCCAGGGCGAGTGCTGGTTCAAGCGACACGGCGCAGAAGGCGCTCACCGTCAGGCCGCGCGGCAGCGAGTCATCTCCAAATGCGGTCAGCACGACGACGCCGCTCGGAAAGCTGGCCATGACCTCGCGGAATCGCTGCGGATCGATCATCGCCGGGACGATCATCCCACGGCGTTTCAGGCGAGCGAGTCGAGCCACTCCGATTCGGCGGTCTCGAGCTTTGCCATCAGGTCCCTCAGCTGGTCACGTAACGTCGCGGCACGCTCGAAGTCTTGAGTTGCGATCGCGGCTGTCAGCTCCACCGCAGTCGCGTTGAGAGAATCCCCGAGGCGCTGGATAGCCTCGGGTTGACTCAGCAGCTCCTCCTTTAATGCCCCCACATCGAGGCCCTTGGCGCGCAGCAATCGCGCGATCGCGCCCGCCGGCCGATGTAGCAAAGCCAGCAGGTTGTTAATGTCACGGTCGGTCCCCGGACTGGGAAATGGGATCCACTCTTTACCCCGCGGACGATCGAGGCCCCGTCCACTCTCTGCGACCCCGAATGCTCGTTCCGTCGCCGCAACCACCCGCTCAGCGGTGGCGCCAAGGTCCTGAAGCACGTGGGCGGCGATGCCGTCGCCCTCGAGCGCAAGCCCGATCAGGATGTGCCCGGTGTCAACCTCGTGGTGGCCCATCCGGCGCGCCTCCTCGAAAGACATCTCGATCACGGTCTTCACCCGAGACGTCGGGATGATGGTGGTGTCCCGGACCGGCCTGTTTCCGCCCACCGCAGCCTCGACCATGGCGCGGACGGCTGCCTCGGTGATCCCCAGTTCCTTGAATGCCACGTGGGCGGCGCCCGACTGTATTCGGACAAGCCCCAGGAGCAGGTGCTCGGTGCCGATGTAGGAGTGATGGGAACGCTCGGCCTCCTCCTGGGACAGGGTGAGGCTCCGTTTCGCGTCCTCTGTGAAGTGTTCGAACGGATACATCTCGCTCCTCATATCTAGTCTGAACGGTCCTGTAAACGAACGCTTGTTTGTGGTACTGGAACTTGTCAAACTGGATCTCGTGGGGAGCTCTTTAGATCTCTTTGCGCCGGCCACGCGCGACTGGTTCCGCGCCTCGTTCGACGCGCCCACGCAGGTGCAGGAGCGCGGTTGGAATGAGGTTGCGTCCGGCCGGCACGTGCTCATGGCGGCCCCGACCGGGAGCGGCAAGACGCTGGCTGCCTTTCTGTGGTGCCTCGACCGGCTGACGTCAGAGCCCGTGCCCGCGGAAGCGGAGCGCTGTCGCGTCCTTTATGTGTCGCCGATGAAAGCATTGGCCCATGACGTCGATCGCAACCTCCGCTCGCCGCTCGTCGGGCTGCGGCACAAGATCGAGGCATCGGGTGGTGTGGCGCCGGACATCAACGTCGCGATCCGCACTGGCGACACACCGACGGACGTGCGCCGCTCGATGGAGCGCCATCCGCCCGACATCCTCATCACCACACCCGAGTCGCTCTTCCTGCTGCTCACGAGCGCCGCGCGGCGCATCCTCGCGTCAGTCCGCTGGGTGATCGTCGACGAGATCCATTCTGTTGCGGCGACCAAGCGCGGCAGCCATCTCGCCTTGAGCCTGGAGCGGCTGAGCGAGCTGACGAGGGTCGAGCCTCAGCGGATCGGGCTGTCGGCGACCCAGCGTCCGCTCGAGGAGGTGGGCCGCTTCCTCGGCGGCGCCGACCGCGATGTCGCCATCGTCGACGCGGGACGGCTGAAGACGATGGACGTGCGAGTCGAGGTGCCGGTCGAGGACATGGCGAGGATGGCCGTCGAGGACGAAAGCGGACAGACGGTGAACAGCATCTGGCCGGCGATCTATCCGCGCCTGCTGCAACTGATCCAGGAGCACCGTTCGACGATCATCTTCGTCAACTCGCGGCGGCTGGCCGAGCGGATCGCGGCTCGCGTAAACGAGCTCGCGGGCGAGGAGCTGGTGCGGGCGCACCACGGATCGATCGCGCGGGAGCAGCGCATGCTCATCGAAGACCAGCTCAAGGCCGGCATCGTCAAGGGATTGGTCGCGACGTCGACGCTCGAGCTGGGCATAGACATGGGCGCCGTGGACCTCGTGCTGCAGGTCGAGGCGCCGCCCAGCGTCGCTGCCGGCATCCAGCGCGTGGGCCGTGCCGGCCATTCGGTGGGTGAGGTGTCGCGCGGCGTGATCATTCCAAAGTTTCGCGGCGACCTGCTCGAGACGGCGGCCGTGGTCGAGGGCATGCTCGAAGGCCGCATCGAATCGACGACGGTGCCACGCAAGCCGCTCGACGTGCTCGCCCAGCAGGTGGTGGCGATGTGCGCGATGGACGAGTGGAGCGTCGAGCACCTCGGGCGGGTGGTCCGCCGCGCCTACCCGTACAGCGACCTCGGACCGCGAGCCTTCGAGTCGGTGCTGGACATGCTCAGCGGCCGGTATCCGTCCGACGACTTCGCGGAGCTGCGGCCGCGGATCGTCTGGGATCGCGTGGCGGAAAAGGTGCGAGGCCGCGCGGGCGCGCAACGCCTGGCCGTCACCAACCCGGGCACGATTCCCGACCGCGGTCTCTACTCGGTAAACCTCGTGAGCGACGGCCGGCGGGTCGGAGAGCTGGACGAGGAGATGGTCTACGAGACCCGCGTGGGGGAGACCTTCGTTCTGGGCGCGTCGACCTGGCGGATCGCCGAAATCACACCATCCCAGGTGCTGGTCACGCCCGCGCCAGGCGAGCCGGGCAAGATCGCTTTCTGGAAGGCGGACGCACCCAGCCGGCCGGTCGAGCTGGGCGCCGCCCTCGGCAAGATGGTCCGCGAGCTGCGGGCCGCGACGCCGGAAGCGGCCGCAAAACGGCTCCGCGAACGCGCCGGTTTCGACGACCGCGCGATCAAGAACCTGCTCGCTTATCTCGACGACCAGGCGGCCGCGACCGGGGCGGTGCCGGACGACCGCACGTTGGTGGTCGAGCGATTCCGCGACGAGATCGGCGACTGGAGAGTTTGCTTCCACACTCCCTTCGGTGGGCGAGTCCATGCACCGCTTGCAATGGCGCTCGAGGCTCACCTGCAGGAAAAGCTGGGCATCGAGGTGCACGCGTTGTGGACGGATGACGGGATCGCGATGCAGCTTCCGGAGGTCGAGTCCCCGCCGTCGCTCGACGAGCTGATGCTGGATCCGGAGGAGGTGGAGGCGCTCGTTGCGGCTCAGCTCCCCGCGTCGGCGCTTTTCGCATCGCGCTTTCGGGAAAACGCCGCGCGCTCGCTGCTGCTGCCGCGCCGCCGTCCGGGCCAGCGCACTCCCCTGTGGCAGCAGCGCATGCGCAGCGCAGCGCTCCTGCAGGTCGCGGGGCAGTTTCCGGACTTTCCGATCTTGGCCGAAACGTGGCGCGAGGTGATGACGGATCACTTCGACATGCCGGCCTTGAAAAGCCTGCTCAGCTCGATTCGCTCGCGCGAGATCCGCGTGGTCGCGGTCGACACCGAGCGCGCATCGCCTTTCGCGTCTTCCCTGCTGTTCGCGTACGTCGCCGAGTTCATGTACGCGGGAGACGCACCGCTTGCGGAGCGCCGGGCGCAGGCGCTGACGCTGGATCGCGAGCTGCTGGCCGAGCTCCTGGGAAGCGAGGACCTTCGGGAGCTGCTCGACCCCGAAGCCATCGCAGCTGTGGAGCTCGAGCTCCAGGGCCTTCTGCCCGAGCGCTTTCCGCGCGACGCGGACGAGGCCCACGACGTGCTTGTGCGGCTGGGCGACCTCACCGTCGACGAAGCCGCCGCCCGCGGCATCGCCCAGGCCTCGCTGCAGGAGCTGGAGCGCGAGCGCCGCGCGGTGGCGGTCCGGCTGGCGGGTGAATCGCGCTGGATCGCCGCCGAGGATGCTGGGCGGTACCGCGAAGCCGTCGGGGCGAGCCTGCCGGTCGGGCTCCCCGACATCTTTCTGGATCCAGGTGCCGAACCACTCGAATCGCTGCTGCGGCGCTGGGCTCGCACACACGTTCCCTTCGTCACGGCTGACCCGGCCTCGCGCTGGGCGCTGCCTGCACCCGCGGTGGAGGCGGCGTTGACCCGTCTTGCCGCGCGGGGGGACGTGCTGGCAGGGGAGTTCCGGCGCGCCACGGAAGGGCGCGAGTACTGCCACCCGGATGTGCTCAAGATCCTGCGGCGCCGCTCCCTGGCCGCGCTCCGCCACGAGGTCGAATCGGTCGCTCCCGAGGCGGTGGCGCGCTTCCTGCCGGCCTGGCACGGCATCGGCGCCAAGGCGAGCGGCGTCGACCGCCTGCTCGAGGTGGTGTTCCAGGTCCAGGGTGCGGCTCTGCCGGCGAGCGTGATCGAGCGCGACGTGATCGCCGCCCGCGTGGGCGGTTACAGCCCGCGGCTGCTCGACGAGCTGATCTCGATGGGAGAGGTGGTGTGGGTCGGCCGCGGCTCCCTCGGGACGAGCGACGGCAAGGTCGCGCTTTATCTGCGCGGAGACGCACCGCGCCTGGTCTCGGACGTGATGGATCCGCCAGAAGGCGAGGTGCATCAATTGCTTCGGGGTCATCTGAAGGCTCGGGGCGCGAGCTTTTTCCGCGATCTCTACAACGCGTCGGGAGGTGGAGACGAGGAGGTCGTCCTCGACGCGCTGTGGGATCTCGTTTGGTCAGGCGAGGTGACCAACGACACGTTCGCTCCCCTTAGGCTCCTGGGCCCCGCGGCGCGGAGATCTCCACATCGGCCCCGGTTGCCGCGCCTCACCCAGCCGCGCGCTTCCGGCCGGTGGTCGCTGGTGGCGGATCTCGTCGGTGCGGGAGCATCTCCGACCGAACGCCTGCACTCGGAAGCGGGAGTGCTGCTGCAGCGCTACGGGGTGCTCACACGCGAAACGGTCGTGGCCGAGAGCTGGCCGGGCGGCTTCGCGGCGCTCTACCCGGTGCTGCGGGCGATGGAGGAGTCGGGGCGCATCCGCCGCGGCTACTTCGTCGAGGGACTCGGCGGTTCGCAGTTCGCGTTGCCTGGAGCGGTGGACCGGCTGAGGGCCCTGCGCGACTCGGGCGGTGGAATCGTCGCGCTGGCGGCCACCGATCCCGCCAACGCATATGGATCGCTCTTGGCGTGGCCACGATCGGACGGACGTATGGGCCGCACCGCGGGCGCCTACTGCGTGCTGGACGGCGGGGAGCTCAAGCTCTACCTCGAGCGAGGCGGCCGCTCCCTCCTGACCAACGGCGAGATCCGGCCCGAGCACATGCGCGCCCTGATCGGCATGGCCGTGCTCGCGGGACGGGTTGAGGTGCAGCGCGTCGACGGTATCCCGGTGATGGATTCGCCGCTCAACGCGCTGCTGCGCGAGGCGGGTTTCGCATCGACCCACCGAGGCCTGGTCGCCTACGCGGGCCGCAACTAATACCCCGGGTACGATTACCACTGGACACGGGGAGTAGCGCAGCTCGGTAGCGCACCTGACTGGGGGTCAGGTGGTCGGGGGTTCAAATCCCCCCTCCCCGACCACGAAAACAGCGAGACCGACAATTGCCAGCAGGGCGGCTGAGGCCGCGAGGTCAATCACCTTTCAGCAAGATTGATGATCATCCGGCAAAGGGAAAGGGCCGGGCGACGGCCCGACCCTCTTGCACCACGCAGGTCGCTGCTTACGAATGGCTGGTTGGTGGGACGTTGGTGGGCCTGCCGGGAGCGCCGGTGGGTTTGCCGGGGTTGGCCGGTGGTCCGGGGGTGTGGTTGCCGCGAGCCGAGCTCGCGTGGTCGCTTGCGTTTCCAGGATTGGGGCTCGTGCGGTGATCAGCGCTCACGGCCTTGCCGTGCTTGTTCGCGAAGGTGCTGACGCAATCACCGATCCCATGCGTGCCCGGTGCGAGCGCGAGCTTGCATGACTTGACCTGGTCGACAACAGCCTGGCCCCAGTTGCTGGGGTTTGCGCTACCTGTGACCGCCGCCTCGGTGGCGACGCCGGCTGCACCCACGGCGAGCACAGCGACCGTGATCCCGATGGCGGCCTTGGTCGAGACCAAAGCTACGGCGTGGGCGAGAACTGACATGTGAAGGCCTCCTTGAAGATATGCGGCGTGGTATTGAGCCTGCGCCGGCGCGGGGCTGGGGCCGCCTGCTTTGGCAGCTTCGCTGTGAAGCTGCCGCTCCAACCACCGCTCGAATCCGTCGCCGCTTTCCACGCTCATTCCTCCAGAGGGACTATCGAGGCCGCCGATGTACCCATTTCGATCTTGGATTTGGCTTCGAGGCGGCTGCGCAGGCGCGCTTTGGCCGCTGCCAGGCGTGACGCGACGGTCCTCTCTGGGACGTTCAAGGCGGTTGCGATCTCACGATTGGTGAAGCCGTGAAGATGGCGCAGCACCAGCGCGGCGGCCTGCCTCGGAGGCAGCCCAAGAAGCTCGCGGCGCAGGTCGGGTGCGCCCATCTCCGTCGGGTCAGGTTCTTTGGGACGACCGAGCCGGCGGAGCACCTCGCCGACCTCGTGCAGCCGCTCCCGGCGGCGGTGGGTGAACGCGACATTCAGGGCGATCCGGTAGATCCACGCCTCGGCCGGCGCGTCCTCCTTCCAACGATCCCACGCGCGGAAAGCGCGCACATATGACTCCTGAGTCGCATCCTCGGCCGCAGCCGGGTTGCGCAGGACCATCATCAGCGTCGCGAAGATGCGCTGGTAGGTCGCCCGGTACAGGCGGTCGAAATCCTCTTTGACCCCGGCATGGTACGGCGCCTCGGCGGCGATTGCCGCTGCGCGGAGGCGAACGTCATTGAGCGTCTGGTCCATCTAATGGGTTCTAACGGCTGGAACGGGAATTTGTTGTCGTCGAACCCGAACTTTCTTAATCGGGGCGAGAATGGGCTCTGAAGACTGGCTTGAAATCGCGCAGCACGCACCCAGATTGGCCTCGAAGGCTCGGCAACGATCTCCATGGACGGCGCCATCGGATTTCGGGACCGTGAGGCCCCGGGGTTAGATCCCGGGCCCCTGACCAGTTTTCGACTCCGGGACAACTCCATTCCCGGCATCGACAGATCGGCTCAACTGGAAGCGGCTGCGAGCGTCGCATCGATGACCGCGTCGTCGTGCGCTGTGGAGAGAAACCACGCCTCGAATTGCGACGGGGGAAGCAGTACGCCCGCTGCGCGCATCCGATGGAAGAACTTCCCGAACGCCAGGGTGTCGCATTCCTTCGCTTCACGAAAGTTGACCGGAGCCATGTCACGAAAGAACACAGTGAGCAGAGATCCGACGCGGGCTACGCTCATCCCCGCCCGCCGCAACCCCTCCTGCAGGCGGTCCGCCCGCGCCTCGATGGCGGTGTAAACATCGGGGGTCAACTGCAGGAGGGTGGCTTCGCCGGCGGCCATCACGACAGGGTGGCCGGACAGGGTTCCCGCCTGGTAGACAGGGCCCGCCGGCGCCACCAGATCGATTAGTTCAGCTCGGCCGCCGTACGCGCCGACCGGGAGGCCGCCGCCGATGATCTTGCCCAGAACGGTCAGGTCGGGCGTCACGCCATAGAGCTCCTGCGCCCCGCCAGGTGCGACGCGGAAGCCGGTAATCACCTCGTCAAAGATCAGCACAGCGCCCGCGCGATCGGTCAGCTGACGCAGACCCGTCAGAAAACCGGGGGCTGGAGGAACGACCCCCATGTTGGCGGCGACCGGTTCGACGATGACAGCCGCGACCATACCTCTGTGGGTGTCGAGCTGTGCGGCCACGGAGCTGAGGTCGTTGTATGTCGCCACGAGGGTCTCAGCCGCCACCGACTTGGTAACGCCGGCGCTGCCGGGGATCGACAAAGTAACGGCCCCGGAACCCGCATCGACGAGCATTGAGTCGGCGTGGCCGTGGTAGCCGCCTTCGAACTTGATCACGAGGTCGCGACCTGTCGCGGCCCGCGCCACGCGGAGCGCGCTCATCGCGGCTTCCGTGCCGCTGTTGACGAACCTGAGGCGTTCGATTGATGGCATCCGTGAGCGGATCAACTCGGCAAGCCGGACCTCGGCAGGCGTTGTCGCCCCGAATGGGCCGCCGGCCTCGACGGCGGTCCGAATCGCTTCGACGACCGCAGGGTGGGCGTGGCCAATCATGAGTGGGCCGAAAGCGCCGACATAATCGATGTAGCGGTTTCCATCCGCGTCCCAAGCGAAGGCCGCCTGGCCTCGGACCATGATCGGCTGTTCGCCCCCGACTGCCCGATATGCGCGGACCGGACTGTTGACGCCGCCGGGGAAGAGCCGGGCGGCACGCTCACGCCAGGCGGCGACGGTGCCGATGCTCATGACTTCGTTTCGAAAACGGAGTCGATCACTCGTCGCCCAGCCACCGAAGGTACTCGCGCGTCTTCGTTGCCACGATTAGGGCCGCGTGATCGATGTAGCCGCCCGGAACAGGCGTCGCGCGGACGAACAGGTCGTCAACGCCAAGAAAGCCACCGTTGAGTCGGGCCCTGACCGCAGCTGGGATGGCGGACGGCGCTGAAATGTCCGCGATTGGAGGCAGGTCACCGGGCGGCGGCTGAAACTCGTGCCAAGGGCCGGCGAGCGCAACTGCCACCGCGGCGGTTTGCGGAGCGAGTTTGGCGCCGCCTGCGAGATCGATGCCGCTGCCGCCATACAACTGCGCCAGCCGGTGTGCCCTGGTTGCGTCGCGGCTTGCGATGGTGAGTTCTGCGCCGGCAAGCCTGGCAGCGTGTGCGAGGTTGGACGCCATCCGGCCGGCGCCCACCACAAGTAAAGGCCGGCCGGCCAGCGCCGATCGCTGGTCGAGCCAGGCGACCGCTCTCTGCGCCAGGTTGCCGCCGAAGGCTGTGCGCCCGGCGCGGGCTCGACGGCCGGCGGCGATAGCGGTTTCAAACAATCGCTGGAGCCGGTGATCCGGTGCTCTGGATTCGCGCGCCTGTCTCAACGCCTCGCGGACCTGGTGGAGGATCTCATCCTCGCCGACGATCGCACTGTCCAGTCCCGCGGCAACCCGGATCAGATGCCGCACCGCGTCTTCGCCCATTTCCACCTGGAAGCGCGTGTCCAGGTCTGGCATGGTGCCGAACCCGTATAGCTCTACCCGGTGGCACGTGCTGAGAAGGATCCATTCACCTTCCCCTCCGATCTTTTTCTCCACCGCGTGAGCGAGTTGCGCTCGCACATCTGCGCTCGCCGTGTTGGCGTGAACGGCCAAGACCCAGGGTTGGTGGGGAGACGTCAACTTGCAAATTATGCTCAAAACTGTCGAAACCTCACGGTGGTGTAGCCTCGGCGATCTTGCGACCCGAAGCTGGCGCGCAATCCATTGGACTCGCGAGTTGCTCTTACTCCCAACGGAATGTGACCGCTGCACAGATAATCGAGACCAAGGCCCACCCGAAAAGGATGACCGCCGCTGCCAATGGGAGCTGGTGCGACGGCCCGAAACTCTGGCGCAAGCCGTCAGACAAAGCGGCAGTCGGCAACAGGCTGAGCAGGGGCCTTGCCCCAGCCGGAAACTTCGCCAGCGGGACGAAGATTCCTCCCCCCGCCAACAGTAGTAGGAACAGAAGGTTGGCCACGGCGAGCGTCGCCTCTGCGCGCAAAGTGCCCGCCATGAGGAGTCCGAGCCCGGAGAATGCGGCCGTACCCAAGGCCAAGAGCACGATGGCGGAGCCAATGCCACCGGAGGGGGACCAACCCATCAAACGCCCAATCAACGAAATGAGAAGCAGCTGCATGACCTCGATGCAGGCCACAGCCAACGTCTTAGCCACGATCAAGCCTGATCGTGAAAGTGGGCTGGCGGATAGCCGCTTCAGCACCCCAGAACGCCGGTCGAACCCTGTCGCGATACCTTGCCCGGTGAATGCGGTTGACAGGACGGCGACGGTCATCACTCCAGGGACGAGGTAGTCGATCCCACCCGAACCCAGGTCTGGAACTCGGATCGATCCAAAAAGCACCAGAAGCAGGGCCGGTATCACGACCGTGAGGACGAGTTGCTCTCCGTTCCGCAGCGCCAAGCGGATCTCTAACCAGGTCTGAGCGAGGATCATTGACGCCATTGGCGCGGGGCCAGGCCGTGGACTGAAGATCGACTGGGTCACGTGCGCTGTCCCCGGCCCGTGATTTCTAGGAAAACCTCTTCCAGCGTTCTGTGACCCACCCTGAGGCCATGCGGCATGACATCTCGAGCCGCGCACCATGCCGTCACCTTTGCGATTACCCAGGGATCCAGGTCGCCCACAATTGCATAGTGTCCGGGAGGCTGTTCTTGGACCAAGAAGTCGCTGGGTAGCAGTGAGCGCAGCGAGTCGATTGCAAGATTTGGCGCCGCATGGAATGTGATCGATCCGCTCGCTGGCCCGCCGGTAAGATCTTGGATGGTCCCCGCGGCAACCACCCGGCCGTGGTCGACTATGGCCAGCCGATCCGCCAGGCGCTCGGCCTCATCCATCGAGTGAGTGGTTAGGACCACAGTCACCCCGGCGTCGCGCAGCTCACAGATCAGATCCCAAACCGCGAGGCGTCCCTGCGGATCGAGGCCGGCCGTCGGTTCGTCGAGGAAAACCAGATCAGGTCGACCTACGATCGCCAACGCAAAGGCAAGTCGCTGCCGCTCGCCGCCTGATAGCTTTCGATATGCGGATTTCCCCGCGGAAGCCAGGGCCAGGCGAAGAATCAGCAGCGACGGGTCAATTGGATGCGCGTGCAGTTTCGCCACGTGCCGCAGCATCTCTTCGGCGCGAATAGCCGGATAGACGCCCCCGCTCTGGAGCATCACACCGATCCGGGGGCGTAGCCGGCGCCCATCTCGCGTGGGGTTCAAGCCGAGCACCCGCACTACCCCAAAGTCGGGTTTGCGGAATCCTTCGCAACACTCGACCGTGGTGGTCTTACCAGCTCCATTGGGCCCGAGAATGGCGAAAATCGATCCAGTTTCAACCTGCAGCGAGAAGCCATCGACCGCCAACTTCGAGCCATAGCGCTTGGTCAGGTTCTCGATCTGGACCGCTGGCGAAATCACCGTTCCAACCAACTCCCCATACCTATCATCTTGGCGGCGTAGAGGATGCCAGACCTCGCGGGAGGGCATACTCCCATCTAGCCGGAGGGAGGGATCCGGACCGGCCGACTTCGCAATTCCATGTACAAGTCGGTCGCGGCGACCCACCGATGAGCAACATCGCGCATGACCAGAGCGCAGTCGAAATGGAGCCTGAGACCCGAGGTAGGCGGCGCTTCGAGAAGGGCCTCATGTTGTAGTTCATTTAGTAATCGGGGCTGCTTCGGGACCTGAAATCGCGGCGAACCGGCTTTCCGGGAGCCCCAATCGAACTGAAAAGCGCCTTAACGCATCTCCATGGACTAAACCCCGTAGCTTTCGGGACCGTGAGACCCATTGAGGAAACCTGCAGTCGATAGGCGCGCGCGCGTCCTTAATATGTGGGAGACGCCGGGCGGCCGGTTGCTGCTGATAACTGCTCCTTGTATCCGGATCAATCGTTCAGCCGTGTTGGCGCAGCCATTGCTCAAGATCCTTGCGGTGGATGATGCCTAGGATCAGGACAACGCGAGCCGAGTCAACGACCTCGGACATGATCCGGTAGTCGCCGACACGCATTCGCAGGAAATCGTCCTTTGTGCCTTGGATAGCCTTGACCAGCTTGCCGGGCGGTCTTGGATTCACCGCCAGGGCGTCGATGGCTCGCTCTAGACGTTTGCGTTCCGGTCGGGGAGCTCGTTCGAAGGATCGCGCAGCGGAGCGGGCAAGCTCAACCCGAAAGGTCACCGATCTGCGTTGGACTTGTGAACCTTGGTCTTGAGCGATTGCCAGCCAACCGTCTTGCCTTTACGCAGCTCGGCTCGGCCCTCTTCGCGAAGCCGAATGAAGGGCGATGCGTGGCCTAGGATTAGATCCTCCGCCTCAATCGTGAAGGGAAGCACGACCGCCACGGGCTTGCCTCGCCGGGTGACCAGGAAGGCTTCTCCAGCCTCGGCCCTTTCCACGATGGCCGAGGCATGTGTCTTTAGATCCCGGATTCCAACTGATGCCATGCCGCCATTGTAGTCCCTTAAGTGACCACATGATCGGCGCCCTCGAATACAGGTCACCATTTCTGAACGGGGCGCACCGATCTGTTAACCGCAAGGTTCAGCGGGTCCAATCCCTGCTCCTGACGCATCGCTCGAGCCGGTCACGGTGGGCTCTGATAAGGTCGAGGACACCGACGCAGGGTTCGCCCGGTCGGTTCAAATAGTGTCCCCCCTCCCCGACTTTCTCGGACCAACGTTTCCTTATTTTGAACTGGCCCTCGAGGGTCTTCAGTTGTGGCCAGCGTCTAGG
>DAITQH010000026.1:0-19588 GCA_036833175.1 Candidatus Dormiibacterota bacterium
CCGTCCCGCGCGCCCTTCTCATCACGACCCGGTCGGGCGCAAGGAATCGAAACTCGCGACCGGCCTTGACCACCTGCCATCCACCGCCGCATCGGCCATCCGCTGGGAGTGAGTGCGCTCGTCTTCTGGGCCTTGGCGCTTGGCCAGGACCTCGAGCCCTGACTTGAAGGCAGCCCCACTGACCGGATCAAGAGTGCCATCGACCGCAAACATGCCGTCCGGCATCTGGCTGATGTGCAGCCGCCGGCGGAGGAAGCTCTCCTCGGCGTCGTTGAAGAAGCCGTCGGGGTCGGCGGCGTGGCGGGCAGCGTTGCAGAGCTTGCGCAGTTGGTAGACCGAATACTCGCGCGCGTACGCAAGCATCTCGTCTTCGTCGAAGAGATCGCTCTTCTCGCCCAATTGCTCGCGCAGGTGGCAGAGGACGGAGGTGGATTGAAAGGAGATCTGGCCTGAGCCCAGCGCTGCGGCGACCTTGGGCAGAGACTCCAGCTGACTGCCGACACAGACTCGGTCGGCAGCAGACGTAACAGACATGCCGCAGGTGCGGGCGATCCAGGAAGCGGGGGAAATGTTGCCGGCAACAAGATGCTCGCCGGCTTTCTCAGATTCCCGCGCCTTGGCGCAGAACACACCCTCGAGGGCGTCGATGTCTACCCGCAGCTCTTTGACGTCTACGGGCTCGCCCCAAGCCTGAAGCTCGCGAACCACCGCCCGGAGTCTAGAGAGGGGTGTGCCCCCTTCCCCTAACATGAGAAAAGTCTAGCAAACTACTGTTCGCCTGTCAAGGCTAAGTTTACACTAATAAGATCACCAACTCCGCTTGCTGGCCTCCCAGCCACCGCCCCCCACACTCTTCCCAGTCCTCCCAACCGAACCCCCTAGACGCGCGCCGGGACCTCATCCCGAGCCGGCACCACCACCAACGGGAACACCGCCGCCCCCAGCGCCGCCACCACCGCCGCCCACAAAGCCACATCCAACCCCCACCCGATGAGCGGCCCCGCGAGCGCCGCCCCGATCGGCTGCCCGATCCAGTTGACCGACATCGAAACAGCGAACGCGCGCCCGAACCACGCGGGATCCGTCCGCCTCTGACGAAGCGTGAACAGCGCCACGTCAAACGGCCCGTTGGCCAGACCAAAGACCACGATCGCCACCACCACGACCGGCAGCGCAAACGCGAACGGCAGCACCGCAATCGCCGCCGCGCTCACAAGGATGGCGCCGAACATCATCTGCCGCTCCCGATCGCGAGAAGCCATCCGTCCCGCGACAAGCGCCGAGAGCAACCCGGCCCCACCCATCGCCCCCCACAAGAACCCCACCGTCGCCGGACCCTGGTGCAACCGATCCAGCACGAGCACCGGAACCGCGATCGATAGGATGCCCCAGCTCAAGTTGAACGTGGCCAGCGTCAACGCCAACCCCCGCAGCGTCGCGTTCCGGAAGACGTACTGCAAGCCACGCCAGGCGTTCAAGGCAATCGACCCCTCCGCGACATTGGCCGACCGGGGTTCCGGCAGCCGCAGCATCACCACCGCGGCCGCCCCAAACATGGCGCCGCACGATGCCAGAGCCCACTCCGGCCCGACGAACCCGATCAGCAACCCCGCCACCGGTGCGCCCACGAGCTGCGCCAGCACGTGGCCGCTGCTGTCCAAGGCGTTGGCGCGCTCCCAGAGATGCGGCGGGGTGATCAACGGGAACAGCGAGCGCGCCCCCGAGTTGCTCAACGGGTTGGTCAGCGAGGCGACCCCAACGATCGCCAGCAGCAATCCCCACGGAAGCGAGTGGCGGTTGGAGAGAAACGCAACGAGGACGACCATGAACGCGCCAATCAGGTAATCGACGACCACAAGCCGCGCCCGGCCGTACCGGTCGAGCAGAGCGCCGGCCACCGGCGACACCAATAAGCCCGGAAAGATGGTGAAGAAAGCCGTCGCGCCCGCAAGCTGCGGAGAGTGGTACCGCGCCAGCACGAACAGGACCAGCGTGACCATGACCATCGAGCCACCAACGCGACCCAGGAGCAAGCCCGCGTACAACCGCGCGAAACCAGGCACTCGAAGAAGTGCGCCGTAGTCGGCTTTCACCTCCCCACCTTGTGGGGAGGTCGGCCGCAGGCCGGGTGGGGCTGTGCTTGGTGTGCTCAGACGGCGACTTTTACGCGCCGGCTAGGCGGCTTGCGCTTCGCCGCCGGGCGCGCTGCGCCATTCGACTTTCCACGCCGCCCCGCCCTCTCCAGCGGAGCCCGCAGGAACTGCCCAGTCGACGAGACCGGGTCCGCGGCCAGCTGCTCCGGCGTGCCGGCGGCGATCACGTACCCGCCCTTCTCTCCACCCTCGGGGCCGAGGTCGATCACCCAGTCGGCAGTCTTGAGGACGTCCAGGTTGTGCTCGATCACGACCACGGTGTTTCCGTGGTCGACCAGCCGGTGGAGCACGACCAGTAGCCTCTCGACGTCCGCGTAGTGAAGGCCGGTGGTCGGCTCGTCCAACAGGTAAAGCGTCCGGCCGGTGTCGCGTCGGGACAGCTCGGACGACAGCTTCACACGCTGCGCCTCACCGCCCGACAGCTGCGTCGCCGGCTGCCCGAGACGGATGTAGCCGAGGCCAACATCGCGGAGCGTCTTCAACTTCGTCTGGATCCGAGGCACGTTCTCGAACACCTCGAGCGCCTCGTCCACCGTCATCTCGAGCACGTCGGAGATGGAGTGCCCTCGGAACTTCACCTCCTGCACCTCGCGCGAGTAGCGCGTCCCGTGGCAAACCTCGCAAGGCACGTACACGTCGGGCAGGAAGTGCATCTCGATCTGGATGATCCCGTCGCCCTGGCACGCCTCGCACCGCCCGCCGCGCACGTTGAAGCTGAACCGCCCGGGCTTGTAACCGCGCATCTTCGCCTCTGGAAGCTGCGCGAACAGCTCACGCATGTACGTGAACATCCCCGTGTACGTCGCGGGATTGGATCGCGGGGTGCGCCCGATCGGCGACTGGTCGATGTCGATCGCCTTGTCGAGGTGCTCCAGGCCCTCGACCGCATCGTGCGGACCCGGCCTGTCCTTCGCTCGATAAAAGTGCTGCGCGACCTTGCGGCTGAGGATGTCGGTGATCAGGGACGACTTGCCCGACCCGCTCACGCCCGAAACCGCGACGAATGTACCCAACGGAATCGGAACGTCGAGGTTTTTCAAGTTGTTCGCCCGCGCACCACGAATCACCAGGCGCTTGCCGTTGCCCGCACGCCGGCGTGCAGGGACTGGGATCGCGCGGTCACCGCGCAGGAACGCAGCAGTCAGCGAGTTCGGGTCACGAAGCACCTCCTCGACCGTTCCCGCGGCGATGATCTGCCCTCCGTGCTCTCCGGCGGCGGGCCCGATGTCGACCATGTAGTCGGCCGCGCGGATCGTCTCCTCGTCGTGCTCGACCACGATCAGCGTATTGCCGAGGTCGCGCAGCCGCAGCAGCGTGTTGATCAGCCGCCGGTTGTCGCGCTGGTGCAGCCCGATCGAAGGCTCGTCGAGGATGTACAGGACGCCCATCAGCTTCGAGCCGATCTGTGTCGCGAGCCTGATGCGCTGCGACTCTCCCCCTGAAAGGGTGTTGGCCGCCCGCTCGATGGTCAGGTATTCGAGCCCGACGTCGATCATGAACTGCAGCCTTTCGTGAATTTCCTTCAACACACCGCGGGCGATGATCTGCTCGCGCTCGGTCAGGTCGAGGCGGTCGAAGAAGCTGACCGCCGTGCTCACCGGCAGCTCGCATACCTCCGCAATGTTGTGATTCGCCACGGTCACGGCGAGCGACTCTGGCTTGAGGCGGCGTCCCTTGCATGCGGGACATGGCTTGTCGGACATGTACCGCTCGAGCTCCGCCTTCAGGAAGTCGGACTGCGTCTCCTCGTAGCGCCGCTGCAGGTTGGCTATGACGCCCTCGAATGGAGCCTCGTACCAGCGGGCGTGGCCGTACTGGTTCTTGTATCCGAAGCGGATCTTCTTGTCGCCCGTGCCGTTGAGCAGCACGTCGCGCTGCGGCTTCGTCAGCTTCGACCATGGCTTGTCCATGTCGATGCCGAAGAACTTGCTGACGGACTCGAGCAACTCCGGATAGAAGAACTGGGAGCGGCTCCACGCCGCAATCGCGCCCTCGCGCAGAGAAAGTTTCGGGTCCGGCACGACCATGTCACCGTCAACGACCAGCCGGAAGCCGATCCCGGTGCAGGTCGGGCACGCGCCGTGCGGGCTGTTGAAGGAGAAGTTCCGCGGCTCAGGCTCGGAGACGCTCGTTCCGTCGTACGGACACGCGTAGTCCATCGACATCTGGATCTCTTCGCCCTGGTCGGGGACGATGATCACCAGGCCGCCGCCAAGCCGCGCGGCGGTCTCGATCGATTCGGCGAGCCTGCTTCGCTGGTCGGGACCGACCACGATCCGGTCCACCACCACCTGGATGTCGTGCTTCTTGTTCTTGTCGAGCGGGATCTGCTCGCCCAGCTCGTACAGGCTGCCATCGACGCGAACGCGAACGAACCCCGACTTGCGCACGTCCTCGATCAGAGATCGGTACTCGCCCTTGCGGCCTTTCACGATGGGCCCGAGGACCATAAGGCGCGTTCCCGCCGGCAGCTTCTCGACGTGATCCGCCATCTGGTCGACCGTCTGGCGGCGGACCTCACGGCCACACACAGGGCAGTGCGGGTGCCCGATCCGCGCGTAAAGCAGGCGCAGGTAGTCGTAGACCTCGGTCACCGTGCCAACCGTCGACCTGGGGTTTTTCGACGTGCCCTTCTGGTCAATCGAGATTGCGGGCGACAGGCCCTCGATGGTGTCCACGTCGGGCTTTTCCATCTGGCCGAGGAACTGGCGCGCGTATGCGCTCAGCGATTCGACGTAGCGCCTCTGCCCCTCGGCGTAGATCGTGTCGAAGGCGAGCGACGACTTGCCGGAGCCCGACAGTCCGGTGAACACGACGAGCTTGTCACGCGGGATCGAAAGCGTGACGTTCTTCAAGTTGTGCTCGCGCGCGCCGCGAATCGTGATGTGGTCTATTGGCACTGGGTTTCTAGCTATTCCTTTTCTCTGGTGACTGAAAACGTTCCGCTGGCGGTGGCGACAAGCTTGCCGTTCGGCCCTTCGACCGTGCACTCCGTCACGACCGTGCGCCGGCCGGCATGAACCACGCGTCCGGTGGCGCGCAGTGTCTCGCCGATTTTTGCAGCCGAGATGAAGTTGAGCTTCAAGTCAAAGCTCATCGCTCGTACCACGCCGGGTTTCAGCGTACGAAGCGACCGACCCATGGCCGAGTCAGCCAGCGTGCTGATCATCCCACCATGCACGAAACCGGAGTGGTTGGCCATGTCTTCCGTCGAGGTCATTTCGACTGTCGCGGTGCCGTCGCCCGTCTCGACGAGATTCATGCCGAGCCACGCCCAGGCTCGGGAAGGCGCCTGCGTCAGCTCACTCACGGCCCTGTCCCTCGGGGACAGCGAGGCAGGTCGACGACGCGCGCGCCACGAGCCGGCCCTGCTCATCCAGCACGTCGGCCTCGCCGAACATCAGCGTCTGTTTAATCTCGACGACTCGGCCCACCGCACGGATGCGCCCCGAGATGACCGGCCGGATGAAGTTGATCTTGAGCTCGATCGTGGTGTTCCACAGACCGTCCTCTTGAAGGGTCGCCAGCGACATACCCATCGCCGCGTCCGCGATCTGAGTGATGACGCCGCCCTGCACGACGCCGCCCCCGTGTCTGTGCTCCGGGCCGGCGTCGAGCTCGAGCACAACCCGCCCTGGCTCGGACTCGCTGATTCGCGCTCCAAGGGTCTCCATCCACCCCGCCGGCGGGGTCGCCAGCAACTCGGCCGCCCTTCTGACGTTTTTCAAGGGCCCCGGCGTGACTTCCGCCAATTGCGGACCATCGTCTTCTGCTTGGGCGCCGCCGCGATCGCCATCGCGACCGCCCCGTCCTCTTCTGTGTCCTTGCCCGGCTCCTCGCCGGAAAGACGCTTGCGCAAGAGGATGATCCGGTCGCGCACCCGCGCCGCGTCTTCGAACTGCAGCTCCTTGGATAGGCGCCGCATCTCCTTCTCAAGGTCGCGCACGATCGCGAGCAGGTCCTCTCGCGGGACGCCCGCCCCGGCCATGATCTCGACCGCGTCGGCCCGGATGTCGTTTGAGTTGATCTCCATCTGGTAGATCGCCTTCTTCACGGTCTCCGGGGTTATGCCGCGCTCCGCGTTGTAGGCGATCTGCTTGTTGCGCCTCCGCTCGGTTTCGTCGAGCGCCCGCCGCATCGAGTCGGTGATCTTGTCCGCGTACATGACGACGTGTCCCTCGACGTTGCGCGCCGCGCGTCCGATGGTCTGGATGAACGAGCGATAGGCCCGCAGGTAGCCTTCCTTGTCAGCGTCCAGGATGCCGATGAACGCGACCTCCGGCAGATCCAGACCTTCGCGCAGGAGGTTGATGCCGACGACCACGTCCACCGCCCCGGTGCGGAGGTCGCGCAGAACATCGAGACGCTCCATAGCGTCGAGCTCGGAGTGCAGATATCGCACCTTCACGCCGTATTCGCGAAGGTAGTCCGCGAGGTCTTCGGCGAAGCGCTTCGTCAGGGTGGTCACGAGCGAGCGGTGGCCCATCTCCGCGCGCCGCTTCACCTCGGCGAGCAGATCGTCGATCTGGCCGGCGGTCGGACGGACCTCCACGGTAGGGTCGACCAGCCCGGTCGGCCTCACGACCATCTCGACAGTGCGCTGCGAGCGGCGCATCTCGTAGTCGCCCGGCGTGGCAGAGACGTAGACCACGTCGTGAGCGCGCTCCTCCCACTCGTCGAAGCTCAAAGGCCGGTTGTCGAACGCGCTCGGCAGGCGGAACCCATATTCGACGAGCGCGGCTTTGCGCGACCGGTCACCGCCGAGCATGCCTCCGATCTGCGGCACGGCGACGTGTGACTCGTCGACAAAGATGATCGTGTCGTCCGGCAGGAAATCCATCAGCGTGTACGGCGCGTCGCCAGGCTTCCGGCGCGTGAGATGCATCGAGTAGTTCTCGATCCCGGCGCACGTCCCGGTCTCGCGCATCATCTCCAGGTCGAAGTTGGTGCGCTGCCGCAACCGCTGAGCCTCGAGCAGCCGGCCGTGCTCCTCGAACCACTTGCAGCGCTCGTCGAGCTCCGCCTCGATATCGACCATCGCGAGCCGCAGCTTGTCCGCCGGTGTCACGTAGTGCGACGCGGGGAAGATCGTGAAGTCGTTGCGAGTGCCAAGGATCTCGCCGGTGACCGAGTCGAGCTCCTGGATCCTCTCGATCTCGTCGCCGAAGAACTCGACCCGGTAGACGCGTTCCTCGTTCGCCGGCACGAGGTCGACCACATCGCCGCGCACCCTGAACCGGAGGCGCGCCAGGTCGTAGTCGTTGCGCTCGTACAGCATCTCGGTGAGCTTGCGGAGAAACACCTCGCGGCGGATCGCCTGTCCCTTCTCGATGTGCAGCGACTCGCCCATGTAGTCCTCGACGGAGCCCACCCCATAGATGCAGCTGATGCTCGCGACGACGAGGACGTCGCGGCGCGTGATTAGCGCCTGGGTGGTCGAGTGGCGCATGCGGTCGATCTCCTCGTTCCGGCTCGAATCCTTTTCGATGTAGGTGTCGGAGCGGGCGATGTACGCCTCGGGCTGGTAGTAGTCGTAGTAGCTCACGAAGTATTCGACCGCGTTGTCGGGCAGCAGGCGGCGGAACTCCGCACAGAGCTGGGCCGCCAGCGTCTTGTTGGGACTCAACACGAGAACCGGCCTCTGCAGCTGCTCGACCGCCCAGGCCATGACATTCGTCTTTCCGCTTCCCGTCACCCCGGCCAACACCTGCTGGGTCAGCCCGGAGCGCACGCCTTCGACCAGCTGCTCAATGGCTTGAGGCTGGTCACCGGCCGGCTTGAAGGGTGCGTCGACACGAAAGGGGGAGGGCATGAGAGATATCTAATTCTAAGGCGAACGGACGTTCGAAGGGACCAGGAGAAGCTGGCCGAGAGAGAGCGCGAGCACGAGGCGGTTCGGGAGCGCCCCTAACCCGGCAACGCCAGGATCATCGCCTCGACGATGGTTCCTTCACTCATCCCGCGATTCCCTGGCGGGATGCGCACCAGGGCGTGCGCTCCCGCGAGCGACATGAGGCGCGAAGACGACTGAGAACCGGTTGAGACGGCAACGAGGTCCGGACCGTCGCGCCGCAGAGTGACGCGCTGGAATTCGGTGCGATCCGCCGTCGCGCGCGCGTCGTAGCCCAGGCGCACCGGCAGCGTCGGGCGCTGGAGCTGCGCATAGCCCTGCATCTTTCGCAGCGCCGGGCGGACAAAGACCTCGAACGTGACGAGGGATGAGACCGGAAATCCCGGGAGCCCGAATGCCACCTTTCCCTGGGGGAGGGTCGCGAAAGTAAAAGGCTTTCCGGGTTTCAGCTTGACCCTTCCCACGTGCACGGTGCCGATGGACTCGAGGAGCGGTTTGACGAGGTCGTGGGTGCCAACCGAGACGCCGCCCGACGTGACCAACGCATCCGCCCCGGCCAGCGCCTCCATGACGAGCTGTCTCAACGCCCCAGGCTCATCGGGGCCGATGCCGAGGAGCCGCACCTCTGCGCCGGCATCGCGCAGCGCGGCGAGGAGAGCCCACCGGTTGGAGTCGGGGATCTGTCCGGGCCCCGGCCTCTTGCCCACCTCGACGAGCTCATCGCCGGTGGAGAGCAGCGCCACCCGCGGACGGCGCCCGACCGGCAGCTCGGGCAAACCGAGTGCCGCCGCCAGCCCGATCTCGGCGGCGCCGAGCACCGTGCCGGCTTGCAGGACGCTCTCTCCCGCGCGCAGGTCGGCGCCAGGTGCATGAAAGTTCTGTCCCGCCACTAGACCCGCCGGAACTTTCACGACCTCACCGCCCACCTCGACGTCTTCCACCATGACCACACAATCCGCCCCCTCGGGCAGGACGCCTCCGGTCAGGATGCGAATCGCGGTACCGGGCTCGACCGAGTGCTCGAAGGGCCGGCCGGCCGCCGACTCCCCCACCACTCGCAGCGACCTCGCCGCGTCCGCCGCCCGAACCGCGTACCCGTCGACGGCGCTGGATGGAAAGGCAGGCAGCGGCGCTGTGGCGATGAGGTCCTCGGCCAAAACGCGGCCGTGACAATCAACGAGCGGGATTCGCTCAGTCCCGAGAACAGGAGTGCGCTCGAGCACGAGCTCGGCGGCGTCGCCCACATCGACCAGCGGGTATGCGGAAGCCCTCATCTACTTAGGGTGACGGTTATTCGTACCGCAGCGCTCTGGCGGGATCCTGGCGGGCGGCCCTCAGCGCGGGAAGCAGGCCGCTGACCGTGCTCAGCACGATCGCGAGCACGAGCCCGGCCGCGACCACGGCAAAGTCGGTGCGGAAGACATCGAAGCCCGTACCCGCCTCCGATTGCGTGAGCCGGTCGACGGCGGCGTTGCCCAGCTTGCCGAGCCCTACCGCGATCAGGATGCCGACCAGGCCTCCCGTCAGCCCGATGACCGCGGCTTCGGCGACGAAGATTTGCAGCACGTCACGCCTGCGCGCGCCAAGAGCTTTGAGCACACCGATCTCCTTGGTGCGCTCGAGGACCGCCGTGTACATCGTGTTCGCGATGCCAAGACACGCGAGCAGCAAAGCCACCAGGGCCAGCCCGAGCAGCGCCACGCGCATCTTTCCAAGCAAGTCCTCGAAGCTGCGGAACTGGTCGCCGAACGTCTGTGCCTGGAAACCAAGCGCCTCGACACGTTGCTGCAAGTGTTCGACGGCAAGGCCCGAGTCGGCGAGCAGCGTGATCGTCGAATACTCCCCTCCCTTCCAGCTGTTGGATTTCGCGAGCTTCGCCCAGTAGTCGCGCACGGTTGCGTACGGCGCCACGCCGCCGGGGGCGCCGCCCGGCATCGCGTTGCCGGAGACGATCCCCACGACCACCAGGTTCAGGTCAAGAGGGTGTGTGACCGGGTTGCGCGTCACGCCCGGGACCATCAGGGCGCCGGAGGCCGCCCTGTAGATGACCTGCGTGCCGATCGCACCCTGCGCCGATAGGAATCCCAGCGCGGTCGCCTCGCTGTCGGTCAGAAGCACCTCGCTCGCGGCGTCCGACCGCGGGAGGCGCCCCGCACTCAGGGCCGGCATGACGCTCGACGACCTGAGCGGCGGCAAGGAGACGAGCGCGCCCGGCGGCGGAGTCTTGGCCGGGCCGGAGGATGCGGCGGATGTTCCCGCAGCGAAGGCTCCGCTCATGGCCAGCTGCCCCCATGCGGCGCTCACATGAGGTTGCGTGGCGAGCGTTGCGAGGGTGCCGGCGTCGAACGCGGCGACCTTTGCGTCCACGGCCGGGTAGACCTCGAGCTGGTGGACCTGGCTTGTGGCCAGCGCCGGCGCGCTCAAGGCGCCCTGCAGGCCGCCCGCGAGCGCGACGATCAGGCTCATCGCGGCGATGCCGATCGCGACCCCGGTTGTCGTGAGCGTCGTGCGCAGCGGCCGCCGTCCGGCGCTGCCGAGGCCGACCTTGAGGGTGTCGCGCCAGTCCAGGCGCCGCGCCGGGTCGACCGGCTCCTGCTTGCGGACGGTGGGGTTGCCGGCTTCCAGCTCGATCGCGCTCCCGTCGATCATCCTCACCACCCTTCGCGCGCGCCGCGCGACCTCAGGGTCGTGCGTCACCAGCACGACGGTCGCGCCCCGGCGATTGAGGTCCTCGAGCAGCTTCAGCACACCTTCTCCGGCCGCCGAGTCAAGGCTTCCGGTGGGTTCGTCGGCGAGGATCAGTCCCGGCCGGTTGGCCAGCGCGCGAGCCACCGCCACCTTCTGCTGCTCGCCGCCGGACAGAAGGCGCGCGCGGGCTCGCGCGCGGTGTTCAAGCCCGACGAGCGCGAGCAGGTGGCGCGCTCTGCGGCGCCGCTCCTCCAGCTCCACACCGGCCAGGGTCAGGGGCAGTGCGACGTTGTCTTCGACCGTCATGGACGGGATGAGGTTGAAGGTCTGGAAGATCGTGCTGACGCGCTGCAGCCGGTAGTCGGCCAGGTCGTGGTCGGAGAGTTCCCCCAAAGGAAGGCCAGCGGCGTAGACGTGGCCTGTCGTCGGGCGGTCGAGCCCGCCCATCAGCGACAACAGCGTTGTCTTGCCACAGCCTGACGGGCCGACCACCGCGACGAACTCGCACGGCCCGATCTCGAGAGACACGTTCCTCAACGCGTTCACGTGCATCTCGTCGTTGCCGCCGTACTCGCGCGAGACCGAGTCGAGCCGCAGGCCTACTGCCTGGCCGAGAAGGTCCTTGAAGTCGTCATGCTCGGCCACTGGAGCCTGGACCAGGACCGCCTGCTCGGATGGTGGCGCGGGCTCCAGGTCGGGCAGCACCGCCATCTCGACGACACTGCCGTTTCCATGCCCGTTGCCGTTGGCGGCCGTCGCTGCGGCGGCCTTGGCTTCGCGGCGCGCTCGGCGGCTACGGCGCTTCTTGGTGCCGCTGGAGTCGCCAGGATCGCCGACAACCGTTGCCACCCCGCCCATGAGTCTAGTGCTGACTTAACAGCTAGCGCGCTTGTGGCACAACTTGGTCGGAGAGCCACTTGAGGTAGGCGGGCGAGCCCCCTTCGACCGCCACCTGCAGGATCTCGGGCAGCTCGTATTCGTGGTGATCTCGAACGTACTGCTGGCAGGCAGCCGCCATGGACTCGGTGGTCTTGACCAGGAGCAGGGCCTCGTGCTCCCGCTTCAGCTGGCCCTCCCAGTAGTAGATCGAGTGGACCGTTGGGATCACCGAGCAGCAGCCGGCCAGGTGCTCGACGACGAGGGCTTCCCCGAGCCTTTCGGCGTCGTCGCGGCCACCGGTGGTCACCATGATCACGACCGCTCTATCCCCCACGCCCCTAATTCTCGGCCTTTCTCGGGCGGTCGAGCCAGACTGTCGCCGCGACGAGCGCGATGGCGCCAAGCAAGAGGCCGCCGATCACGTCCGACTCCCAGTGGACGTCGAGATACAACCGGTCGAAAGCAACGATGACGATGATCGCGATCGCCACCGGAATGGCCAGCGCTCTCACGATTCGTGAAGGCGCAAGGCGCCTTACCACGAAGGCAAGCAGGCCGTACGCGACCACGGTGCGCACCATGTGGCCGCTGGGAAAGCTGTTGCCCTGCCCGCTGCCCGGGAGGAGATCGGTCAGGCTTGGGCCGTCTGGATGTGAAATGGAATGCGGCGGGCCGGGGTGAAAGAACAGCAGCTTGTACGTCACCTCGAGCACGACCGCGCCGGCGAATGCAACGACGACCAGGGCGTCGGCGCCGAAGCCGCCTCGCCACAGATAGATGAAGAGCGCCAGCATGAGGATGCTGGTCAGCTCGAGACCGCCCAGCTCAGCGATCAGCTGAAACGCCACGTGGAGCGAGTCCTGCCAGATGGCGTGCGTCTCCTGGGCCACCTGGTGGTCGAGGGTGGTGAACGCTCCAGCCGTGATCGCTATCGTCATCGCGACGAACACGACCGAAAGCACGACGGTCGCGACCAGCCGCGGAAGAAGCCGCTCTACTTCTGGCAACGGCGGCAGAAAACCGTGCTTCGACCGGCGAGGCGGATCATCGCCAGCGGGCGGCCGCAGGTGAAGCACGGTTCGCCCGCACGGCCGTAAACCTGCAGCTTCTCCTGCTGTCCTCCCATCTCGCCCCATGCATCGCGATAGGTGTCGACAGAGCTCCCCCGGTTGATGATCGCGGTGCGCAACGAGTCGCGCAGGGATTCGTGCAGGCGCTGCACCGACTTGCGGCTGAGGCTGCCCGCCAATCGGTTGGGACGCAGCCGCGCGCGATGCAGCGACTCGTCGGCGTAGATGTTGCCGACGCCGGCGATCGCGCCCTGGTCGAGCAGCACCGCCTTCAACGACGCGCGCCGGTGGCGGAGCCTTCGATAGAGCTCTTCAGCGGCGAAGTCCGCATCGAGCGGCTCGGGACCAAGCCGCGGCATCTTTTTCGACGCGAGGAGCGATTCATGTGTGCCCAGAAGCAGACGCCCGAAACGCCTCGGGTCGCGATACCGCAGGTGGCGACCGTCGTCCAGCGTGAAGATCACATGCGTGTGGGTGGACAACGGGGTATCGGCGTCGACCAGGCGCAGCTGCCCCGTCATCCCGAGGTGAACCACCAACTCGAGATCCTTCTCCAGGTCGATCAGGATGAATTTCCCGCGCCGCCTCATGCCGGCGATGCGCATGCCGGCCACCGAGTCGATGAACACCTCCGGCTCTGGATGTCTCACGATCGTTGGAAAAAGAAGCTCGCAGCGAACGATGGAGCGGCCGGTCAGGTGCGGCCGCAGGTCCGCGACGATGGTCTCGACCTCAGGAAGTTCGGGCATCTAGGCGCGAACCACTGCCAGCTTTTTCATGTCCGCCCAGTTCGGCCCGACCTTGGTCTCGACCTCGATCCCCGTCTCGAGCTCGTACGCGCCGGTCATGATGCGCGGCACCTTTTCAGCGAACTGGTCCACCTCCGACTCCGGCACCTCGAACAGCAGCTCGTCGTGGACCTGCAGCAGCATGCGGCCCTCGATGTGGTCTGCCTCGATCTCGCGCTGGAGGCGCACCATCGCGATCTTGATGATGTCCGCGGCAAGCGACTGCATCGGAAAGTTGATCGCCATCCTCTCCGCCGCGCTGCGCAGCTGAAAGTTGGGCGACCTCAGGTCTGGGATCGCACGGCGCCGGCCCGTCGCGCTCACCACGAATCCCTCCTCGCGCGCCTTGCGCCGCACATCGTCGAGGTACTCCTTCAACTTCGAGTAGGTGGTCCAGTACTGCGCGAGGAACTCTCTCGCCACGTCGCCCGTGATGCCCAGCTGCTGGGAGAGGCCGTACTCGCCCTGGCCGTAGATGGATCCGAAGTTCGCTACTTTTGCCAGCCTTCTCTGGTTGGGATCGACCGACTCGATCGGGATTCCGAACACCGCAGCGGCTGTCGCCGTGTGGATGTCCTGGCCGGCGGCGAACGCGCCGAGCAGCTTCGGGTCGCCGCTCAGATGCGCGGCTATGCGCAGCTCGATCTGTGAATAGTCGGCGGACACCATCACGTGGTCAGGCCGGCCGGCCTTGAATGCGCGGCGGATGCGCTGCCCGAGCTCGGTCCTGATGGGGATGTTCATGAGGTTCGGGTTGGACGACGACAGCCTCCCGGTCGCTGTGCTGGCCTGACCGAACGACGTATGGACGCGACCGCTCAGCGGATCGACCAGCTGCGGCAGCGAGTCGACGTACGTCGACTTCAACTTCGAGAGCTGCCGGTGCTCGAGGATCAGGCCGACGATCGGGTGCTTGTCGCGAAGCGCCTCGAGCGTGTCCGCGTCGGTCGAATAACCCGTCTTGGTCCGCTTGCCGACCGGCAGGCGGAGATCTTCGAACAGGATTTTCGCCAGCTGCTGAGGCGCGTTCAGGTTGAACTTCTGACCGGCGACCTCCTCGACCTCCGCCTCGATCGCCGCGAGCTGCCCTCCGAGCTCGTCCTGCATGTCCTTGAGGTAAGGCACGTCGATCGCCACTCCCTCCGACTCCATGTCGGCGAGCACGCCGGCGAGCGGCAGCTCGATCTCGTGGAACAGGTAGTCGACTCCGAGATTTCGCATCTCGGCCTCGAGCCGCGGCCTCAGGTTGAGGATTGCCTCCGCGCGTCGCGCGGCGAACTCCGCGGCCTCATCGACCGCGACGTCTGAAGGCTTTCGTGCGGCCCTCCCGGTCCCCAGCAGCTGCTCGGTGCTGACGAGGTTCACCTCGAGGAACTCGCGCGCGAGGTCTTCGAGTCGCGGATCGCGCGAGCCCGCGCCGAGAAGGTAGGCCGCGAGGAACGTGCTGAAAGCCCAGACGCGCTTTCCGCCACCGAGAGAACGAAGGGCAAGCTCGGTCTCTTTGGCATCATGCCCGGAAATCGGCCGGCCCGAAAGCGTGCTCGCGACCGCATCCATCGCATCCGGTGTCGCGAGGTAAAACGTGTTCTTTCCCGTCGACACACCCAATCCGAGGATGCGTGCCGAGCGCCCGGCGCCTTCGGTGAAGGTGAACACGCCGACATCCGCCGACCCGTCGATCAGGCTCACCGCCTCAGCGGGATCCTCGACCACCATCAGGCCCGCCGGTCCCGGTGCGACCTCGAACGCAAGGCTCGGCTGCACCGGCGCCTGGTCCGGCGGTGGGAACCGGCTCAGGAGCTGCCGGAACTCCATGCGGTCGAAGACGAGCCTCACCTTTTCGTAGTCGTAGCGTGTCCAGCGCGCGCGATCCAGCTCCAGCTCGACGGGCACGTCACGCACGATCGTGACCATTCGCTTGCCCAGGCGAAGCCGCTCCTCGTTGGCCTTCAGCGACGTCTTGAGGCGGCCTTCCGGCAGCTCTTCGATTCGCTCGAGCAGGGCCTCGACCGTCCCGAAATCCTGCACCAGCTTGGCCGCGGTCTTGTCGCCGACCCCAGGGACCCCTGGGATGTTGTCGGACGTGTCGCCGCGCAGCGCCTTGAAATCGATCAGCTGCTTGGGCTCGAAGCCATAACGCTGGCGAACCTGGTCGGGGCCGTACATGAACGTGTCGGTGATGCCGCGTCTCGGGACGAGCGCTTCGACCGAGTCGCTCACAAGCTGCAGGCAGTCGAGGTCGCCGGAGACGATCGTGACCGCATGACCTCGTTCCTCTGCGAGGCGCGACAGCGTGCCGATCACGTCATCCGCCTCGAAGCCCTCTATGCCGTAGATCGGAATCGAGAAGGACTCCAGGATCTCGCGCACCTTGTCGATCTGCGGCCGCAGGTCGTCAGGCATCGCCCGCCTTCCCGCCTTGTACTCCTTGTATTCCTTGGAGCGAAAAGTTTGCCCGGCGACGTCGAAGGCGGCGATCGCGTACTCAGGGCGCGAGGCGAGGACGATCGCGAGCATCGACGTGAACCCGTAGGCCGCGTTGGTGACCTGGCCGTCGGACGTGCTCATGGGTGGGAGCGCGAAAAACGCCCGGTAGATGAGGCTGTGGGCATCGATCAACACCACCCGCCCGCGTTTCCCCTTCGCCACGTTGGGATTCTACCCAGCCCCCGGCAAGATCAAATTTCGGAGGCTGAGAGGTTCGAAAGGTATAGTGGAACCGAGGATGAAAAACCTCATCGAGGTCTCAGTCGACAGCATTCGGATACACATGCCGACTGCCCAGCACCTCGTGATCCTCAAGGAAAAGGAGGCCGACCGGTACCTGCCGATCTGGATCGGCTCTTTTGAGGCCCAGGCGATCGCGACGAAGATATCGGGCAACCCGCTCGGCCGCCCTCTGACCCACGACCTCATGGCGACCGCGTTTGGCGACCTTGGGATAAACATCAAACGCATCGTTGTCACCCGGCTGGCCGACCAGGTCTTCTACGCCCGGCTGTACGTCAAGCAGAACGGCCGCGACCTCGACTTCGACGCGCGGCCTTCTGACGCGATCGCTCTCGCGGTCCGCGTCGAGTGCCCGATCTTCGTCGCGGCCGAAGTCATGGAATCGGCGGGCATCATCCCGGACCCTGACGAGGATGCGGCCGACAAGGACAAGACCGAGACGCCCGTCGACGAAGAGCGGCTCGCTGTCTTCCGCGATTTCGTCAACAGCCTCGACCTGCCTGAGCTTCCCGACGAGCCGGGCGCGAAAGGCGAACCCGGGGCGCAGGACAAGCCCGGGGGTCGCCCGGGCCGAGGCTGAGCAGCTGCCTCTCACCGGGGGTTATGCCGACTTTGGTCTCCGTCTCGTAGTCGCGCTGGTTCTCGGTCTCGTGCTCGGGACCGAGAGGGAGTACCGAGGTCATCCGGCAGGGATCAAAACGATGGGACTGATCTCCCTCGGTGCATGTATGTTCACTGCTCTCGGGTTGCTCCCAGAGTTCGGTACAAGGGTTGACCCGACACGAATCGCGGCCCAGATCGTGACCGGGGTCGGTTTCCTCGGCGCCGGGTCGATCCTGCGCCTGGGTGGAGACGTTCATGGACTCACAACCGCCGCGTCGATCTGGGTCGCGGCGTCGGTGGGGATGGCGGTTGGGTACGGCTACTACGCGGTCGCCATCTTCACAGCATTTCTCGTGATCGTGATGCTGGTCGCGATCCGGCCTCTCGAGCAGCGTTTCTTCCGGAACCGGAATCGGCGCTCCACCGACTCACCGCCCGCCGACCCATCCGAATCATGACGACACACTGCGCGCAAAGCGGCGTTAAGGATGGGACCAGTTGAATTCGGTTGCGATCGTCACCGACTCGACCGCGGACCTTCCGCCCGAGCTCGCCCGGTCGCACGGCATCACCGTGGTTCCGCTGACCCTTAACTTCGAAGGTAAAGGTCTGCTCGACGGCGTGGACATCCGTCCGGATGAGTTCTACCGCCGGTTGCCGTCCGCGACCGCGCATCCGACAACCTCGCAACCCGCGCCCGGCCGCTTCGCCGAGGTCTATGCAGCGCTGCTGGCCGACCACGACGAAGTCGTCTCGATCCACATCTCGCAAAAGCTCAGCGGCACTTACGAGTCGGCGCGACAGGCAGCTGACATGACCGATGCCAAGCGCGTGCGAGTGGTCGACTCGGAGCTCGTCTCGATGTCGCTCGGACTGATCACGCTCGCCGCCGCAAAGCTCGCGTCGAGCGGATCGGACGCAAAGTCGGTCGAGTCCAAGGTGCTCGACATGCGGTCGCAGGTCCAGACGTATTTCTCTGTTGCGACGCTGGAGTTTCTCAGACGAGGCGGACGGATCGGGCGCGCCAGCGCGCTCCTCGGCTCGGTGCTGCAGCTCAAGCCGGTGTTGTGCATCCGCGACGGCCTGGTCACTCCGCTCGAGCGAGTGCGCACGTTCGACCGCGCGCTGAATCGAGTCGTCGAGCTCGCGCGGGAGGTCGATCGCGGCGAGGGTGTCTGCGTGATCGTCGGCCACGCGGACGCGGAGGCGGACGCGGAGCGGATCGGCCGGGAGCTCGATTCAATCGCCGAGACCCTGATGATCCAACCACTGGGACCTGTCGTCGGCGCGCATGCCGGGCCCGGGGTGGTTGGCGTCGGCTGCTACCCGGCGGAGCTCCTGAGGCTCGGGATCAAGCGGGCGTCCAGCGCACCGAGTCGGGCGTAACCGACTTCCTGACGCGGTCGTCGACTGCGAGCGCCTGCAGGTGCGCGAGCGCCTCCTGCAGGGCCAGGCGCTTCTCGTAGAGATTGTCCCGCGGGCCCCACAGCTCCAGCGCGACGTCCCAGCCGGTCGTCTTGCCCCCGCCCACGATCTCGAGGATCTGCTCCAGCCGCCGGCGATGGTGTGCCACCAGGACTTTGACGCGGGCGGGCGCGCCGGCGAAGGGACGCCCGTGGGACGGCAGGATCAGGTCCGGCTCGAAGGCGGCCATGCGCTTGAGACCGTCGAGGTACTCGTGGAGCGGATCCGGTGTGCTCTGCGGATGCAGCCCGATATTGGGCGACAGGTCGGGCAGCATGTGGTCTCCGGCAAAGAGCAGCTTGTCCTTCCGGTCGTAAAGGCAGATGTGGCCGGGCGAGTGGCCTGGCGTCCACTCGACCCGAAGCTGTCGCCGGCCCATTTCCAGCAGCTCCGCGCCATCCAGCTGGACTGACGGCTCGGCCGTCTTCACCACCTGGCTCAGAGCCCGCTGCGAGTTGCTGAGCACCTCTGCTTCGGGCGGCGGCGCACCGTTGACCAGGAGATAGGTGTGGACTTCGTGCACCAGCTGGTCGAGCTCGACGTAGCGCGGGTGGACGAGAGGAACCTCGAGGCGGTGGATGTAGAGGTCTGCCATCCCCTCCCCCGCAAGGCTTCCCGCGGCACCGTAGTGGTCGGGGTGGATGTGGGTGACGACCAGCTTCCGCAGCCTTTTCGCACCGATCTGTTCAATCGCTGCCTTGATGGTGGCGACGGACTCGTCGGAGTTCATCCCGCAGTCGAGGAGGTCGGCCTCGTCGCCATCCGCGAAGAGGAACACGTTGACCAGCCCGTCTTCGAATGGGATCGGAAGGCGGAGCTCGAAGACCCCTGCGGCAACCTCGGTGAGCGCGGTTTCCGTAGCCATTCCCGGCATTGTCTCCTAGCCGGGGCTAGCCCCTGCCAGGCAGGGCTAGCCCTAACATGAGTTGAGTTACCGCGGCCCGAAGCTCAGGAGAAGCGAATGTCTGAAGTCCAGTACACCCCCGACCAGATCGTCGAGGCCCTACCTCAGTACCTCATCCCTGAGAAGGCCGGCAGCACCAAGGCGACGATTCAGTTCGAGCTCTCGGGCGCCCAGGCCGGCAAGTGGTGGGTGAAGATCCACGACGGTGTGGCCGAGTCGGGAAAGGGCGATCCCCCCGACGCCGCCAACCTCACGTTGCTCGCGGACTCCAACGACTGGGTGAAGATCATGACCGGGCAGCTGGACGGCACGGCCGCATTCATGCAAGGCAAGCTGAAGATCAAAGGCGACATGGGCCTGGCGATCAAGATGCAGACCCTGTTCAAGCGGCCCTCTTAATCAAAGACGAGGCGGAGCCCTAGGCCGGGTTTATCCCGGCCGTCACCCAGCCTGCCATT
>DAITQH010000026.1:19688-26320 GCA_036833175.1 Candidatus Dormiibacterota bacterium
CTCTAAACAGGAGGGGGTCCCGCGGGGGAGGACTTACGTCCTCACCCGCGCCTTTAGACGAGGCGGAGCCCTAGGCCGGGTTTATCCCGGCCGTCACCCAGCCTGCCATTACCAAGCCACTGCTGACGCTGCTCTAAACAGGAGGGGGTCCCGCGGGGGAGGACTTACGTCCTCACCCGCGCCTTTGGGCAAGCTGAAGATCAAAGGCGACATGGGCCTGGCGATCAAGATGCAGACCCTGTTCAAGCGGCCCTCCTAGCCGGAACAGCGCCTCGCCGCCCCAACCCGGGAATCGGGCTAGTAAGAGAACTTCCAGGTATTCAGCCGCGTGGACATGGCGCTCTCCAGGTCCAGCAGGCCTGAGTGCAGGTCCATGATCACGACGTGGTGGGGCGTGAGCGCGATGCGCCGCCCATCCGGCAGCCGCCCTGCCTCAACGGCGTTGCCCCACGAGATCGACTCCAGGCTTATGGGCGAGCGCGAGCTTGAGGGCGAGGGCGAGGGCGGATTCGATGGCGAGCTTGACGGCGAAGGCGAGGGCGGATTCAGATTGGCCACAATCCAGCCGGCCAGATCATTCGAGGCGCCCCGCTCGTAGGTCGAGATGATCATGAAAGCGAAGTCGCCCGAGCATGGCGTGGCGTTCGGATGCGGCGATCCCGCGGTGGCGACAGGGCTCGAGCAGGGCGCCGGGGTGGGAGGCGCGTAGGTGATGTCGAATGCGAGGTCCAGGCCAGGCGGATTCTGGCTTCCCTGGGACCTCTCGTTGTACCTCCACCCACCCGGGTAGCAGAACCCCCAACCCGCCTGCGGGTCCTCGAAACCGTGATCTCCGCTTGGACACTTGAGATTGCTCCCGATCTGCGCTACGCTCGGCACCGGTCGAGGGTTTGAGCCCGGTTGGCAACCGGCAAGAACCACGAGCAAGAGGAGTGCGGCATAGCGTTTTACGGGGGATGGCAGCGGGGACGGCATCAGGCGACATATTGTGCGCGACCGGGTACACGCATCGGTGAGTGCGTTGTGTCTGACGAATCCAAAGGTCGCCTGGCCGGTAAGTCAGTTTGGAGGGGGGTCTGTCAATGGCAGTTCGTAAACGTCCTGACGATGCTCCAGAGGAAAGGCTCGAGGCCGACAGGCGGCAGCTAGAGCTCCTGGCCGCCCAGTGCGGCGAGGAAGCGGGGCTGCACCGGCCGCTCAACGACGTCACAGGTGGCGTGATCACGGGCATTCCCGAGGACACCGACCTGGCCCAGGCACTGTCGGACCGGGAGACCACCGACATCCTGGTTCACCTGCTCGACCAGAACCGCGAGCAGGTGGAGCGCGCGCTGGAGCGCCTACGCGAAGGCGCTTACGGGATCTGCGAAGGCTGCAGCCGGCACATCCCAGCGGAACGGCTGAAGTACCAGCCGGCCGCCACGCGCTGCGTGGAATGCCAGGGCCAGTGGGACCGCCTCAACGGAAGGACCGCGTAGAAGGCGCGGGTGAGGACGTAAGTCCTCCCCCGCGGGACCCCCTCCTCTTTGATGCCACGCACCTTGTGGCTTGGTAATGGCAGGCGGTGTGGCGGCCGGGATGAACCCGGCCTAAGGCTCCACTTCGTCTACAGGGGCGCGGGAGCGTGCCCCTTAAGCCTGCTTCCTAGGCCGGCCTAGAAACCCCGCGGCGCCCAGCGCCAGCCCGACCACGACCATGGCGCTGCCGATCCAAAACCATTTTGGGTCGTTGGTCATCACGCTGCCCGAGATGAAGCCGAGCCCCTGGCCGGCGAAAACGGCGCCAACGAGCACGACCAGCACGCCGAACACGCCAATGGCAACTCTCACAATCGACCAGTACTGACCCGGGTTACCCCACCCCGCCGAACACCACCGACTTCTCCTCGGTGTACTGCAGGAAAGCTTCCACCCCGTGCTCCTTGCCGAAGCCGGACTGCTTGGTCCCACCGAACGGCAGCTCGTCGTGCGCGATCACCAGCGCGTTCACCCACGTGTAGCCCGCCTCCAGCTCCTGCACGGCGCGGTAGGCGGAAGTCATGCTCCCCGTCCAGATCGACGAGCCGAGACCGAACTGCGTGTCGTTGCCGAGCCTGATTCCCTCGTCGAGATCCTTGATCTTCCGCACCGGCAGCGCCGGGCCGAAAACCTCCTCGGTCCACATTCGCGCCCCGTCGGGCACGTCCTCGAGGATCGTCGGCTCAATGAACCAACCCTTCTCGAAGTCGGCGCCTTTCGGGCGCCCGCCACCGAAGACGACCCTGGCGCCACGATCGATCGCGTCCTTGATCTGCGCCTCGACCTCCGCTCGCTGGGCCTGACTGTGCATCGGACCCATGCGGCTGTCCTTGTCCAACCCGTTTCCAGGCTTCAGCTTCGACGCCCGAGCGATGAGCTTTTCCATGAGCGCGTCGTAGACACCCTCCTGGACGAAAAGTCGCTTGGTGGACAGGCACTGCTGGCCGCAGTTGAAGAACCGGCCGACCGAGATCGCGCGCGCAGCGCCCTCCAGGTCTGCGTCGTCGAGCACGATGCACGGGTCGCTGCCGCCCAGCTCGAGGGTGACCTTCTTCAGCTGCTCAGCCGCCTTCGCCATCACCCGCTTGCCTGTGGGGGTCGAGCCGGTGAGCGCGATCTTGCGGATCAGCGGGTGCTCGACGATCGCTTCTCCCGTCGCCTGGCCGAGCACGACGTTGACAACGCCTTCGGGCAGGCCGCCCTCGATCAGGGCCTCGATGCAGGCGAGCGTCGACAGAGGCGTCGTGCTGGCCGGCTTCAGCACCACCGTGTTACCGGCCGCGATGGCGGGGGCGACCTTGTTGGCGGCCAGGGTCAGCGGAAAGTTCCAGGGCACGATCGCGCCGCAAACCCCGATGGGCTTGCGCACCACGAGGCCATAGGTCGTCGTGTCGGGCAGCTTCACGTGCTGGCCGTGCACCTTGTCCGCAAGGTCCGCGAACCACCCGATGTTCTCGCCAAAGCGCTTGGCTTCGAGCCGCGATTCCAGAAGCGTCTTGCCCTGCTCCTTGGTGAGCAGCACCGCGATCTCTTCGACCTTGGTGAGCATGTGCTGCGCGGCCTTGTGCAAGATCTCGCGGCGCTGGTTGGCGGGAAGCTTGGACCACGTGCCGAAAGCCTTGTGAGCTGCCTGCGCTGCCCTGTCGACGTCCGCCGGGCCGCCGGACGGCACCTCGTCGACCACTTCGCCGGTGGCCGGGTTGCGAACCTCGTACGTCTTGCCGGACGCCGCAAGGGTCCTCTCGCCTTCGATAATCATCGTCGCCATTGGTGGGCTCCCTTCTTATTGAATTTCTTGGCTTATTTCGTCAGTGCTTCAATTATCGGCGTCGGCAGAACCGGGGGTTTGGAGGGCAACTGCATGTCAGTGAGGCTGGAGAAAGAAAGTGGCGTCGGAATCATCGTGCTGGACCGGCCGCCGGCCAACAGCTATGACTACGAGTTCCTGCGCTCCTTCGCGGGGGCGATCGACGACGCGCGCATTGACATGGGCATCAAGTCGGCGCTCGTCGTGGCCAGCGCTTCGGAGAAATTCTTCTCCGCGGGGGCCGACGTGGG
Organism: Candidatus Dormiibacterota bacterium; assembly: GCA_036833175.1. Taxonomy (GTDB): domain Bacteria; phylum Chloroflexota; class Dormibacteria; order Dormibacterales; family Dormibacteraceae; genus Palsa-870. The sequence goes on from DAITQH010000026.1 coordinate 23,264, forward strand.
CGCGTTCGCGGCGGGCAGCCCCAGGTCGCGATTCATGACCGCCCTCATGGCGCACGAGGCGTTTCGCAAGATGGAGAACACCCCGCTGGTGTTCATCGCCGCGATAGCGGGACACTGCCTCGGCGGTGGGCTCGAGCTGGCGCTTGCTTGCGACGTGCGGTTCGCCGCCGAAGGCACGTACCAGATCGGCCTCCCGGAGGTGAATCTCGGGTTGTTCCCGGGATCCGGCGGCACGCAGAGGCTCCCGCGGCTCGTCGGCCTGTCCAAGGGCCTGGACCTGATCACCAACGCCACCACGCTCAAGCCGGCGGAAGCCAAGGAGATCGGCATCGTCGACAAGCTGTTTCCCGACGCTGCGGCTTGCCGCGCCGGCGCGATCGAGTACGCGGCCAAGCTGGCCGCAGGCCCAGGCGTGGCGATCGGCCACGCCAAGCTGGCGATCACGCAGGGCTATGGCGGCCCGCTGGACCTTGGGCTGGCTATCGAGCGCGAGGCGATCGGTCGCGTGTTCGTCTCCGACGACGCTGAGGAAGGGATCAAGGCATTCACGGAAAAACGGAAACCGGAGTTCAAGAGCCGGTGAGTCGTGGTAGGCTGCGGCCCACGAATCAAGAAAGGGAGGTGGCGTTCGAATGACTGAGCTTGAAATGACCGTTTTCCGGCCGTCGGCCGCCTCCGGAGCGCGCTTCTAAAAGAGGAAGCAATCCTCCGCCCGGGCGGACCGATACCGCCCACTCGTTGTTCGGAGGATCCGGCGTTGTCGATATATTTCAACCACCAGCTCGCAGCGTTGGGCTGGGATTCTTACTTCGACGAAAAGTTCAAACCATTTGCCGCCGAAGGCGGCGTGCCCGCGCGCGTCATCGCGGACTACGGCGTGGAATGCCTCGTGCACGACGGGACCGATTCGAGTCGTGCCACCGTCGGGCGGCACCTGCGCAACGACGGAGCGACCATGCCGGCGGTCGGCGATTGGGTATCGGTGCTCAAGCGCGAACAGGTCGGGGCAATTCTCGGTATCGTCGAGCGGCGGACCGTGTTTGCCCGTAAGGCTCCAGGGGTCGAGACCCGCGAACAGGTCCTGGCCGCGAACGTCGACGTCGCGTTCGTGGTCGCTGCGGCGACGGACGTCAACGCACGCCGGATCGAGCGCTATCTCACCATCGCGTGGCAGAGCGGCGCGGTGCCCGTGGTCCTCCTGACCAAGGCGGACATCGCCGAGTCACTCGACGAGCTGCGCACACAGCTCGAGGCCGTTGCCCTGGGAACTCCTGTCGTTGTCACGAGCGCGGTGACCGGCGACGGACTCGAGGAGATCGTGCGGGAGCTGCAGCCGGCCCGCACGGGTGTCCTGCTTGGGCCCTCGGGCGCAGGCAAATCGACGTTGATCAACAAGATCGTCGGCAGCGATCTCATGCGCACGGCCCTGATCCACCGCTCGGGGGAGGGGCGCCACATGACAAGCCACCGGCAGCTGGTGCAGCTGCCCCAGGGCGGGATGATCATCGACACGCCAGGGCTCCGAGAGGCGCAGCTGTGGGAAGGCGATGAGGCGCTGGTCAACGTCTTCGAAGACATCGAGGAGCTCGCTCTGGCGTGTAGGTTCACCGATTGCGGACATGACACCGAGCCGGGCTGCGCGATCAAGGCCGCGCTTGATGCAGGCACGCTCGACGCAGCGCGGTTCCGGAGCTACCGCAAGCTCCAGCGCGAGCTTCGCGCCGTGGCGGCGAAGACCGACGCGCGCATCAGGCTCGAGGAGCGCAAGAAGTGGAAGCAGATATCCGTCGCCGCGAAGGTGCGGACGCGGCCGTGAGTCTGAAAGGAGAAAGGGCCTGGTTTGTGGCCAGGCCCTCTCAGGGGGAGGAGAGCTATTTAGTGGCGGTTGCCGGACGGTGCAGCCCGTCCCAGAACGGGACGTAGCCCTTCGAGATCCGGTCGACGACCTTGTCGGCCTGCGCCTGGGTGATCACCTTGTGGTCGACGAGCACGGCCAGGCGAGGCTTGACACTGGCGATGAGCTTTGTCTCGAACTGCTCTTTGGTCATGCCCTTGTCTTTTGCCAGGTCAGAGACCTTCTGGCCTTTCCGGAGGTCGGCGCGCAGCGTCTTGGGCGTGATGCCCAACACGTCGGCCTCTGATTCGAAGACGGCGCGGGCGATGGCGCGCCGGTCGGCTCGATGGTCGGTCGCGGGCGCCTTGGTGCTTGCTGACGGGGTTGGGGTCGGGGTCGGGCTCGGGCTGGCGGCCTGGACAACGCCCAGGCCCAATATTGCGGCGGCGGCGGCCGCACCCACGGTTTTGACGGCGACTGCTGCAAACGGGGTCATCGTGAACACCTCTTTTCGTTATTCGATCCGCGGCGGGATCGGGCATCACGATGAGGTGGCGGTGTCAGAGGCTCGTTGCGGCGCGGTCAGTCTTTTGTAATCGGGCTCCGTGCCGGCACCGGGTGGTTCGGTTGGTAGATTCCGAGCGTCCCCCCGCCTGGAAGCTCCAGGCGAGCGAGGCGTGAAAGTCGCCCCGGCGCCGCCCTCCCGACCGTGGATCGCCGACTAACTGCATCCCCCCGGCTGCCCACCCGGCAGCGGGGGGATGCGCGACCGACGGAGGCGGCCGGACGTCAGCCTGTCGTCATTTACAGCCTGTGCCGTCCACCGCTATGTCCATACCGGCGTTCCCCTGAGGCGCATCATGGGTCATCGGAACGGTGGTCATAGTGGCGTCGTTCAACATGTGGCGGGCTCCGCAAAGCGCTGGGCCTGGGGCTGCGGTCGTCGCAGCCTCCACGCTGATGGTGCCGGTCAGACCGAGTAGGACCAACGCTGAGGCCAGTGCTAGAACACGCTTCATATCGTCCTCCTTGACGTTTGTGAAATTGCTGGTAGAAGATTGACGAGTCTCCGCATCGCTGTCTCCTCCTCAGCGCTCGGTGATCTCGCGCGCGGCCGACGCACAAGTGCTGTCGGGCTTCATCGGGCCGAACGGGCGACCCTGAAGTGGCTTAGCTATAAGGGCTAGACAAATCCACGTCAAGCAACTACTTACCGCCTGATT
>DAITQH010000027.1:0-26250 GCA_036833175.1 Candidatus Dormiibacterota bacterium
CCGGCGATGAGCACCACCCCGCCCCCGGCCGCCCCGCCGCAGGCTCCGCCCACCCCAATCCCCGCCGCGCCAACACCCCCGGCGGCGCCTCCCGCCCCAGCGCAGCAGGCCCCAGCGACCACGTCGACATGGACCCCGGTGGAGCCTCCTGTCTGGACTCCCGGGAAGGTCGACGCGACCGCCCCGCCCCCGCCGTGGGTGCCGCCGGGAACTCTCGCGCCTGAACCAGCGGCCCCTGCGGCCTACGTGCCCCCGTCGGGCACCCCAACGCCCGAGGCCGTCGCCGCAGCGCCCATGTTCGCTGCCGCCGCAGCGCCATCGGTCGCTGCCGCCGCGGCCCCGGTCGCTCCGCCGCCCAACCCATTCCGAGCCCCGATCACCGCACCAGCCCCCACCCCGGCGCGGAAGTCGACCGTGGCGCGCCGGCCATCGGACCGGGGACCTTCCGAGCGGCCGGCGTGGCTGATCCCGGCGATCATCGGTGTGGTGCTCGTGCTGCTGCTGGGCACTGGCGGCTTCATCCTGGCCCACCGCGGCGGGACGTCGACTGCCGGCGTGACCACCTCGCCGGGTACTTCGCCCAAGACCTCGCCCAAGGCAAGCCCTAAGGCGAGCCCAACCGCGACGCCGGGTCCGCTCGCGGTACCCAACTTCGGCCCGGCCAGCGCGGACCCGATCACGAAGGTGCTCATCTGCAGCACGGATACGCCGTGCAACGTCGGCGGCGGCAACCCGGCGGAGACCGCCACGGCATGCGACCTGACCTCCTGCCACGTCGAGGTAGGCATCTACTTCTCGGCGCCGCAGAAAGTCCCGGTTGCCTACACCCTGAAGTTCTTCGACCGCTGCACGGGCACGACCACAGACCTGCCCGGGCCAAAGGCGTTCACACCGCCCGGCTACACGGTCGTGATCCCGACCGACAAGTGGCCGGTGGCCATCCCAAGCGGCGTGAAATCAGGCGCGTTGGTTGCGGTGGCGCAGCAACCCGGGGTCGCCGCCTCGGCGCCGCTGCTGCTCGGCGCCACCAGCTGCGCCTGAAGTCCTGACGAGATACACAACAACCTGACGCGCCGGGAGGCGCGCGAGCGATCAGGCCTCATCTCGGTCCATCACCACGACGTGCAGCTCGACTTCACGACCGGGGACGAGACGTTCGGGTCCGAGACGACGGTCACATTCGCATGCCGCACGCCTGGAAGCAGCACGTTCATCGAATTCGACGGCGTGATCGTCGCCGGTGAGCTCAACGGCCACTCGCTGCCGGGTCTCGAAGGCGGCAGGCTGCGGCTGGACGGTTTGGCGGCCGAGAACTCGCTGACGGTCAAGGGCGTCGCTTCCTACTCACAGGACGGGGCGGGTATCAGCTTTTTCCGCGACCCTGTCGACGGCCGCGTGTACCTGCACAGCCAGTTTGCCGAGCACAGCACCTTTCAGGGCTACGCGTGCTTCGACCAGCCGGACCTGAAAGCAACGTTCGCCTTCCGCGTGAAAGCGCCGAAAGAATGGGTGGTCGTGTCCAACACTCCAGGTGCACTCAGCACCGATGGCCTGTGGACGTTCGCAACCACGAAGGTGATGTCGACGTATGTCACGGCGATCGTGGCGGGCGAGTATCACGCCGTCCATCAGACCCATCGAGACATCCCCCTCGGCCTGTACTGCCGCCAGTCGCTCGCGCAGTACCTCGAACCGGACGAGTTCTTCGAGATCACCCGCCAGGGTCTTGATTTCTTCGAGCGGCGCTTCGGTTATCCATACCCATTTGGCAAGTACGACCAGCTGTACGTTCCGGAATTCCGGCCGGGTGCGATGGAGAACGTGGCCTGCGTCACGTTCAACGAGCGGAGACTTTTCCGCTCGAAGGTAACCGAAGCGAAGCGCATGGACCGCGCGGAAACGATCCTCCACGAGATGGCCCACATGTGGTTCGGCGACCTCGTGACCATGCGCTGGTGGGACGACCTGTGGCTCAACGAAAGCTTCGCGGAGTACATGGGATACCTTGCGACGGCGGAGGCCACGCGATTCAAAACCCCGTGGATCGAGTTTGCCGTCGCCACGAAAGATGGCGCTCGCAGGCAAGACCAGTTCCCGACCACCCATCCGATCGTCGCGGACATCCCTGACGTCGAGGCCGTGACGCTCAACCTCGACTTCATCACCTACAACAAAGGTGCCGCAGCGCTGCAACAGCTCGTGGGGTGGGTCGGCGAGGCAGCGTTCTTCAAGGGCATCGAGACTTACTTCCGCAAGCACGCCTTCGGGAACACGGACCTGAAGGATTTCCTGGGCGCGCTGGAAGATGCATCTGGTCGCGATCTGCGCGCCTGGTCGCTAGCTTGGCTGGAGACCGCGGGCGTGAACACGATCGAGGCGGCGCTTCACGTCAAGAACGGAGTCATCAGTGCGGCGGAACTGAAACAGACCGCTCCCAAAGACCACCCGATCCTCAGGCCACATCGCCTGCGCGTCGGCCTGTTCGACCTGGTGGGCGGGTTTCTCCAGCGGCGTCGCTCGGTCGAACTGGACGTCGAAGGCGCCGTCACGCCGATCCCGGAGTTTGCCGGCGAGCGCGCGCCCGACCTCGTCCTCCCCAACGACGGCGACCTCACGTACTGCAAGGTCAGGCTCGACGACCGCTCCCTGGAAACGCTGAAACGTCACCTCCGCGGCATGGATGATCCGCTTGCCCGCGCCATCGCCTGGGGAGCGCTTTGGGACATGGCCCGCGACGCGGAGCTTCGGGCACGGGACTACATCGCGATGTCGCTGGCGCACATGGAGCCCGAGACCGACTCATCGACGCTTGACTCCCTCGTTGCAAGGGTCGAGCGCGCAGTGGACAGCTTCAGCGAGCCCAGCCACCGCGCTAACGCGCGGGAGCTGCTGGCGCGCGCATCAAAAGGTCACATGAGCAATGCGCGGCCGGGCGGTGACGTGCAGCTGCTGTGGGCGTTCACCTTCATCAACGCGGCTCGCGCAATGCCTGACGTCAAGTGGATGCTTGGGCTCCTGGACGGGACGACGCGGCCGGAGGGCCTCGTGGTCGACTTCGACGTCAGGTGGCGGGCGGTGACGGCGCTGGCCACGATCGGCACCGGCCGCGAAGACCTGATCGCGCTCGAGCTTGAGCGGGACCCGACCGACGAGGGGCACCGTCGGGCAGCCGCCGCGCGGGCAGCCCTGCCCGAGATGTCAGCGAAGCAACGAGCGTGGGATGCCGTCGTCCGCGGCGGGGTGCCATCGCTGCAGATGAAGCGAGCGATTTCCGGGACCTTCCATCATGTCGACCAGCAGGAGCTGCTCGAGGCATTCGTCCAGCCATTCTTCGACAGCCTTCTGCCGGTCTGGAACGCAAACGACTCCGAGGTCGCCGTCACCATCGTGGAGTGGATGTACCCCCGCGCGGTCATCACCCAGGACGTCGTCGACGCGACCGACGCGGCGCTCGCGGGAGAGCTACCCGGACCGATACGCCGCTCGCTGCTCGAGTCTCAGGACGCGATCAAGCGCGCCCTGCGCGCGCAGGCGTTCGATAGCGTAGGAACAGGTAGTCCCCGTGGCGCCTGACGCTGGAGAGGCTGCTCCACGCGCCGTGGTCGGGCAGCAGCTCAACCCCCTCGACCATGCCGAGCCGCCTGTCGTCCTTGCGGCCCGCGATCACCGGTGAGACGGTAAGAAACGCCTCATCGAGGAGACCACGCTCGATCAGCTGCCCGATCAGGTGCGGGCCGCCTTCGGTGAGGACGACATCCATGCCGCGGTCTCGAAGATCGGCGATCACCTTGCCAACGTCGGCCTGCTTGCCGGAACCGATCGTTACCACTTCGCACGTTTTTGGCAGGCGGTTGCCGATCGCCTTCGCGCCGTCCGCGGTCGTCATGACGATCGCCCCTCTCACGATGGCCGGATGCGAAGCTTCGATCTCACCGCTCGCGGTCACGATCACCAGCCGAGGCTCTTTCGCGCGGCCGAGCGCGCTGCGCAGGGCGGTGAACTCGGTCGCCAGCTCCGGGCACACGTGCGCCGGCGTCCAGAGGTGTCCAGGTGTGGCGCGTAAGGTGCCTGCGCCAAGCAAGACCGCGTCGGCGCAGGCGCGGAGGAGGCCCATGAGAAAGCGGTCGGCGGGGTACTTGCCGCTGATGACCGAGCCTGCCGACGGCTTCGACCCGAGCGTGACGACTCCATCCACCGAGGAGACGAAGTTCGAGTAGACTGCCCGGGGCCCAAAGCCCAGGCGCCCGTACAGATGGCGCAGGTCGACCGGCAGCTTGTACCCCGGCAGCGTGTCTGCCTCGTAGAGGACCTCGAAAGGCTCCAGCGCCATCAGTGGCCGAATATGAGGGAAAACCCGGATGATTTTCCCTCATCGCACGTGCGGCTTCGCCGCAGGTGCTGCTCCCATTCCGGTATATCGATGGGTCTTATTAAGAAGCTGAAGCCCAGCGACGTGAACAGACTAAGAAGACAAAGTCGCCGCTGGGTGGAACCCAGCCGCCCCTGCAACGCTGGTTTGAACGTACGAGGCAAATCTGGCACCAATCAGTGGCCGGTCTTGTCGACTGCCTGGAGAAACTCAGTCCTGAGCTGTGGGTCCAGCTCGTAGTTGCCGCGCCAGAATGACGTCCACGTGCGCGAGTGGCCCTCGCGGACCCCACGCATCTGCGTGCACAGGTGCATGGCGTTGAGGTGGACGGCGACGCCGTGCGGCTGCAGCACGCGCACCAGCTCGTCCGCGATCTGCACGCCAATCCGCTCCTGCACCGTGAACCGGCGCGCGAACAGGCGCACGAGACGGGTCAGCTTGGAGATGCCGATGATCTCCTCGTGCGCGATGTAGCCGATGTAAGCGTGGCCGTGGAAGGGAAGGGCGTGGTGCTCGCAGAGCGAAAAGAACTCGATCGGGCCTTCGATGACCTGGCTGATGCTGCAGTCGGGGCCGCCGTGGCACTCTGTCGGGAAGGCGGTCAGCAGCTTGGGGTCGCCCTCGTAGCCCGAGGTGGCGTCAAACAGAGCGCGCAGGTACCGGGTGGGAGTGGTCAGGGTTCCGGGCGTGTCGAGGTCCATTCCGAAGGCTTCGAAGATCTCGGCCGCATAGCCTTCGAACTTCTTCCACTGCTCGGGAGCGATCGTGCGCGGACGGATCTTCTCCCACTGGGTTGTCTCTTCTGGATCGAAAGCAAGGGTGGACATTGGCGTCTCCTTAATTGCGGGGCGTGCTCACGACAATGTACGGGGTTGGGCTACTCACCCGATCGGACCGGGCGCTAGAGTGGTCGGCGCCATGAAAACCGGGGCCAATCTTTCCGTGATGATGCCCGTCTTCAACGAGGAGAGGACGCTCGAGGTCATCCTTGGCCACGTTCTCGAGCAGCCCGAGGTGGGCCAGCTGATCGTCGTCGACGATGGTTCGACGGATCGATCCTGGGAGGTCCTGAACCGGGTGGCAGAAACCGACAAGCGAGTCCGGGCCCTCCGGCAGGAGGTCAACCAGGGCAAAGGAGCGGCGTTGCGCCGGGCGATCACCGAGGTGACGATGCCATTCGCGCTCGTTCAGGACGCCGACCTCGAGTACGACCCGCGCGACTACCCCATCCTCCTGAAACCCATAATGGAGGGCCGGGCCGACGTCGTTTACGGGGTCCGTGGATTTGCGGGCCAGACGGCTTTCAGCTACTGGTTCGTCATCGGCAACAAGCTCGTGACCATGGCCACGAACGTGCTGTTCGACTGCTACATCTCCGACATGGAGACCGGCTACAAGGTTCTGCGCTCCGACCTGTGGCGGCGCCTAGGCCTCAGCGGAACGCGCTTCGACATCGAGCCGGACATCACGGCTCGAATCCTGAGGCTCGGCTATCGCATCCACGAGGTCCCGATCCATTACTACGCCCGCAGCCGCGCCGAGGGCAAGAAGCTCACGTGGCTGGACGGCGTGCGGGCCCTGCGCACGCTCGGCCAGCTGCGCCTCAAATCTGACGTCGCGCTTTTCGGTACAGCGCCCGACTGGGCCTACCATCGCGACCGGCAGGAAGAGCTGGCGCGCCAGCATCCCCTCGTCGCGCGCCCGGAGCCGGACACCAAGTCCTAGCGGCTACGGCGCCTGGATGTCGATGACCAGGCGCGTTGGGTTAGCGATGACCGAGGCCTGGAAGCACGCGGGACCGTTAATTCCGATCGCGACCTGCACGACGCCCTCGAAATCCTGCACCTGCCTCACCTCGACCATGCCTGAGTAGTGAGTGACGATGTCTGTTGGGCCGCTGTAGTCAGTGTGCAGATCCGCACCGTGAATGGTGATGAGTATCCCGTTGGTGCCGGCAAGCGTCACTGGCTGCCCACTCGGCGATAGGGTGAAGCTCGTGCCAGCCTGAGGTCGCACGTCCATGCTGGTCGGCTCGCCGTTCTTGAACTCGATGGTGAGCCGGTCGTATCCCGCGTGCGATCCGGTGCGCAAGGCGTCGACGAACGCAACGGGCGGCGCAGACGAGCCATAGGACGTGGACGGATTGATCCCGCAGACAAATGGCGCAGCCGTGGCCGGTGTGGCCGTGGCCGGCGCCGTTGCCGGCGCGGTGGGAGAGGACGCAGCTCCGGGCACCGTCCTCGCGGGCTGACGGTTCAAAGGGTTGCCCACAAACAGTACCCCGATCACGACAAGGGCGATCACGGCGGCCGCGACGCCCGCGATCCAGTACGGCCGCGCCTGCTCCGGCACGTTGGCGAGCGATGAGCGGACGCGGTCGGGCAGCGCGCTGCTCGGGGATCCAGCCATCTCGTCGAAGACGTTGCCAAGCTCGCGGCGGAAATTCTCGTTGGTCATTTAAAAGACCTCCTCTTGGGTGAGGTCGGAGCGCAGCCGCTTGGCGGCGCGGTAGATGCGGGACTTGGCGGCGGACGGTGAGACGTGAAGCGCCTGCGCGACCTCGTCGATCGGCAGGTCGAGGTAGAAATGCAGGACGAGCGGAAACCGCTCTTCCGGGCTGAGCTTGAGCAGGGCCTGGTGAAGGTCGGAAGAGCGGCCTTCGGGTGGTCCCGGTGACGAAGCCCGCGGCATGTCGGCCAGCTTCACCACAGACCACCAGCGCTGGCGCTTCGCCATGCGGCACTCGTTGGCGACGATCGACAGGAACCATGGTCGCAGCGATTTCAGGTCTCCGCGCAGCTGACGCAGCTTGCGCCAGGCCTTGATCGAAGCCTCCTGGACAGCGTCCTCTGCGGATGACCGGTCGGCGAGCATCACCGCCGCCAGCCGGTACGCCGGGTCCAGCAGCGGCTCGATCAGGGCTGCAAAGGAATTGGCGTCTCCCGAGGTGGCGCTCGCCATGAGCTGAGGTCGCTGTTCCATGACTGCCGCAAGCATGTTCCTGCCGATTTGATGCCGGAAACGTGTTTTTGGTTGCAGGCGAGGCTCCTACGTTCTCTGGCGGATCTCCTGCTCGTGCGGGGCGCCGGCCTCAGGTGCGGGTTGATCGGGGGCCGGCGGGCGATGACCCATGCCCCCTGGCGGGTCTTGCGGGCCACCGCCTTCTGGCTTGTGGTGCCACCGCCGCTTGGGCGGACGATCGTTCCTGTAATCCCGTGCCCGATCGGACGCAATCTCAAAGTTTTCGCAGAACTTCTCGTTGCCGGTCTGCTGCCTCAGCGACTGGATGTCCTCCCGAAGCTCGTCCCAATACAGGTCGAAGGCGAATGCATCGAAGAGCAGGGTCTCCGGAATCAGGTGGTGAAGTGCGAGGACGCTGATCTCTTCGAAGAGGTGCGCGAGCAGGACGTAGTCGTCGGGCTCGAGGCTCTTCTTCAAGAGACGCCCGAACGCGTTCGCAACCGGTTCTCCGTGAAGCATCGACATGATGCTCACGAAGGTGGCCGCGTGCTCAGGCGCTACGCGTCCAAAATCGGTGGCGGAAGGACGGGGATCGGTCGGGCGACGCATCTGGTTGCTTTTTCATTGTCGCCTTATCGCCCGAGGACTGGAGCGTCTGCGGCGTCCGGATGCGCGCCAGCCCCCAAAATACCGGCCGTGGCCCGGCTGTTCACGCCCGTCGCCGCCGCGGCCCTGGCCGTGCTCTCGATCGTGAACATCGCGCTCGCCGCGGCTGCCACCAGCTGGCAGATCGGCACCGACTTTCGATTGCCCTACGCCGCAGCGCAGATCGGCCTGCACGACGGCTGGAACCACATGTACGACCCGGTCATCCAGCGCGCCGCCGTCCTTGGGCTCGGCCATTCCGATCTGTACCAGCCGTACATCAACCTGCCTCCGTGGGCCTTCCTGGTGGCGCCGCTCACCCTCATCCCCTACCCGGTCGCCTATGCGATCTGGGTCGCCCTGATGGTGGCCTGCCTCGTGGCGGCGGCATTGCTGGCCGCCCCACCCGATCGCCTGATCCGGGTCATCTACCTGGGCGCCGCGTTCGGCAACCTCGAGGTCGCGTTGGGGCCGGGCTTCGGGCAGGCGTCGGCGCTCGTCGCGCTGGCCATCGTCGCCTGCTGGCGGCTTCTGAAGGCAGACCGGCCAGTGCTCGCGGGCCTGGTCCTGGCAGTGATCAGCGTCAAGCCGCACATCGCCTTGCTGGTGCCGTTCGCCCTGCTTCTCGCGGGCTATACCCGTGCTTTCCTCTACTGGGCCGGGGCGACCGCCGTGCTGGCGGCCATCTCACTGGTGGCGCTCCAGCCAAGCGGAGTCCAGGCTTACCTGTCGCTGCTCGCGACAGGGCCCAGCTACCTCGTGGGCCTGCCCGCGTGGACGCCCGCCGCGCTGATGGGGACAGTGGTCGGCGTGCCGCTGGAGGCGCTGCTGGTGGCGGGCGCAGCAGCGGCCGCGTGGCTGTACCGGCGCCAGGGCCCGGAGGTCCCACTCGCAGTGGGCATCGTGGCCACCCTCGCGATCGTTCCCTATCTCCACGCGCAAGACTTCGTGGTCCTGGTGGTGGCGATCTGGATGCTGCACCGCGCCCAGCTCGAACACCTGGGGAGTCGCGCGCTGGCCGTGTTCTGGGTGGCAGCCGCGATCGGCATCGAATGGCCGCCACTCATGATCGCTGCCGAAGCTGCTCTTCTCGGAGTGCTGCTCTACCCCGCCGTCGTCCGGCGGCGATCGATGCTGAAGAGCGGAGCGGGAGAGATTTGAACTCTCGAGGCCCTTACGGGCCTACGGCATTTCCAGTGCCGCGCCCTCGACCGGACTAGGCGACCGCTCCGCTGGAAACTCTAGCAACCACCGATATTCGCCTCGGGCCGCGCGAATTCCGCATGGCTGACGCCAAACGTGCGGAATGCGAGGTCCGCAGACGCGCGGCTGGCGCTAAACGTGCGGAATCGGAGGCTTCGGCTAGCCGCCGGTTCCGCTCGAAAGGCGGCCGATCATTTTTGGACCCTCGGGGCCTGCGACGACCAGCGTGTCCGTCAGGCCTATGAATAGGCCGTGCTCCACGACGCCCGTCGTTTTCTTCAACGCGTCTTTGAAAGCAGCCGGGTCTTTGATACCGCCTTCGACCATCAGGTTGAGGATGAGGTTGCCGTTGTCGGTGATGTATGGAGTCTCCTCCCCACCTCGCACCGTCAGGCTCGCGCCCAGCGCGGTCAGGCGCTCCGCGGTGGTCCGCCACAGGAAAGGCAGCACCTCCACCGGCAGCTCCCCAACGCCCAGCTGCTTGACGAGCTTGGAGTCGTCCACCACTACGATGAATCGCTTCGCCGCCTCCGCCACGAGCTTCTCGCGGAACAGAGCGCCTCCACGTCCCTTGATCAAGTTCAGCAACGGATCCACCTCGTCGGCTCCGTCGACCGCCAGGTCAATTGGGCCGACGGGCTCCTGCACGATGGGAATCCCGAGCTCGGCCGCCATCTCTGCGGTAGCGCGCGAGGTGGGCACGCACCGCAGCTTCATACCGTCCGCCACCAACCGGCCAACGCCCTCCGTAAAGAACTTCGCGGTCGACCCGCTTCCCAGACCGAGCAGCATGCCGTCCTGGACGAGCTCCAGCGCTTTCTCCGCGGCGGCCTTCTTGAGCTCGTCAGTCAATTAGGCCTTCCCCCTCGGGGGGAAGGGTGCAAGGGCTTGTCGAATTGCTTTGATCCCTGCTGCAACGCCTTGCTCGTATCCGAATACCGAGTTGCCGGCCACCAGCACGGTCGCACCCGCGCTCACGGCCAGCGGCGCGGTCTTCGCGTCGATCCCGCCGTCGACCTCGATCTCCATGTCCGGCACCATCGCTCGCAGCCGGCTGACCTTCTCGGGGCTATGCGCGATGAACTTCTGGCCGCCGAATCCGGGCTCGACCGTCATCACGTTGACCAGGTCGATGTAGGGCAGAATCTCGCGCAGGTCCTCGAGCGGCGTGGCCGGGTTGATCGCGACGCCCGCCTTACAGCCGAACTCCTTGATCGACTGCACTGTGCGATAGAGAGAGGTCGTCGCCTCGACCTGCACCTCGATCAACGTGGCGCCGGCTTTCGCGAACGCCTCGATGAAAAGTTCCGGGTGCTCGACCATCAGGTGAGCTTCGATGGGCAGCTTGGTCGCCCGTCGCACCGCCTCGACCACCTGTGGCCCGAACGTGAGGTTCGGAACGAAATGCCCGTCCATCACGTCGACCTGGATGCGATCGGCGCCGGCGGCCTCGGCCTCCTTCACCTGCTCGGCCAGGCGTCCAATGTCCGCCGAGAGAATCGACGTCACGATCTCGATCCTGCTCAATGGCCGGCTGCGGCCCTGTCGATGAACCACCTTGCACCTCCGATCATCCCCGATGGGACCTCGTGCCGTTTGGCGCGGGCGACGGCGTCGGCTTTGCCCGCGCCGGTGGCGACGATGATCACGCGCTTCGCTGCCTGGAGCACGCTCATAGTCAGCGTCACGCGCTCCGGAGGCGGTTTGGGCGAGTTCCGGATGCCCACGGCCAGGCCGGTGGCATGGAGCCCTGGATGGTTCGGAAACAAGGATGCGGTGTGGCCGTCCTCCCCCACTCCCAGCATGACCAGGTCAAGCGGCGCCACCATCTCGACGACGCGCGCGTAGAGCTCGGCTCCCTCGTCTGGCCCGAGCTCGGCGGACATCCTGTAGACGGTCGCGGGCGATACCCGGTCGAGCAGTGACTCGCGCGCCATGAGGTAGTTGCTGTCCGGGTGGTTGGGCGGCACGCAGCGTTCATCGCCGAACAGGATGCTCACCCGGCCCCAGGCGATGTCCATCTCCGACAGGAGCTCGTGGCATCGCCGAGGCGTCGATCCGCCTGCCAAGACGAGGGTGCGCGCGCCATCGCGCAGCGCCTCGGCGAGGTCGACGGCCGCAGCCCGCGCGACATCCTCGGGCGATTCGACGACGGTGAAGATGTCCTCCACTAGATCGAGCGCATGAGCTCGGCAGCGGCGATGAGCGAGCGGCCGAAGACGCTGTCTTGCGTCCCGTGCGAGAGGATTTCCAGCAGCAGCGTCGCCTCGTCCTCGGGCTCGACCTGCTGCACGTGGCGCAGGGTGCCGGCATCTCCGATCTCGATCAGCGTGAGCAGTACGCGTGAGCTATCCAGGCGCCGCCGCTCGCGGATGACCACTGCCGGCGGCTTCGGCCGGCTGTCGCCCGGCAGGTCGCCGGTCGCCGTGTGGTGCAGCTGCTCCGAGCTCTCCTGGAGCACGTCTCGATGCCACTCGACCTTGCGCTGCGCGATCTCGAGCCCCGCCTCGTCCTCCCCGCCCGTGTGGTGAAGCGGGCTGTAAGCGCCGCCCCCGATGTCCGGCCGCACGGTCCGCTCCCTGTTGGGATCGCGCAGCACCGACAGGTTGAAGGTCCTGCCAGCCGCGGCGCCGCCGATCCGGATCCCCGCGATCTCACCCTGCGCCAAGTGAGTCCTGGGCACCGACCTGAACGCGACCTGCACCGGCCGCCAACCCTCCGCGGCGAAGTGCGCGACCACCGTCCCACCGGCGCCTCCGGCCGACTTCTGCAGCTTCCAGCCGAGGGCCGTGGCCATCCAACCGATGAGCAGGGCCGCCGCCACCCGGTTGCCGCGGCCTTCACCGGAATAGTCCACGCCGACCTCTGAGATGCCCTTGAGGAAGGGGCGCCGGTCCGGCGGGGCGAAGAACTGCGCGACGCTCTCGCGCCACGGCTCCAGGCGCGCCCACTGCAGGTCGCCCACCCCGAGGCTCTTGTGGGAGTGCGCGACCAGCTTGGTCATCTCCAGGAACGATTTGTACGGTGCGTCAAAGCGGGCGGAATCCACGAACAAGGCGTCGCAGATCTTCAGCACGTCACCGAGCTCTTGCTTGCCGAACGTCGGCGTGCCGACCCACCACAGGTAGTTGGGCACCCCGCTCTGCAGCAATGGGTCGACGAGGCCCGACAGGTGCTCGCCGACGGCGCCGCGGACGCGCAGCGTGATCAGCTCGCACTGCATGGCGCATCCCAGCTGCGGGCGCAGCGTGTCGGTCGTGATCGTCGCGTCTATCAGTCCGCTCCGCAGCTCGGGCTGGTCTCGGATCACGATCACCTGCGCTGGGTGATGGTTTCCGATGGCTCTTACGGCGCGCTGTGCCCTGCGCTCCTCGGCATCGGTCGAGGCGATGGCCAGCAACGTCATGATGCAGTTCCGCGGGTGCGGCAGCTCGGTCTCGCTGACCTCCGCCAGGGCGAACTTCCTGCGGATGTTTTTCAGCGCCGACAGCACCTCGTTCATTGAGACGCCTTCGCCGCGCCATGCGACATCCGGTTCCGGTGCGATCGCGCTGCTCACGGCCGGTGCCACTCCATCCCGTCCTGCTGGATCAGCTTGTCCGCGGCGGGCGGTCCCCACGTGCCGGCCGGGTACATCGCCAGCGGCGGCCGGTCATCGCGCCAGGCCGCCTCGATAGGGTCGATGAGCTTCCACGCCGCCTCGACCTCGTCGGCGCGCGTGAACAGCGTTGGGTCGCCGATCATGCAGTCGAGCAGCAGGCGCTCATAGGCCTCCGGAGTCTCGACCAGGAACGCGGTCATGTACTGGAAATCCATCGTCACGCTGCGGATGCGTAGGCCCGCGCTGGGCACTTTCGCACCGAAGCGAAGCGAGATGCCCTCCTCGGGCTGGATGCGCAATGTGATCGCGTTGGGATCGAGCTCCTGCGTCGCGTCCGGTCCGAACGTCATGTGTGGCGGCCGCTTGAACTGGATCCGGATCTCGGTCACACGCTTCGGCATCCGCTTGCCGGCGCGGATGTAGAAGGGCACGTGCGCCCAGCGCCAGTTGTCGATAGTGAGCCTGAGCGCGGCAAATGTCTCCGTCAGCGAGCCAGGAGCGACATGCTGCTCGTCTCGATAGCCCTGCACCTGCTGACCCAACACCCATCCTTTGGCGTACTGACCGCGCACTGTCGCGCGCGCCACCTCCTCGTCGGTGATGGGCTTGATCGCGCGCAGCACCTTTACCTTCTCGTCGCGCACGGCGTTGGCCTCGAACGCCAGCGGCGGCTCCATCGCGACGAGCGTCACCAGCTGAAGCGCGTGGTTCTGCACGATGTCGCGCAGGGCTCCAGCCTTGTCGTAGTACGCCCCACGACCCTCGACTCCGATCTCCTCCGCGACGGTGATCTGCACCGAGTCGATCAGGTTGGTGTTCCAAACGGGCTCGAAGATGGAGTTGGCGAAACGGAAGGCCATGATGTTCTGCACGGTCTCTTTGCCGAGGTAGTGGTCGATCCGGTACACGGAGTCTTCGTGGAAGACCCGCTGGAGAATGGCAGTCAGCTCGCGCGCGGACTTGAGGTCTGAGCCGAACGGCTTCTCGACCACGATGCGGTGAAACCCGGGACCCGTAACCATGCCCGCGGCGTTCAGCTGCTCGACGATCGTCTCGTAGGTCGGCGGCGGGGTGGCGCAGTAGAACATGCGGTTGCCCGAAACGTGGCGTGTCGTGTCCAGCTCGCCCAGGCGCCGCTGCAGGCCCTTGAACTCGTCGAGCTTGCCGAAGTCGACCTTCGAGTAAAAGCACGCGCCCAGGAAGGAATCGAGCACTCGCTGGTCGATCGGCTGCGTGCGCGAGAACTCCGAGATCTTCTCCGAGGCGTGCTTGCGGAACGAGTCGTCGGTCATGTCGTCGATCGCTGCGCCCACCACCGCGAAGCCCGCCGGGAGCAGGCGCTGTTTGGCGAGGTTGTAGAGCGCGGGCAGCAGCTTGCGGCCGCTCAGGTCGCCGGTCGCGCCGAAGATGACCATGATGCAGGGCTCGCCGACGCGGTAGTCGTGAAGGCCCTCGGCGAGAGGATTTGTGGTCGGGGTGCTTGTAGTGGGGTTGATGGCCACCGCTGTCATAAGCGGACCCCCCCACCCGGCGCTAACGCGCCGACCTCCCCGGCGAGCGGGGAGGTGCAATGGCCGGTCATTTACGCGCCGCTTCTCCCTTCGCGTCGGTGACTACCGCGTGGCCGCCGAACTGGTTGCGCATCATCGCGAGCATGCGGTCGCCGAACGTGTTCTCCATCCGGCTGCGGAATCGAGCGAACAGCGACTCGGCGATGATGGGCACCGGCACCGACTCCTCGATGGCCGCCTCCACCGTCCAGCGTCCCTCGCCCGTGTCCTCGACCCAACCCTTTATGGTCGAAAGCTCGGGATCCTGCTCCAGTCCCCTGGCGATCAGATCAAGCAGCCACGAGCGGACGACGCTGCCCGTGCGCCAGGCTTCCGCGATCGCCGGCATGTCCATTCCCGGGAAGCTCTTGGAGAGCTTCATCACCTGGAAGCCTTCGGCGTACGCCTGCATGAGCCCGTATTCGACGCCGTTGTGCACCATCTTCACGAAGTGCCCCGAGCCTTCAGGACCGGTGCGCACCAGGCCGCCGTCGTCCGGCGCGAGGGCCTGCAGCAAGGGCAGGCAGTGGTCATAGATCTCCTGCTCCCCGCCGACCATCAGGCAGTAGCCGTACTCGAGCCCCCAGATGCCGCCAGACGTTCCGGCATCCATGTAGTGCATGCCCTTCGCCTTGATGCGCGCGCAGTCCTGCATCGCGAGCTTCCAGTTGGTGTTGCCGCCGTCGATGATGATGTCGCCGGGGTCGCCGAGCTCGATGAGCTTGTCGATCGCCTGCGTCGTGGGGTCGCCCGCCGGGACCATCACCCACATCACGCGCGGCTTGGACGTGAACTTGGCGACGAACTCCTCCCACGAGCCCGTGCCCACCGCGCCCGCGTCCTCGTGACGCTTGACCGCCTCCGGAGAGAGATCGAACGCGACCATCCGGTGTCCCCGCTTGAGCAGGCGCAGCACCATGTTCCCGCCCATGCGGCCCAGGCCGACCATTCCCATTTCCATTAAGTCCTCTCCTTTAATCCCTCCCCCCGTTGGGGGAGGGCCTGGGTGAGGGAGCGAAGCGCCATGGCTACTTGACCGCCGATCTGATGGCGGCGACCAGCGCCTTCCAACCCGCGGCAGGGTCTTTGCCGAGCGTGACGCGCAGCACCGGCAGGCGGCGTGAGGTGAGCGACTGGAGGTCGCCCAGCGACTGCGATTGCTTGAGGATGGAGAAGCTGAACGGCTGGCCGGGGATCGGCACGTCGCTCGTGTCCTGCTGCACGACCTGGAGGAACAACCCCGTCTTGGGTCCGCCCTTGTGCAGCTGGCCGGTCGAGTGCAGGAAGCGCGGTCCGTAGCCCGCCGTGGTCGCGATGCGCGTGCTGTCGCGCACAGCCGTGCGGATCGCAGCGATCGCGGCCTCCGATGTGGGCGTTCGCGCCGTGTAGGCCATGGTCGCGAAATACGCGCCAGGCTTTGCCTTCGCCAGAAGTGCCTTGAGGCCGGCCTTCGACTTCGCTGCAGGGGAGGACTCCGCGGACGGTAGCTTCCCCTTGCTCTTGTAGATCGCCAGGACCCTCTTGGTGTTGTCCTTGGACTCCTGGACGTTGGGCTGGTCGAACGCGTCGATGCCCAGGATCGAGCCCGCGATCGCGGTTGCGATCTCCCAGCGCAGGAACTCGCCGCCGAGGTCGAGCTTGTCTCGCAAGGTCAGCGTGACCACCGGCTGGCCCGCCTTCTCGAGCGCGCTCACCGCGCGGTTGGGCGCGTCCGAATCCATCCTGATGTAGACGAATAGCCGGTCGTTGCCGTAGACCGGCGGGCGGCCGAGAGGCTCGCCCTCGACGGGGACGATGCCCTTGCCCTGCTTCCCGGTGCTCTCAGCGATGAGCTGCTCGACCCAGTAGCCGAAGGTCGCGACCTTCGGGGAGGTGATGAGGGTGAGCTTGTTGCGCCCCTTCAGCGCGAGCTGGCCCATGACCGCGCCGAGCCAGATGCCCGGGTTCGTCTCCGGCGGCACAGAGTCCGCGCACGCGCTTGCCATCTCCGTCGCCCGCTGCAGCAGCTGCTCGACGTCGACGCCCATGAGCGCGCCAGGCACGAGGCCGAAGTAGCTGAGCGCCGAGTAGCGGCCGCCTATGTCGGGCGAACCCGGGAAGATCCAGCGGAAACCGTGGTCCTTCGCGAGCTTTTCAAGCGAGGTGCCGGGGTCCGTGATCGCGGCGAACTGGCGACCGGCCCTGGAGCCAGCGCCGGTCTTCTCGACCTGGTCCCAGAAGTAGGCGAAGTGAGAGAGCGTCTCAGTCGTCTCTCCGGACTTCGATGCGACGATAAAGAGCGTCTTTCCGAGCTGGATCTTGCGGCGCGTCGCGAGGATCGTCGCCGGGTCGGTGGTGTCCAGCACGTGCAGCCGCGGATGGCCCTTGACCGGTCCGAAGGTGTTGCGCAGCACGTCCGGGCAGAGGCTCGATCCGCCCATGCCGAGCAGCACGACGTCCGTGTAAGCGCGACCAGCTTTGGCGACGCCGCGTAGCTCGGACACATGCTCAAGCATCTTCTCCGCGACGTTGAGCCACCCGAGACGGTCGACAATCTCCTGGCGCTTCGCAGGGTCGGCGCTCCACAACATCGAGTCCTTCGCCCACAGCCGCCGCGCCACGTCCTGCTTCTGCAGAGTCGCGAGCTGCTGGTCGACCGCGGGTTGCAGCGAACCGAGGCTGTGCCACTGGCGCGGCCCCTTCCCCGCCTTGATGTCCTTCGAGGTCTTCGTCAGCGCCTCGAGCAGGCTCTCGAACGACTTCGTGAACGCCGCCACACCTTCGACCTCGAGCTCCTGGGTGACCTGGTCCAGGTCGATGCCGGCCTCGGCGAGCTGCTTCAGCTGGCGCTTGGCGATCTCCACGTTCTCGTCCAGGCTGCGGCGAACCTCGCCGTGCTCGCGAAAGGCGGCGAGCGTGGCGGGCGGAATGGTGTCCACCGTGTCGGGTCCGATCAGCTCCTCGACGTAGTACGTGTCGGGATAGCGAGGGTCTTTCGTCGACGTGCTGGCCCACAGAGGGCGCTGCGTTCGCGCGCCCGCCTTGCGCAGCTTCTCCCAACGATCGCCGCTGAAGAGCTCCTTGAAGTGCTCGTAGGCGACCTTCGAGTTGGCGATCGCCGCCTTGCCGTAAAGCTTCTCCAGCTCGCGCTGCTCGGCTCGGCTAGGAGTGCTCTTGATCTTCTCCGCCAGCATCTTGTCGACCTTCGTGTCCACGCGACTGACGAAGAAGCTCGCCACGCTGGCGACCTTGCTCAGGTCGCCTCCTTTCTTGTGCAGCGTCTCCAGACCCGACAGGTAGGCCTCGACTACCTCGTCGTAGCGGTCGACGGCGAAGATCAGCGTGATGTTGATGTTGTGGCCCTTGGCGATCTGGTCTTCGATCGCCGGCAAGCCTTCCTTGGTCGCCGGGATCTTGACCATCACGTTCGGCCGCCGGCAGCGTTCGCGCAGATCCTCGGCGAACTTGATCGTCGCGCGGGTGCTCGCGGCGACGGTGGGCGAGACCTCGATGCTCACGTAGCCGTCCTTGCCCTTGGTCTTGTCGAACACCGGCCTGAACACGTCGGCCGCCGCCTGGATGTCCTCGACCATGAGGCCCCACAGCATGTCCGAGGGCTTCACCTTCTCGCGAACCAGCTGGACCATCGGCTCGTCATAGTCGGTCGATCCGCTGACAGCCTTCTCGAAGATGGTCGGATTGGAGGTGACGCCGGTCAGGCCCTCGTCGCGCAGCCGGGCGAGCTCACCCGACGTGATGAGCTGGCGGCGGATGTTGTCGAGCCACAGGAACTGGCCGGCCTGCTTGAGCTCCTTGATCGCGTTGTGTTTATCTGCAATGCGCCCTGCGCGCGCGCTTTCTCTAATGCGCCCTGCGCGCGCCCGGCTCGTCTGTGTTGCCATCACTTCGACTGTAAGAGCTTGGTGGCCGCAGCCACGACCTGCCGGGCCGAGATGCCGGCGGCGTTCATCAGCTCTTCGGGCTTGCCCGAGGTCGGCAACCCCCTCACCGCGAGGTGCGCAATCTTCATTGCTACCCCGTCGGCCGCGAGCGCTTCCATCACCGCGGCGCCCAGGCCGCCCTCGGGGTAGTGGTCTTCGACGATGACCAGCCTTCCCTTGGTGACGCGCACCGCCTCGCGCAGCGTTTTCACGTCCACGGGCTTGACCGAGTAGAGGTCGATCACGCGCGCGGGGATCTTCTTCGCAGCGAGAGCGTCAGCTGCGGCGAGGCAGTTGTGCAGAGTCACGCCCGCGCCGATGAGAGTGACCCGGTCCTTCGGCGTCTGGCGCACCACCTTGGATCCGCCGACCTTGAAGCTCTCGCTCGGTCCGTAGATCGTCGGGTACGCGCCGCGCGTGGTGCGCATGTACACGATCCCGGGCGTGTCGGCCATCAGGCGAGTGAGCTTGGCCGTCTGGTTCGGATCGCACGGGTACAACACGGTTGAGCCGTTGATCGCCCGCAGCGAGGCAAGATCTTCGAGCGCCATCTGCGAGGGTCCGTCCTGTCCGATCTCGACCCCGGCGTGCGAGCCGACCAGGCGGATGTTCGCCTCGGAGATGCCTGCCATGCGGATGAAGTCATAGGCGCGGCTGAAGAAGGCGGCGAAGGTCGACGCGAAGGGCTTGTAGCCGCGCACGCTCATCCCAACCGCGGTCGCGACCAGCTGCTGCTCCGCAATCCACATCTCGAAGAAGCGCTCGGGATAGGCCTTGGCGAACTCGTCGGCGTGCGTCGAGTTCGACACCTCACCGTCCATCGCCACCACTTCGGGGATGGCGCCGAGCGCGAGGAGCGCGTCGCCGTAAGCCTTCCGGGTGGGGACCTTGTCGTCTGCCGTGTAGACCGGGAGGATCACATTCGGAATGGGCTCGGGCCGCTTCGGTGCGCGCGGGCTTGGCTCCGGCTTGGCCGTCTTGACCTTCAGGTGGCGGATGCCGCCGAGCTCTTTGATGGCCCGTTCTGCCATGTCCGGCGGCAGAACCTTGCCGTGCCAGCCGTCCTTGTTCTCGATCTCCGAGAACCCCTTGCCCTTGATCGTCTTGGCGATGATCACCGTCGGCTTGCCGGTCGCCGAGAGAGCCTGGCCGTAGGCCCGGTCGATTGCTGTCACGTCGTGCCCGTCGATCACGATCGGGAAGCAGCCGAAGGCCTCCACCCGCCGCCTGTACGCATCGAGGCTCCAGCCGAACTCCGTCTCGCCGCGCTGCCCGAGCCGGTTGATGTCGAGGATCGCGGTGAGGTTGGCGAGCTGGTAGTGGCCGGCCTTGTCGAACGCTTCCCAGATCGATCCCTCGGCCAGCTCGGAGTCGCCGCAGAGGGTCCAGACGTGGAACGGGAGCTTGTCCAGGTCCTTGCCGGCGAGCGCGACGCCCACCGAGACCGGCAGCCCCTGCCCGAGCGAGCCGGTGGCGACGTCCACCCACGGAATCAGGGGCGTCGGGTGGCCCTGGAGCCTGGATCCGAACTTGCGGAAGGTCATCATCTCGGTGTCAGTGATCGCGCCGACCGCCTTGAACATCGCGTAGCAGAGGGGCGATGCGTGTCCCTTGGAGTAGATCATGTGGTCGTTGTTGGGGTCCTTCGGCTTGGACCAGTCGTACTGCAGGTAGCGCGCAATGAGGACGGCGATCAGGTCGGCAGCGGACATCGAGGAGGTCGGGTGACCTGACCCGGCTGCTGTGCTGCAGCGGATCGAGTCGACGCGCAGCTGCTGGCCAAGCTGGCGGGCAAATTCGAGATCAGTGGTCGCAAGAGTCTCGGTGACGGTCATGTCACTCCCTCACCACCACAAGGTGGCGCACACCCGCGGCGGCGGGCCCCAGCTATGTAGCGCCTAGTTTATCGGTCTGCTGAAGAAGGGCCGGGAGCGGCCGTCAATTTCGCACCGCTGACGCCATAAGTGCGCAAAAACCTGCAGCCAAAGGGACGGGTGGCGCCAAACGAGCGGAATTTTGCGGCGCTGGGCGATCAGGTCGTGCCGGCCAGGCGCTCCACCTCGGTCACCATTCCATCCAGGATCTTCAGGCCTGAGTCCCAGAAGCCCGGGTCCGTGATGTCCATTCCGATCTTCTTCACCAGCTGGTCCGGCCGTGTCGACCCGCCAGCGGCCAGGAAGTCCAGGTAGGCGTCTACAAACTCCGGGCCCTGCTCCAGGTAGCGGTGATAGACCGAAAGCGCCAGGAGATTCCCGAACGCGTACGCATAGACGTAGCCCGGCGTGTGCAGGAAGTGGCCGACGTAGCTCCACCACACCTTGTGCTCGTCCGTAAGGGTGAGGGCGTCGCCGAACATCGGCTGCAGCTGCGCCTGGTAGATCTCGCCCAGCTGTTCGACCGCCAGCTCGCCCTCGGTCCGGCGGGCGGTGTGGCAGGCATCCTCGTAACGGTTGAAGGCGACCTGGCGGAAAACGGTCGAGAAGGCATCCTCGACCTGGCTGCAGAGCATCGCAAGGCGGACCTTGGGGTCGTTCTCCGCGGCCATGATGCGGTCGAATGTCAGAGCCTCGCCGAATACGGATGCCGTCTCGGCCAGAGTCAGCGGCGGGTGGAAATCGAAGATGTGCTGCTTCGAAGCCAACCTGTCGTGCAGGCCGTGACCGAGCTCGTGGGCCAGCGTGAGCGCGTCGCGCAGCTTGCCCGTGAAGTTCAGCATCACGTACGGATGGTGGCGTGGCGTGACGGGCATGCAGTACGCCCCACCGGCCTTGCCCGGCACCACCGGAGCATCGATCCACGCATGTGTGAAGAAGTCCTCCACCAGGGTCCCGGCGCGCTTCGAGAAGTGATTGAAAGAGCCCAGTACCAGCTCCTTGGCCTCCTCCCACGACATGTCGCGGGTGACCTGGCCGATCGGCGCGTAACGGTCCCATTCGTGCAGGTCGCCGACGCCGAGCAGCTTCTTCTTCACGCGGTAGTAGCGCACGCACACGTCGTAGCGGCCGGTCACGGCCTCGACTAGAGCCTGCACCGCCTCGTCAGAAGTCTCGTTGGCCAGGTTCCGCATCGAGATCCACGTCGGGAAATGACGCAGCCGATCGTCGATCGCTCTCTCCTGGAGGATGATGTTGAAGATGTAACCGCGCGTCCGGATGTCCTCGCGCAGCGCGCCAGTGATGGCATGGCTTGCGCTGCGGCGCAGCTCGCGGTTCGGTTCACGGAGCATTGTCAGGGCCTCTTCGAGAGCGAGCTCGCGCCCGTCCAGCTCGACCCTGATCGCCGAGGACAGCTCGTCGAACAGACGGACCCAGGCCGAGTCTCCGACCGGGCTGAACTCCGTCAGAACCCGCTCCTCCGGCTCCGACAGCTGGTGCGGGCGGAACTTGCGCGCCTCCTCGATCGTGTGCCGGTAGCGAGCCGACTCGGGGTGCGCGTAGAGCTTGGCGGCCTGCGCGTCGCTGACCTGGGCCAGCTCGAGCGAGAAGAACACGCCGTGGCTCCCGCGCTCGGCGGCGGCTTCGCGCACCCTGGCCAGCACCCTTCCCGCCGCCGCATCCCGCGTGTCCTGGCTGTGCAGCATGTACGCGTACACCTCCGGCTTCGCCGCCTCGTCCTCGTTCTGCTCGAGCTCGCGCATCATCGCGGCGAACTCGTGCGGCTCGAGGGTCGCGACCTTGCCCTTATAGGCCGCCTCGAAAGCCTTGGCGCGCTCCAGCGCGTGGGCGATGGTCGCCTCCAGGGCGGGATCGGTCGGCGATTGGTAGAGGTCGCCGAGATCCCAACGAACCGACTCCGCACCGGTGTGTTTCAAAGCTTTGGCCACGGCGGGTCAGGATAAGCGGTCAGACAGCTCCCGTACAGAATCGGGGTCGCGCCACCGACCCGCATACACGCCTTCGTTCACAGCCTGCGTGACCTCTTCCAGCAGGGATTCAAGCTGCTGCGGGGGGGAGAATCCTCGCCGGTACTCAAGCGGCGTCTCCGGTGGTGCGCGGCGCCGGCCCAGCTTGCGCTGGAGCTGTTCATAAAGCCGGAGCAAATCCGATTGTCCCGGCGCAGCTCTGATCCGCCCCGTGCGCCGCCCCCGGCGTGCTCGAAGCCAGGCCCAGGCGAAGACCGCCAGCGCGACGATCGCGATACCGACCGGGATCGCGGCCACCAAACCCAGCGAGCCGATCGCGCCCAGCGGCGCGCCGATCTCGAGGTGAGGAATGAGGCGCGCAATGCCGCCGGCCGCCCAGTGCGAGGGGAACTGCGTCGCGGCCAGCGCGGAGAATCCAGGCGATGGGTCGACCGGCACCCACCCATGGTTCGGGAACCAAGCCTCGACCCATGCGTGGGCATCGCGCTCGTGCACGACCGACTGGTCCAGCACCGCGTCATAGGTTCCTGTCGAATACCCCGTGGCCAGGCGGGCGGGAATGCCCAGGCTGCGCAGCATCATGGTCTCCGCGGTCGCGAACTGCTCGCAGTACCCGATCTTCACGTCGAACAGGAACCAGTCGACCGGGTCGCGTCCGGCCGGCACGTGGCCAAGCTGCTGCGAGTACCGGAAGTTCGCCTGGAGGTAGCTGGTCAGCGACATGACCTCGTCGAACTCATTCGCCGTGTGTCCGGCCACCGCTGTCTGCGCGAGGGTCCGCGCCTGCTGCGACAGTCCGCCGGCGTCGAGGTACACGGGGTCGATGTACTGGGAAGCGGTCGCGACAGATTCGGTCTGCAGCTCCTTCGCTGTCAGGTTGGGCAAATAGGAGACGACGCTGTAGGTCTGGCCAGGCCGCAACAGGTCCGGCGTGAAGAAGGTCCCGTAGGCATCCTCCCGCAGCGACGTGACTGGCGCGTACAGGCTCTGGATCGGGTAGGCGGCGCTGATCACGCCCGGCAGCGGGCGCAGGACGCGGAAGACCTGGACGAATGTGCCGAGGTTGTTGGGCGGCGCGGGCGGAAGCAGGCGCGGCGGGATGAAAGGCTGCATCGCGAGATAGCCGCGCTTGGAGGTGGTCCACACGCCTCCCTGGTAAGTATCGAAGACGAGGCCGCGCCAGTAGGCGGGCGCTCCGGTGCGCACGTACATCACCGGGGTGTCGCCCAGCCGGCCGCGGAAATGGAGGTCGACGCTGCTCGTCGCGCCCGATGGGTCGCCGCTCAGCTGGACCAGCGGCAACGCTGGATTCTCGAGCTCGCCTTTGAAGTTCACGAAGTTGGGCAGGGAGACGACCAGCGGGGTGGGCGCGAACGAGGCCGGCTGCGGGATCAGCACGAACCCGGCCAGGCCCACTGCGAGCGCGCCGAGCACCACTGCGGCGAGTGCCGCGGGTGGAACGCTCAGCCGCGCTTCCATCCGGCGCAGGTGAGACGCCACCCAGAAGCCCGCGAGGCAGATCGCCCAGAGCGCGACCAGGATCCCGAACGGATAGTCCCAGGCATACACCGCTGCCAGGTAGAGGATCGCGAGGCTGATCCACAGGCTCGAGTAGCAGTTGCGGCGCGTCTTGAGATCGAAGCTTGTGACCGCGACGAGCGCGATCGCGAAGTTGGCCTGCGGCAGCACGCCGCCAAAGAGCGCCAGGATCGAGTCTGCGAGGAAATAGGCGAGGCCGGCAAACACGAGGGAAGCAAGCAGCGCCTGGCCGAGGAAGCTGCGTTTCCGTGCCCTGCCTCGGTAGCTGACCACGTGGCCGATGGCAGTCGCCGCGACGCCGGCCGCCGGCGCCACATAGTCCTGGCCGTACAGCACGATCGCCAGCACCGCGACGCAGAAACCCGAGAACACGAATGCACGCCCTTCGATTGAGTTCTCGACCGGTGAGGCCGGCAGGCGGAGTCTCACAACGGCCAGCTCGTGCCGACGTGCTGCACCGGCCCATCGAGATCAAAGTCCGCGGCGCCCACAACCCATGCCCGCACCATTCCCCCGCGGCGTCGCACCATCTCGAGCGCCTCCAGGACCTCTGGGTGCGCGCTGCCGCTCACGGCCACGGCCTCGCTCACTCGCGGCGGGTCGGCGTCCTCGCCCTGAGTGGCTTGCGCCGGGTAGCGCGCCAGCCACTCGAGCGCAGCCCAGAGGGAGCGCGCTTCGCGCGAGACGCTCGGCGCGAGGCCCGGTCCCCACAGCATCACGCGACCGCCGTTGCGTATGCAGTCCCAGGCTTCCGAAGCCGCGATGCGCGCGACCTGATCCGCGATCTCGGGACCGCCCGGGTCGGGATCGCAGAAGATGCCCAGCGTCTGCACGCCCGGCGGCTCGTACTCGCGGACGACCAGCTCGCCATGTCGTGCGCTCGAGCGCCAGTGGATGCGGCGCAGGGAATCCCCGGGCCGGTACTCACGCACACCGAACAGCTCCGTCCCGGATCCGGCCCGCGGGGCGGCCACGCTCGCCTCCAGCTCGCGGGTCTGGGGCCGGCGGTCAAGGGCGGCGAACCGAGGAAGCACGAGTGCCACCTCCGCGTCCGGGCTGCGGCGCCGGCTGCGGAACATGCCGGCGAGGTCGCTCGACTCCAGCACCCAGTCGCGGGCGGCAACAGGCCCACGGCTCACGCGCTCGAGATTCACCGCTTGCCTCCAGCCCGAGCGCGGCACCATGCCGGTCGCGACACCGATCTGCTGCGAACCCACTACGCCAACGAACCGCGCCGGCCCTCGCGGCGCGCCGGTCGTGTCGAGCCCGACCTCGAGCTCGAGGTCGTCGCCCTCGAAGATCGGCCCGGGCAGCGTGGCCTCGCGCAGGAGATGTGCGGGCAGCCCGCCGGCAGGCGAATCGAGGGCGGCGTTGGCGCCGCGTGCGCGAAGGTGTGTCCGCAGCCCGGCGCGATTCCACAACGCGTAGACGAAGGACACGAGACACAGCGCCACGATCCAGCTCGCCAGCAGAAACAGCCAGGGCACCTCGGACGTCGTCCCGTAATACTCCACGGCCGCGGCGAGCACCAACGCGCCAATCAGCCTGGGTGTTGGTCTCAGTGCTGCCTCAGCGGTGGGAGCGGAATCGAAGCGACCAGCTCCCGGATCATCTCCTCCGCCTTCGCCCGGCCGCGCATGCTCAGCCGGTGGGCGAGGACCGAGACGGCAAGCAGTTTGACGTCGTCAGGCAGGACGAAATCTCGGCCTTCGAAGAGCGCCCACGCTTGCGCCGCACGCTGCAGGTAGACGCCGGACCGCATGCTCGCCGGGAGCAGGACGTCGGGTCGGGCGCGGATGGCCTGGAGCAGCGACACGATGTAGGTCCGGATCGCCGGCGCCGCCACGACGCGGAGGCACGCGTCCTGCAGCTCGAGCACGTCGGCCAGATCGACGACTGCGGCAAGCTCAGCGATCGGGTCGCCGTGCTCGCGCCGGGCCAGCACCTCCATCGCCTCGGCGTCAGTGGGCGCCCCCATCGCGGCCGACAGGATGAAACGGTCGAGCTGCGATTCGGGCAACGGATATGTTCCGTGGAACTCCGACGGGTTCTGTGTGGCGATGACGAAGAAGGGACGCTCGAGCGTGCGCGTCGTGCCCTCGACCGTGACCTGGCTCTCCCCCATGGCCTCGAGCAGCGCCGACTGGCTGCGAGGCGTCGCGCGGTTGACCTCGTCGGCCAGAACAACGTTGGCGAAGATGGGGCCGGGCAAGAACTCGAAGCTCAGATCCTTCTGGTTAAAGATGCTCGAGCCGGTGATGTCGGAAGGCAGCAGGTCGGGTGTGCACTGGATGCGGCGAAAGGTCCCGCCCGCCGACATCGCGAGTGCGCGGGCGAGCATCGTCTTACCCGTGCCCGGGAGGTCCTGGAGCAGGACGTGTCCCCCCGCCAGCAGGCCGGTGATGGCCAGACGCACCACGTGCTCCTTGCCGACGATGACTCGATGGACGTTGTCTTCGATCCGGCCAAGGAGCTCCGCTGCGCGCTGAGGTTCGAGTCGACTGGGTTCGGAAGCCATGTGTGCGCCAGTCTAGGACGCACTCCTCGCGCTAGGCCCCTCAAAACGCACGGTTGGCGCCAAATGTGCGGAATCCGAAGGG
>DAITQH010000028.1:0-24680 GCA_036833175.1 Candidatus Dormiibacterota bacterium
TCGAAAGTCCTGGGACGCATCCTGGTGGCCAGGGGCGCATCCGGCTCAGGCGCCGCCGCCAACCCAAAAAGTTCGCCCTGGTCTGCCATATCAGAATTCTGCTCTGCGCGGCCGGTAGGCCGGATTTACTCCGGCCGTCCCCCAGCGTGCCTGGATGCCAACCCAGCGTGGCGAGGAGGATCATTCCCAAAAGTCCCATCCGTATACCGGAATGGAAGCAGCCCCTGCGGCAAGGCCGCACGGGCGATGCAATCAGTAGGTCCCATCCTGCTCGCCGCTTGCGCGCAGGGAAAACCATCCGGGTTTTCCCTCATACCAGGGTGTTCTGTGGGGGTCCCCGGGTGTCCCGTTGCCTAGAATGCCCGCCA
This sequence comes from Candidatus Dormiibacterota bacterium, assembly GCA_036833175.1. Classification (GTDB taxonomy): domain Bacteria; phylum Chloroflexota; class Dormibacteria; order Dormibacterales; family Dormibacteraceae; genus Palsa-870. Next base: position 369 of record DAITQH010000028.1, read on the forward strand.
TGGCCACCTGCTGGTACTGCAACTCGGAGCTGCCCGAAACCTCGCAGTACTGCCCGAGCTGCGGCCACAGCCAGGCCGACCGGACCTCGAGCCCCCTGTTCGGGGTGGTCGACCCTACCACCGGCATCTGGAACTCGAAGTTCATCAATGCCCTGATCGGCCAGGAGGCCAACCGGGCGGTGCGCTACCACAGGCCTCTCTCGGTGCTCGTGGTCGAGCTCGACCATGCGGAGCACATCCACAAGGAGCTAGAGAACATCCAGGTCGAGGGCCTTCTGCGCGAGATCTCGGAGCGCCTGGGCCAGGCCATCCGCGACACCGACACCGTCGCTTTCCTGGACGCGGAGGGACCGCCTCATTTCTCGATCGTTCTGCCCGAGACCGACGAGCAGGGCGCGACGCTCGCCGCCGACAAGATCCGCCGCTCGATCGCGACTCACGACTTCTCGACGGCGGGCAACTGGCAGCGCATCACCGTGAGCTGCGGGGCGGCCACGATCGGGGTCCTGTCTCGGAACAACGAAGAGGCAGGCTTGATGAACCGCCGCGAGTACACCGGCAACCTGCTGCGCGAGGCCTACCAGGCCCTCGAGAGCGGGCGCTCGGGCGGAACGAACCGCACCTCGGTCGGCGCACTGCGAAGCCAGTAAGACCTAGCCTTTTCTCGTGACCCACACCCGGCTCTACTTGATTCGCCACGCCGACGTGGAAAACCCGCACAAGCTCCTGTACGGGCACCTCGACGGGTTTCAGCTGAGCTCGCTGGGCCGCGTGCAGTCGGCGGCGGTCGGCGACCGGCTTCGCGACGAGGACATCCGCCGGATCGTCCACAGCCCGCTGGCCCGCGCCCTCGAGACCGCCCAGCTCGTCAACGCTAGGCTGGTCCGGCCGGCGGTGCTGGAGGGCGATCCCGACCTGAGGGAGGCGGACTTCAGCCGCTACCTTCAGGGCTTGCCTTACTGGCAGATTCCGCTTCTACGCCCGTTGTGGTTCGTCCACAAGGCCAAGCGCGGCCTCGTGCCCGGCGACGAGTCGATCGAAAACCTGGGCGGCCGCGTGCTGGCGGTGGCGCGGCGGATGGCCCGCGAACGGCCGGGCGAGACGCAGGCGATCGTGAGCCACGCAGACCCCCTCAACGCGGCCTGGATCCTGCTCGACGGCCGAACCCACAACGAGCGCGAGATGTATCGCAAGACGGTCGACAAGGCGGGGATGCTGCGGCTGGAGATGGACGGCGAGACTCCGGAGACCTGGGAGTACATCCCGCCGCCGTCCGTGGCGAACCCGACGATCGCAGCGGCGTGACCGTGGTCGGGAACGGCTTCCCCGACGGCTTCCTGTGGGGAACCTCCAGCGCCGCCCACCAGGTCGAAGGCGACAATCGCAACTCCGACTGGTGGGAGTTCGAGCAGGAGCCGGGCCGGATCGCCAACGGCGACACGTCAGAGATCGCGTGCGACCACTACCACCGCTATCGCGAGGATTTCACGCTGCTGCGCGAGCTGAGCCAGAACGCGCACCGCATGTCGATCGAGTGGTCTCGCATCGAGCCTTCTCAAGGAGAGTTCGATTCTCGTCAGATCCGGCATTACCGCGACGTCCTCGGCGAGTTGCGCGAGCAGGGCATCCAGCCGATGGTCACGCTGCATCACTTCACGAACCCGCTCTGGTTCATACGCAAGGGCGGATGGACCGCCGCCGGGTCCGCTCACGCGTTCTTGCCGTACGTACACCGCGTGGTCGAGGAGATCGGCGACCTCGTCACCTTGTGGTGCACGATCAACGAGCCGAACATCTTCGCCGCGAACGGCTGGATCACCGGCGAGTTTCCGCCCGGACGCAGGGGTGATCTCGCTTCCACCTACCGGGTCCTGTCAAACATGCGGCGCGCGCACGAGATGGCGTACGTCGCGATCAAGCGACGCTGGCCGGACTCTCCGGTCGGGCTGTCCCACCACAAGTTCCTCTTCATGCCCGCGAGCGCCAGCCGCCGCGACCGGCTCGCGGCGCAGACGGCTCAGCTGGCGGTGGATCGCTGGCCGGTCGCGCCGGGCCGGCTGCGCAAGGTGGTGGAGGCAACCTCGGATTTCGTCGGCATCGCGCATTACCACGGGCAGTGCGTCGCATTCGATCCCCGCCGGCACCAGGACCAGTTCATCCGGCGATTCAACGTGCCGGGCGCGCCGGTGACCGAGTTGGGCTGGAGCTCAGACCCGGCCTGGATGCGTGGGGTGCTCAACGACCTGAAGGGCCTCGGCAAGCCGGTGTACATCACCGAGAACGGGCTGGCGGCCGCCGATGACCAGAAGCGCGAGGCGTATCTCACCGACGTCCTCTCGAACGTGCGCCTGGCGATCCAGGATGGCGTCGACGTGCGCGGCTACTTTCACTGGACGAACACAGACAACTTCGAGTGGGCGCGCGGCTACCAGGCGCACTTCGGGTTGATCGCGGTGGATCGGGTGACGCTGGAGCGAACCGTCAAGCCCAGCGGGCGCCTGTACTCCCGGATCGCTAAGGCAAACGGCCTCCTCAAGACCCTAGACTCAGGCGCGTGAGCCGCAGGTCTGGGACGGTCGCGGTCATAGCGATCGCCCTCGGTGCGCTGCTGATGCTTTCGCTGGTCTGGGGCCTCGAGCACGCAGCGCTCGCCAACCCTCCGCTGCTTGGCCAGACGGCGCCCAAGCTGGCGATTCAAACCAAGGCAGGAGAGCAGGTGCGGGTGTGGCAGCTGCAGGGCAAGCCGGTCGTGCTGAACTTCTGGGCCTCCTGGTGCGGCCCATGCGTGCAGGAGCTGCCCGTGCTCGCCGGCGGCGCGGCCGCCCATCCTGACGTCGCCTTCGTCGGCGCTGACAACCAGGACACCACGAGCGGGTTCACCACCTTCGAGCTGCAGCATGAGCACCCGTACCCGGCGGGGCCGATCGTCGTGGGCAGCTACCAGGCCTACGGGGTGGCGGGGCTGCCGGCCACGTTCTTCATCGATGCGCAAGGTCTTGTCACGGCGTCGTTCACCGGGCCGCTCGACGCGACGACGCTCAACCACTACCTGGCCCTGCTGGTCACGACATGATCAGGTGGTCCATCCCAGCATTGGTCGTGGCTGCGTGCGTCGGCTACCTGATCTTTGCCGCCTCAGGTGGAACCACCGAGTACTACCTCACCGTGAGCGAGCTGCGGTCGCACACCGGAGCCGGTGACGTGAGGGTCGCGGGCGTCGTGCAGAGCGACGTGGTGAAGAGCGACGGTGGGCTTCGGGTCACGTTCACCGAGAAGGACGGGACGGCGTCGGTGCCCGTCGATTACAGCGGCGCGCTGCCTGACATCTTCAAACCGGGCATCACGGTGGTGGCCGAAGGAAAGCTGGGCAGCGACGGGATCTTCCACGCGCGCACGCTCCTGGCCAAGTGCCCGTCGCGGTTCTCAACGACTTCGTACACCCAGTGATACTCGGTTACCTGGGGGAGGGCGCCCTCCTCGCTGCGCTCGTCATGGGTGGCTTCTCCGCGGTGCTCTCGTTCTGGGCGGGCCGGCGCGAGGACGCGGTGATGGTCCAGGTCGGCCGCCGCGCCTTCTATGCTGCCGCCGCCATGCTCGTGGGCGCGGGGGGCATCCTCGAATGGGCGCTGCTCAGCCACGACTTCTCGGTCGCTTACGTCACCGAGCACACCGACCTTTCGACCCCGGCGGCGCTCGTGGCCGCGGGTTTCTACGGCGGGCAGGAGGGATCCCTTCTGTACTGGGCGCTGGTGCTCGGCCTGCTCGGCAGCGTGTCGCTGGTCGCGAGCGCCTCGCTCGGGCTGAAGCTCGCCGGCTACGCCGCCGGCCTCATGGCGGCGATCCTCACCTTCTTCCTGGTCGTCCTCGTGCTCGTGGCGAGCCCGTTCGACCTCCTCGCCATCACGCCGCCGGACGGTCTCGGTCTGAACCCCGTGCTCCGCGACGGCGGGATGCTCATCCACCCACCGGTGGTGCTGGCCGGGTTCGCCTCTTTCGCCATCCCGTTCTGCTTCGCCTCGGCCGCCCTGCTGGCGGGCCGTCCCGATTCCGCCTGGATCGCTCACACGCGGCGCTTCGCGCTCATCGCATGGAGCCTTCAGACGACGGGACTCGTCCTCGGAATGTGGTGGGCGTACCACGTGCTCGGATGGGGCGGCTACTGGGGCTGGGACCCGGTGGAGAACGTGGCGCTCATGCCGTGGCTCGCGACGACGGCGTACCTCCACTCGTCGATGGTCCAGGAGACGCGTGGCAGGCTCCGAGCGTGGAACTTCGGCCTGGTCATGCTTGCCTTTCTGCTCGTCGTGTTCGGCACCTTCATCGTGCGCAGCGGGATCGTGCCGTCGGTCCACACCTTCGCGATCAGCGCCATCGGGCCGTGGTTCCTGGCCTTCTTGGTCGTCTGCGTCATCTTCTCGGTGGTGCTGCTGGCGGCCCGCTCGAATGTCGTGGGCGGCGCAGTACAACCCGTCGCGCCGGTGTCGCGAGAGGGCGCGTTCGTGCTTCAGAACCTGCTCCTGATAGGAGTCGTCGCCGTCGTCCTGTGGGGCACCGTGCTCCCGCTGGTGTCGGGGATGCTCGGCCAGCAGCGCGTGGTCGGGGCCTCTTATTACGAGCGGGCGGCTGGGCCGCTCTTCCTCGCCGTCCTCGCCTTGATGGCGGCCGGGCCGCTGCTTCCGTGGCGTCGCGCCGCCAGCCTGCCCTCGATTCGAGCGCTCAGGTGGCCGGGAGCGGTGGCGCTCCTGATGCTTGCAGCGCTGCTGGTCGCGGGCTTGCGACTCATCCCAGCCCTGATCGCGTTTCCGCTCATCGCCGGGGTCGTGGCGACGTGCGTCACGCAGTACGCGCGCCTGGGCCGCGGCACGGGCCGCGTTTTTGTCGCGGCCGAGTCCGGCCGGAAGCGAGTGCCCTCCATGCTGGGCCGCAGGCGGCGGAGCTACGGCGCATACCTTGCCCACCTTGGTCTCGCCGTGCTCGTGACCGGCATCGCGGCCTCTCACTTCTGGCAGCAGGAGAGGGACGTCACGCTCGCTCCGGGCCAGCAGGTGACTGTGGCCGGCTACACGCTGACTTACACCGGTTCCGAGCAGCACCAGCTCGCCGACCACAGCGAGCTAGTCGGGTTGATGCGGTTCGGTGACTCGACTCTGCAGCCCGCCCTCGCCACCTATACGGGGTTGGGCGGGCAGTCCCTGACGCGCGTGGCGATCAACACAACGCCCTTGGCGGACGTCTACGTCGTGCTCGCGGGCACCAACAACGACGGCTCGGCTGCGTTCCGGGTGTTCGTCAATCCGCTTGTGAGCTGGATCTGGGCGGGTGGGGCGATCATCATTTTCGGCGTGCTGCTGGGCAACCTCGGAGAACGAGCGCCGGCGGTCGAGGCGGTGAGGCGCCGCGTGCCCGCTGCGCAGGGGGTCTAGATGGCTCTGATCGTCGCCACGCTGCTCCTCTTCGCGGCCCTCCCATTCGTGTTGTGGCCTCTGATCAAAACCCCGGATGAAACTGGCACCTCCCCGCTAGCCGGGGAGGTCGGCCCTGGCCGGAGGCCACGGCCGGGTGGGGGGATCTCATGAGCATCCTCGTGGCCAATGGTCTTACCCACTGGTTCGGCTCCGAGGTGGCTCTCGAATCGGTGGACCTAGCGATCGACGCAGGCGAGCACATGGCCGTTCTGGGCGAGAACGGTGCGGGCAAGACAACGCTGCTGCGCATCCTCGCCACCGCCGCGCGCCCGACCTCCGGCCGCCTCGAGATCATGGGCCTCGACGCTCTGCGTGAGCGCCGCCGGCTCCGGCAGCGGATCGGCTACGTCGCCCACGCCTCCGGCCTGTACCCGGCGCTGTCCGCGAAAGAGAACCTCGAGTTCTTCTGCACGCTCCAGGGCGTGAGCCGGACGCGAGCCGCGGAGACGCTCGAGCTGGTCGGCCTCGCCTCCGTGGCGGGCCGCGCGGCCGGGCTTCTCTCTAGAGGCATGCAGCAGCGTCTCGCGATCGGGCGCGCGGTGCTGCACGACCCCAAGCTCCTCGTCCTCGACGAACCGGACGCGAGCCTCGGTTCGGATGGACCTGACCTGCTGGCCGCCATCATGCGCGACCGCACCGTGGTGCTCGCCACGCACGACCACGCGCTCGCCAACCGGCTCTGCCAGCGGACGCTGATGCTTCGCCACGGCCGCTCGGTGGGGACGGCGACGCGCCTGCACATCGTGAAATGACCAACTCCTTCGCGGTCGCGTTCGCCGTCGCGCGCAAGGACCTGAGGGCTGAATGGCGCACCCGCGAGCTCGTGCCCGCGCTCGCCCAGTTCGTGATCCTCGCGCTGGTGATCGCCAACTTCGGTTTTCAGATCGACTCTCGCAACGCCCCGTCGATCGCGCCGGGGGTGCTGTGGCTCGCACTGGTGTTTGCGGGGCTCGTCGCCTTCGGGCGCGCCTTCGCCGCCGAGCGCGAGCAGGCCTCGCTCGAAGCGCTGCTGATGACGCCGGCCTCGCCGGTGGCGATCTTCGCCGGCAAGGCGCTGTCGGCCACCCTGCTCCTCGTCGGCTGTGAGGCCGTGCTGCTGCCGGCGCTGGCGCTGTTCTTCGGCACGCCGCTGTCCGTGCAGGTGGTCGCCGCGGTGCTGCTGGCGACGATCGGGATGGCGGCGCTGGGCTGCCTGTTCGCGGCCATGGTGGCGCGCGTCCGCGCGCGCGAGCTGCTGCTGCCTCTGCTCACGCTGCCGCTGTGGATCCCCTTTATCGTCGCGGGCGGGCAGGCGGTGCAGGTGGCGATGGGTGCGAGCGGCAGCTACGACCAGGCCATGGCTCTGCTCGTGGACTTCGACATACTGTTCGTGGTGCTCACGTCACTCGCGGCACGGTTCGTGCTCGATGAATAGCGGCTACACGAAAGCGGCGATCGCGGCGGTTGCATTGATGCTGGCCGCGGCCGCGGCCATCTTCCTGTACGCGCCGACCGACGCCCTGCAGGGCCCGGTGCAGCGGATCTTCTACCTGCACGTGAGCGCGGCGATCGCCGCTTACGGCTGCTTCGCGGTGGTGCTGGTGGGCGGACTGATCTACCTGCGCAACGGGAGCCTCGTCGCGGATCGCTTCGCGCGAGCGGGGGCGCTCGTAGGCCTGGTGTTCACCACCGTCACGCTCGTCATGGGCATGCTGTGGGCCAAGCCAATCTGGGGCACCTACTGGACCTGGGACGCGCGGCTGACCTCGACGCTCGTGCTGTGGATCATCTACGCCGGCTACCTGATGGTCCGGCGCCTCGCGGAGCCGGGCAGGCAGGCCGCGCGGTTCGCCGCGGTGGTTGGCATCTTCGGGTTCATAGACGTGCCGGTCGTGCACTTCAGCGTCACGTGGTGGCGCACTGTGCACCCCGGACCGATCATCGTCAACGACGCGCTTCCGCCGGAGATGCTCGCGACGTTCCTCTTCACCATGGCCTGCACCATCGTGCTGGCGGCGGTGATGATCGGAATCCGCTACCGCATCGAGACGCTCACCGATGGCGTGGTGCAGACGATGATGGAGCCCGCGCCGGTGGCCACCGTGCGCGAGCCGGAGCCTGTCAATTGAGCTACCTGGTTCCCGCCTACGGCTTCGCGGTGCTGGTGCTGGGCGGATACCTCGTGTGGTCGCTGCGCCGGTTGCGCCAGCTGGAGAAGGGGCGCCGGTCAGAGCGCTGATCGTAGGCGGCGGCCCGGCCGGCGACGCGGTCGCCGCGGGGCTTCGGGATGCTGGCTTCGAAGGCGAAATCTTCCTCGTGGGCGCGGAGCGCGAGCTGCCGTACGAGCGGCCCCACCTCTCCAAGGGCTATTTGCTCGGCACGGTGCCGCGCGTGAAGCTCGGGCTGCGGCCGGCCGAGCAGTATCGCGAGCTCGCGGTCGAGCTGCGCCTCGGCGAGCGGGTGACAGGTTTGGGCATCGAGCGGCGACGCGTGGAGCTGGAGTCGGGCGAGACGCTCGACTGGGACGTCCTGTGCATGGCCACCGGATCGTCGGCGCGCCGGCTGCCTGGCTTCGACCACGCGCTGTACCTGCGGGAGGTGGCCGACGCGGACGCTCTGCGGGCGCACCTCGAGCGCCCCGGGTCTTTGAGCATCGTCGGGGCAGGCTTCATCGGGTGCGAGGTGGCTGCCGCAGCCCGCCACGCCGGCTGCGAGGTCCAAATCTATGAAGCGCTTGCCCAGCCGCTGCTGCGGGTGCTGGGGTCGGAGCTGGGCGCGTATTTGGCCGGCGTCCATCGCGCGCACGGCGTCGACCTGCAGCTCGGCGTCGAGCAGCTGCCCGAGCTGGCAAGGCCGGTGGTCGTGGGCGTGGGTTCTGAGCCGCGCACGGAGCTTGCCGAACGCGCAGGCCTCGCAATCGACCGTGGCATCGTCGTCGACGAGCTGGGACGTTCGCCGGCGCCTGCGGTCTTCGCCGCGGGCGACGTCACGCGGTTCTGGAGCCCGCTCTATCACCAGCACATCCGGGTCGAGCACTTCCAGACCGCCCAGCGGCAGGGATTTGCCGTGGGCCGAACCATGGCGGGCGCGATCGAGCCTTACTCGGAGGTGCCGTGGTTCTGGTCCGACCAGTACGACCTGAACCTGCAGTACGCGGGCGCCGGGCTGCCATGGGACGAGACGGTGATCAGAGGCTCGATTGGCGAGCCGCCGTTCACCGTGTTCTACCTGAGCGCGGGCAGCCTGGTCGCGGCCGCGGGCGTCAATGACCACCACACGGTGGCGCGCGCCAGGCGCCTGATGGAGGAACGTGCGCGGGTCACCCTTGACCAGCTGGCGGATCCTCGCTTCGATCTTCGCTTGGCATGGCGCTGAAAGGGACTTCGACGGCTCCTCGTCGCCCATGCAGGCCATCTCCGTCGTTGCGGCCTTGCGCTGCTCGCTTACGCATCCACGGGATGCGCGCGCTGCGCTGCTCGGCCGCGCCTAGGATCTGGCCCGCCTGGATCGACGACTAGCTCGCCGAATCCCTTTCATCGCCCTGCAGCGCTTGCCTGAGCTTCGGCGCCAGACCCGCGACGATCCGCTCGGTCAGGCCCCAGACGACGCTCTCCTCGTGCGCGAGATACCGGAAGCGCCACGGATCGTCGGATTCCAGCCATGCGCTGTCATCGAGCAGCCGGTCGAGCGGGATCGCGAGGACGCCATCGAGCTCGCGCTCGTCGTGCACGAGGGGGAGGACCGGGTCCGGCAGGTGGGCCACGAAGGGAACGACCGAGAAGTTGGAGACCGAGGCGTAGATCGGGTCCCCGGCCCCGAGCGCGGCCAGCGCGCCGAGCGGGACGCCGATCTCCTCGCTGACCTCGCGCTGGGCGGCCTCCCAGGCCGATTCGCCCGGCTGCACCCCGCCTCCAGGCAGCGCGACCTGGCCCGGATGGTCTCTCAGGTCGGCCCGGCGCCTCACGAACGGGACCATCCAGTGGCCCCCGTGCCGGTACAGCACGAACACCACGGCGGCCGGGCGGGCGCCCTTCCTGAACTCGCCCCAGGCGTCGACTGGGCGGAACAGGTGTTCGAGCCGGTCCGGAAAATCGCTCAAATCGTCCTTTTGTGAACTCGCGGGAGGCCGTAAGCTAAGAAACGTAGCTGAGCATGATCGACCGCACGAGTAGCCGAATCGAGCAGCAAGAGACCGCCTTGCGCCGTCACAACCGGCGCCGGTATGCCTTCCAGCGCATGCTGGAGGCCACCGACCGGGTCCTGTGGCGCCTCGAGGAGATGAACCGGGACGGGGTCAAGACGGTGCCCCCGCCGGTGCGCGCCGAGATCCGTGAGGTGGTCGAGACGATGCCGAACCACGTGCGCGAGCCGCTGCGCGACGGCGGCCAGGTCCAGGACACGCTGGACAGCCTGTTCGAGATCCAGGAGCGGCTGTTTCGATGGCGCTACCCGGACTGGCAGGACATCGAGCCGGACGGGGATGGCACGGCCGACTTCGACTACGCGAGCTAGGCTTGTCGATCTAACGGGGCTACGCCCCGCTGCTAAGGGGGCTAGGCCCCGCTGGTAGCGGTCAGGAACAGGTCGGTGGCGTAGGCGGTCAGGAAGCCCAGCAGCAGACCCCACGCAAAGGCCGGCGGCGAGTTGAGCTTGCGGCCCAGGTTGAACAGCTCGTTCAGGACGTACAGCAGCGCGCCCGCGGCCACCGCCAGAAACGCGACCGAGAAGTACGGCGAGCTGGCGAGGTATCCGATCCAGGTTCCGATGAAAGTGGGGCCGCCGCCTATCAGGCCCACGAGCGCGAGGAACCCCCAGGACGCCTGCTTGTTCTCGGTGGTCATCGGGGCGGCGATCCCGAATCCCTCGGTGATGTTGTGAAGCGCGAAACCCACGGCGAGGACTCCGGTGAATGCGATGGCGCCGATGTGAGCCGACTCGCCGATCGCCAGGCCTTCCGACAGGTTGTGGAGGCCCAGCCCGGTGGCGATCGCCAGCGAAAGGGAGCGTGCGCTCGGGTTGGCCGTGCTGTGCCGGAGATGGCTGAAGACGGTGCGGTTGAAGTAGACGAGTCCCAGCAGTCCCGCCCCGACTCCGACGGCGAAGATGATCGCCATGGCGGCGAACGTTCCGCGCTGGCTCTGCTCGAGGGCGGCGGTGACAGGGCCGCCGGCGTGGCTGAGGATGTCCCAGAGCAGGAAGACGAGGATCCCTGTCGCGAATGCGTTCAGGAAACCCTGGACGCCCTTCGGCAGGCCGCGCATCCGGGCGACGGGCAGTCCGAGGAACACCGTGGCCCCGGCGATGGCGCCCAGGCCGACGGCTGCGGCCTGGCTCATTCGGCTTCAGGTCGTGTCACGCTATTAGCACGTGCAAAAGTCTCGATTAGTTAAGTCTAATGGGGCCTCCCGCGGACCCTCGGAGGTGGTATCGCATTACCTCGAGGCGATCTATTACATCTGGAACGAGGGAGAGCCGGTGCGCAGCGCGCGCCTGGCCGACTGGCTGAGCGTCAGCCGGCCGACCGTGACCGTGGCGGTGCGGCGGATGTCGCGCGATGGCCTGGTCCGGCTTGACGCGCACAAGGAGATCGAGCTGACGGCCAGGGGTCGCCGGATGGCCGAGGCGATCGTCCGCCGGCACCGGATCATGGAGCGCTGGCTGACCGACGGCCTGGGCCTGGACTGGGTGACGGCGGACGAGGAAGCCGCCCGGCTGGAGCACGCCGTCTCAGACGTCGTGGAGAAGCGGCTGTACGAGGTGCTGGGCCGACCGGCGACGTGCCCGCACGGCAACCCGATCCCGGGGTACTCTGAGGCGGCGCCGGACGAGCTGAGGCTCACCTCGGTGCACGAGGGTTCGCGGGCGTCTATCACGCGGGTTTCCGAGGTCGCCGAGCGGGAGGCGCCGCTGCTGCTCGCCTATCTGCATCAGCGCGATCTCACGCCTGGCCGCGAGATCAAAGTCGTCGAGATCGACGGCATAGCCAAGACGGTCCGGGTGCAGGTCGCAGGCCGCGAGCTGACGCTCAGCCACGAGACGGCAGCCAAGCTGTGGGCGACGCCCGTAAAGGAGATTGCAAAACGCGTCCAGGGTCGTAGAGTCAGCCGCAGATGAGCTACCAGTTTGTCGACCTGGTCAAGGACCTTGCGGTGGCCCAGGCCGGGCCGGGAACAGACCCGGATCCCGTCAAGGCTGAGGCCAACGAAGCGCGTACTTTTCGGCGCCGGATCGCGGGCCTCATGTGGATTCCAGGCGCCATGGCGGTGCTGTTCCTCGCCGGCTGGGCGAACAGCGCCGTGCTAGGAGTCGCCGGTTTCGTCCTCCTCCTCGTGGGCCTGTGGCTGTTCGCCGAACGCGGTGACCGGATCGCCGCCCGGATGCGGAGGCAGACGCCCCCGGTTTAGGCCACCGGCTGCGGAGAGGTGCAGAACGCGCAGCGCTTGGCGTCGATCGGGATCTCGCTCAGGCACTCGGTGCACTTCTTCGTAGTAGGGTCGGCGGGCGGCTCCTTGCGCGAGCGTGCGAGAAGCGCTGCGTACGGCACGACCACGAAGAAGTAGATGACGACCGCGACGATCAAGAACGCCACTACGGCGTTGATGAAGTCTCCGTAGAGGAACTTGCTGTTGTTGATCGTGAAGGTCAGGCCGGCGAAGTCGGGCTTGCCGAAGAGGGCCGCGACCAGCGGTGTCACCAGGTCCTTGACGAACGCGGTCACCACTACGCCGAAAGCAATTCCGATTACGACGCCGATGGCGAGGTCCACGACGTTGCCCCGCAGCAGGAATGCCTTGAAGCCCTTCATTACCGAATCATCTCCTCACTAATGTTCCGAAACCGACAGCACGACCTTCCCGAACTGTTCCGCGTCATCGAGTCGCGTCAGGGCGGCCTTCACGTCGGACAACGGATAGACGCTGTCGACTACTGGCCTCAACCCGTTATCGATCGCCTTCAGCACAGCCTCGAACTCGTCGGCGTTGCCCATTGTCGAGCCGAGCAAGCCCGCCTGGCGGAAGAAGAGGCGTGGCATGGCGATCTCGGCCTTGACCCCCGACGTGGACCCGCAGGTCACGATTCGGCCGCCCATCGCAAGCGAGCGCATCGACTCCTCGAGCGTGGCTGGGCCGACGTGCTCGAAGACGACGTCGACGCCATCACCAGTGGCCTCGCGCACAGGCTTGCTGAAGGCGGCCGAATCGAACACGGCGTCGGCTCCTAGCGCGAGCGCTCGCTGGCGCTTGGCCTCAGAGCGGCTAGTCGCCAGCACTCGAGCGCCCAGGTGCCTGGCGATGCTGATGGCGGCGACGGCCACGCCGGCGCCGGCGCCTACCACCAGCACCGTCTCGTCGGGGCGCAGCTGGGCGCGCGTCGTGAGCATCCGCCACGCGGTGAGGAAGGTGAGTGGAAAGGCCGCGGCTTCGGGCCACGAGAGGGCTTCGGGCTTGCGGAAAACGTTGCGCGCGTCGACGTGGATGAGCTCGCACGCCGTGCCGTCAGAGTGCTCGCCCAGGATGCCGAAACTGGCGCACCTGACGTTCTGCCCGGCCCGGCACCATTCGCACTCCCAGCAGCACAGGGTGGGGAAGAGGACGACCTCGTCACCCGGCTTCCAGCCGGGGTCTCCGCTGGATTCCACCACCCCGGCTCCGTCCGCCGCGATCACGCGGGGTGGCGTCACGCGCTGGGCGCCGTGGGCGAGCCACAGGTCGAGATGGTTGAGCGAGGCGGCCTTGATCGCGACCGCGACGGTGCCCGGCGCGGCTTTGGTTTTCGGGCGCTCGCGAATCCGGACCCCGGCGGGCCCGGTAGGCTCCTCGTAGACGGCCGCCCTCCCCTGGCTCAAAATGGGGCGGCTCAAAGCTGGGGCAAAGGCCATTTGCGAAACTTAACCAAATCCGCGTCGCGGCGCATGGCGCCGCAACCTAAAGTCGGAATCTCCGTTTCAAGGGCTATGCGGGTATTGGTTTTTGCCGTCACACTCCTGTCTCTATTCCTGTACGGCGTGCCAGTGCAGGCTTCTCAGGCCGAACCTCCGGGGCAGAAGGCGGGGAAGTACGTGCGCTGGTACTACCCAGGCCAGACCAGCTACGGCCCGGTCGAGACGGGCGCGGGTGACACCGGAAGCGGGCCCGCTCCGGGCGCCTTCCTGACGCTTCCCTTCATGGGCCCGCACATCGTGACCTCGGTCTTTGACCACTGCTACCCCGACTACGGCACCAGCGGCGCGGTGTGCCGTTACGACGGGGTCAAGGCCACCGCGGCGACTGGAGGGCCGGATCCATCGTTCACTGAAGGCTATGCGCAGACGCCGGGTGGGCATGACTACCTGTACTACGACGGGCACGACGGCTATGACTACGCGCTCACGTATGAGCCCGTCGCGGCTGCCGCGCCCGGCGTCGTCATAGTTGCGAACTGGCTGGACCCCAACTGCCATTCGTGCTTGAGCGGCCAGACGATCGAGATCAACCACGGCAACGGCCTGCTCACCTTCTACGGCCACCTCTCGAAGATCAACGTGACCAAAGGCCAGTACGTCTCGCGCGGACAGGTGATCGGGATCTCCGGCATGTCGGGAACGGCGACGGGCCCCCATCTGCATTTCGGCGTCTACAACGTCCACCGCAGCCAGACACCGGTGGATCCGTATGGATGGTCGGGGTCGTATCCCGATCCCTACTCGTGGGACCAGGGCAACCTCTGGCTGACCGGCTCGCCGCGTTTCGCAAGCATCGCCATGCCGAGCGTGACAGTCGGCGCAGCTCTCGAGTCCGCCGACCCGACCGCGATTGACGTTTCCTGGTCGAGCCCGGGCAGCGGCAACAGGTACAACATCTACGCCGTTTCCGAGGATGGCTCTATGAAGCTCTGGGTCGGGAATGCGGGCGCTGGGTCGGGTGTCTTCCATGGAGGGCACGGGCAGAGCTACTGGTTCTGGGCGTCGGTGACCACCGGCCTGGGGTGGACGGACGCGAACGGATCGCCGGTGGTGCCCGTGCCGATCGTCAACCACGGCGAGGTTCAGTAAGCCCGCCAACTAGAATCAACCGGTCTTGATCGCCGAGGCCTTGAAGGGCAAGACCATCCTGGTCACCGGCAGCACCGGCTTCCTTGGCAAGTCGATCGTCGAGAAGTGCCTGCGATCGATTCCCGACGTGGGCCGCATCAATCTGGCGATCCGCTCCAGCGCCCGCCGCCCGGCATCCGAGCGCCTGGAGCGCGAGGTCCTCTCGAGCCCAGCGTTCAAACGCCTCAAGGACGAGATCGGCGAAGCGGCTTTCGCGAAGCTCGTGGCAGACAAGCTGGCCGTTGTTGAGATCGACCTCGGGCGCGATGGGCTCGGGCTGAGCGACGCGGGCCGCGAGCAGCTGCGTGCATGCGAGATCGTCATCCACTCGGCCGCCGCGGTGGAGTTCGACAACCCGGCCGACCTCTCGGCGCAGACCAACCTGCTGGGCGCGGCTCGCATGGTCGAGGCGTTGAAGGCGACTGGGTCGCGGCCGCACCTGGTCCACATCTCTACCGCCTACGTGGGCGGGATGCTGCGCGGCCTCGTGCGCGAGGAGGCGCCGCTCGATCCCGGGCTCAACTGGCGTCACGAGGCGGCGGTGCTCTCGAACCTGCGAGGACCGGTCGAGGAGGAATCGCGGCAGCCGGAGATCCTCAAGAAGCTCGGGCGCGAAGCGCGATCGCGCATGGGGCCTGCCGGCACCCCTGCGGTCGCTCGCGCGACAGAGCGCCTGCGCGATCGGTGGGTCAAAGACCGCTTGATCGAGCGAGGCCGCGTTCACGCGAACTCGATGGGCTTTGCCGACATCTATTCGTTCACCAAGGCGATGGCGGAGCACGCGGTGGTGGAGCTGCACGGCGACATCCCGCTGTCGATCGTGCGCCCGTCGATCATCGAGAGCGCTCTCGAAGAGCCGTTCCCCGGTTGGCTCGAGGGATTTCGCATGGCCGAGCCGCTCATCCTTGCGTTCGGGCGCGGCATCCTTCGCGATTTCTCGGGGCTCCCCGATTCGGTGCTCGACATCATCCCGGCCGATTTCGTGGTTAATACCGTGCTTGCGGTCGCGGCAAGCCCGCCCGCCGACTCGAAGCCTCGTGTGTATCACGCCGCTTCGGGAAGCCGGAACCCGCTGCGCTTTCGCGACATGGCCGACGAGGCGGGCCGATATTTTGCCAAGCACCCGCTGCGCGACCGCTACGGGCAGGCGATCGGCACGCCGAACTGGACCTATCCGACTCGCGAGGAGCTTGCCACGCGCGCCAGGACAGCGCTGCGGTTTGTCGAGGCTGCACAGTGGGTGGTGGAGAGGCTGCCACTGGGCGCGAGCGTCGCCGACCTGTCCGACGACCTGAATGCCGAGCGCGAGCGGTTGGACCGCGGGCTCAACTTGATCCAGCTCTATGGCGTGTACACCGAGGTCGATTGCATCTTCGACACGCGAAACCTGATGTCGGTCTGGGAAAAGGTTCCTGAGGCCGAGCGCAAGACATTCCCGTTTGATGCAGCGCTCTACAACTGGGAGCACTACTTCCAGGACGTCCACTTCCCAACCGTCGTGCGCATGTCGCGCGCGGAGACGGTGGCGCGCAAAGGCAAGCAGCCGACGGGCAGCACGGTGGTCAAAGCCGAGTCGAGCTCTGTGCGCGCGGCGATCGAGAAGCGTAAGGGCCGCAGCGACGTGCTCGCGGTGTTCGACGTCGACGGGACGCTCGTCGAGACCAACGTCGTCGAGTACTTCCTGTGGATGCGTCTGCGGGCGCAGCCGATCGACGAATGGCCGCGCTTCATGGCGCAGATGCTTCGCGAGGCTCCGCGGTGGCTCTACCTGGAGCGGCGCTCGCGGGCGGAGTTCCAGCGCAGTTTCTATCGCGAGTACAACGGGCTGGACTACGAGGTGATGAAGAGTCTGGGGCGCGAGGCGCTCGACGCTGTGACCTTGCGACGCATCTATCCGGAGGGGATGCGGCGCATCCGCGAGCACAAGCGAGCGGGCCATCGCGTGCTGCTGTTGACCGGTGCGCTCGACGTAGTGGTCGAGCCGCTGGCGGAGCTGCTGGACGTGGAGGTCGATTGCGCGCACCTGCTGGTGAAGGAAGGGCGGCTCACGGGAGACCTTCAGGCGCCACCCCCTGCGGGTGAGGCGCGCGCCACGCTGCTCGAGGAATACGCCGCGCGCAACGAGATAGTCCTGTCGGAAAGCTTCGCGTACGCCGACTCGCTGTCGGACCTTGGGATGCTGGAGCTGGTCGGCACGCCTGTGGCCGTGAATCCCGACGCGCGGCTGTCGCAAGTGGCGGGACAGCGGGGATGGCGGGTCGAGCGTTGGAAGATGGCGCCGGGCAACTGGCGGTTGCCGATGCCCGACCCACGATCGCCGGAGTACAGGGAGGCAGTGAGACGGTGATGTGGCTGGATGAGTCACCTCCCCACTCGCTCGGGGGGGTGCGCCGAGAACCGGCTTCGCCGGGCTCGGCGCACCGAGGGGGGACCTCCCCCCTTAAACGGAGGTCGGCGCGTAGCGCCGGGTGGGAGGGTCCGTGCTTGCACTGACGTTCGAAAGAAGCATCCCCAGGTTCGCCATTGTGAAGGTGGCCGGCGGCCGGCCGGACGTCGCCACCAGCGCCTTATCCATGCTGCACCTGGGCGACGTGGCCGAGCCGGATCTGCCGGCGGCCAACTGGGTCCGCGTCATGCCGACGTTGAGCGGGATCTGCGGGTCGGACCTGGCGGCGATCGGCGGCCACGCGTCGCTATACCTCGACCCGCTGACGAGCTACCCGTTCGTGCCCGGACACGAGGTGGTCGGCACGCTGGACGATGGGTCGCGGGTCGTCATCGAGCCGGCGCTCGGCTGCCTGGTACGCGGGATCGATCCGCTGTGCCCGCGGTGCGCCGAGGGGCGTCCGGGCCTCTGCTACAACGTGACCGAGGGTCCCATCGAGGTCGGGCTGCAGACCGGTTACTGTGCCGACACGGGCGGTGGTTGGGGCGAGGTGCTGGTCGCGCATCCTTCGCAGC
The DNA here is from genome assembly GCA_036833175.1 of Candidatus Dormiibacterota bacterium. Lineage (GTDB taxonomy): Bacteria > Chloroflexota > Dormibacteria > Dormibacterales > Dormibacteraceae > Palsa-870. Next base: position 17,844 of record DAITQH010000028.1, read on the forward strand.
TGCACGCGCTGCCGGAGAGTATGTCGGACGAGGCGGCCGTGCTCATCGAGCCGTTCGCGTGCTGCGTGCACGCGGCTCTGCGGGGAGGGGCCGGCAAAGATGACACCGTCGTGGTGCTGGGTGCCGGTACGATCGGCCTGCTCACCGTCGCGGCGATCAAGCTGTTCACGCCGCCCAAGCGCCTGATCGCGGTCGCCAAGCACCCGACGCAGCGAGACCTGGCGCGTAAGCTGGGTGCGGACCAGGTCATCACACCTTCCGAAGTGTTCCAGCGCATCCGGTTCGCCACCGGCGCCCGGAGGCTCGACGGCATGAACCGTTCGCTGCTGCTTGGTGGCGCAGACATCACCTTCGAGTGCGTGGGGCGCGCCGACAGCCTCAACGACGCGGTCCGGTTCACGCGCGAGGGCGGCACGGTGGTGGTGGTCGGTATGCCGGGCGAGGAGAAGGTCGACTGGGCGCCGATCTGGCAGCGCGAGCTGACCGTGATGGGCGCGTACGCCTACGGCGCGGAGCCGAAAAAGAAGGGCAAGCGAACCTTCCAGCTGGCCCTCGAGGCGGCGCCGGAGCTGCACCTCGAAACGCTGACCGGCCCGCTGTTTGGGCTGGGCGAATACAAAGACGCGATCGCCTACGCGATGAGCGCCGGGAAGCTCGGAGCCGTGAAGGTTGCATTCGATCTGCGAGGATTGAAAATCTAGATGCCTCGACCCGGCGCTGTAATCGAAGTCGATCGCAACACTCCTCCTGTTCTTTTTCACTACGGGGAGGGGGTCCGGCTGGAGAAGCTTCCGCTGGGCGCGCGCATCGTCTACCCGCCGGATCCGCTGGAACCGATCGCGCATCCTGAGCGGGCGATCAAGAGGGCGCTCGCCAAGCCCCTCGAGGACGACCCGCTGAAGTCTCTGCTGCGCCGCGGGATGAAGCTGACCATCGCCTTCGACGACCTCTCGCTGCCGCTGCCCCCGATGGCCGCGCCGGACGTGCGGCAGCTGGTGATGGAAGAGGTCATCGACATGGCGGCCGAGGCGGGCGTCGAGGACATCCATCTGATCGCCGCTCTGGGCCTCCACCGCCGCATGACCGAGGACGAGATCCGCCACATCGTGGGCATGCGGATCTTCAGCACGTTCTGGCCAGAGCGCCTTTACCAGCACGACGGCGAGGACCCGGAGCTGAACGTCTACATCGGCAAGACCGCGGAGGGGGAGGAGGTCACGCTGCACAAGCGGGCGGCGGAATCAGACCTCGTCGTGTACGTGAACCTGACGCTGGTGCCGATGGACGGTGGACACAAGTCGATGTCGACCGGCCTCGCCTCGTATCGCGGCATCCGGGCCCACCACAACGTCAAGACGCTGCTCGGTTCACGCTCGTACATGAACCCGCCCGACTCCGCTCTTCACCACTCGTGCATCCGGCAGGGGCAGCTGATCGAGGACACCGTGCGCGTGTTCCACATCGAGACGACGGTCAACAACCACGCGTTTCCCGCAATCGCGAACTTCATGCAGAAGCGCGAGACGGATTGGTCTGGGCAAGACCAGGCGATGTTTCTCGCCATGAAGCAGATGACGGACCTCGCGCCGCCCGCGCTCAAGCGCAGCGTCTTTCACGCGATGCGCGCACCGTACGGCATGACGACTGTGCAGGCGGGCCAGGTCGACGCGGTGCACGACAAGACGATGGAGGCGGTGCGCAACCAGCTCAGCGTGCGGGTGGAGGGCCAGACCGACATCGTCACCCTGGGCGTGCCGTACCTCGGACCGTACAACGTGAACTCGCCCATGAACCCTGTGCTCGTGGTGTGCATGGGCGTCGGCTACATGTTCAACTTCTACCGCAACAAGCCGGTGCTCAGGAAGGGCGGCGTGCTCATCCTCACGCACCCGTGCCGCTACGAGTTCGACGCAGTGCAGCACCCCAGCTACATCGACTTCTACGACGAGGTGCTGGCTGACACCAGGGACCCGTTCGAGATCGAGAGCAAGTACGAGCTCCGCTTTGCCGAAGACCCGTGGTTCAGGCAGCTGTACCGCAAGTCGCATGCCTATCACGGCGTGCACCCTTTCTATGCCTGGTACTGGGCGGCGCATGCCATGGACCACGCGGGCGACATCATCGTCGTGGGCGGCGAGCGCGAGGTCGTGCACCGGCTTGGGTTCAAGGCCGCGACCACTTTGGAGGACGCTTTCGAGATGGCGGAGCAGACGGTGGGACGGCATCCCAGCATCACTCACATGCGCATGCCGCCCATCATGCTGGCCGATGTCGAATGAATAGAAGGCGCGCGTTCCATAAATAGAAATGGAACGCACCTTGCTGAGCTTGATCGTCGCGCTGGCGTTGGTCGGCTGCCAGCAAGCAGCCCAGCCCAAGCCTGTAACGGCCCAGAGCATCGCGTTGCAGCCGGGCGATGTGTCGGGACTGCAGAGATGCGACGGCAGCGGATCCGTTCAGACGGTGCTTACCAAAGAGAAGACGAACAACCAGGTCGGCTACAACCAGAACGCCACCGAATGGGAGCAGTGGAAGACGCAAGGGGCGACCGAGGCGTACTTCGCCGCCTACGGCAAGACCTCAGCTGATTGCAGCTCTTTGAGCACCGTCGGCGCAGGCGCTCCATCGGGCGGCTTGATGGCCGGGCTGGTGGTTAAGTTCAAGGACCCGGCGATTGCGGCGCGGACTTATAACGCCGGTTCATCCCTGCTCGGCTTCGGCCCCAAGGACATCACCTTCATCAGGCTGGTCGGTGGCGGCGTCATGACAGGAGCGGACACCGGGCTCGGACCGGAATCCGTGATCGGCCGGGGCTCTGTCGCCAACACGACGTATTACTTCGCGTTCTGGCAGAACAAGATGGTCGATTCTTTTTTCATCGCCTATGACCTGCCTGCCGCCGAAGCGGAAGGCGCTGCCCGGAGCGTCAACCAGAGAATGAGCCGCCCGTGACCTGGTACTCCGGCGACGGTGGACTCAGCGGCCTGGTGCGCACCGCCGCGGGCATGGCGAACGATGTGAGGCGCGTGCGGCGCGCGTGGCACTGGGACACGCCGCGACCCCACACCTGGCCCGAGCAAGGAGCCGTCGTGCCCGCGCCCGCCAGCGACCTGGGCTGGGCGCGCCAGGAGCCGGTGCGCTCGATTCGCTACCTGATCCAGCATGGCCTCCTGCTTCCGTTCACCGAAGCGATGGCCCACCCCAAGGTCGAAGGTCGTGAGTGGGTGCGCGAGCTCGACCGGCCCGTAATCTTCGCGGCCAACCACTCGAGCCATGCCGACACCTCGCTCATCCTTCACGCGCTGACGGACCGCGCGCGCGACCGCACGGTGGTGGCGGCCGCCGCCGACTACTGGTTCAAACGCCCTCTGCTCGGCAACATCGTCAGCCTCTTCCTCAACACATTCCCGTTTTCGCGCACGGGTGGCGCGCAGGCACAGCTGCACAGCTCGAGCCAGCTGCTCAAATCGGGGTGGAACCTGGTTCTGTTCCCAGAAGGCAGCCGGTCGCCGGACGGCCGCATCCAGGAGTTCAAGCCTGGGGTCGGGCACCTGGCGAGGGAAACCGGCACGCCCGTCGTGCCGATGCACATCCGCGGCGCGTACCAGATCATGCCGAGGGGCCAGAAGGTCCCGCTGCCGGGACCGGTGCGAGTCCGCATCGGCAAGCCGATGGCCCTGGAGCCCAAGGAGGGCTCGCGCGAGTTCACCGCCCGGGTTGAGAAAGCCGTCCGCGCGCTCGCGAGCGAGCCGCGCCAGCAGGACATCCAGGGCTCCTGGATCGAGCGTTGGAAAGGGTCGAAGCCGCGCGAGCTTCGGTACGAGGACTAGCTGGCCGGCTCGATCCCGAAGACCGGGTGGTCGGGCGCGATGCGTTTCAGCTCAGAGTCCGGCGAGTCGGCGTCGACGCCCTGGAAGAAGATTCCGACCTCCATCTTCCACCGCTTCAGGTACGCGCGCAGGATCGGTATTTTCTCCGCGTCGGAAACCTCGACCGCCTTGAAGGGCACCACCTTGTTACCCAGCACGAGTTCGCCGCCGCCCGACACGCGGATGTTGCGCACCCATTGCGTCAAACCTCTCGGCGCAACGAGGTACTGCTTGCCCTCGTAGGTGAGCAGGTTGACGGGATGGCTGTGCCACTCGCCTGATTTGCGGCCCCGTACCCGCAGGATGCGCGAGCCCCAGACGCTGATCCCGGCCCGCGTCATCAGCGCCACCGCAGGGTTGAAAACGTTCTGGGTGAACCAGTCCGGCTTGCGGTAGTAGGCCAACGCGGCCTTACCATACCGAAGGTTATGACCTACTCGATTGTCGCGCGCGATAAGAAGACCGGCGAGTTCGGCGTAGCAGTGCAGTCGCACTACTTCCAGGTGAGCCCGGCCGTGCCGTGGGCACTCGCCGGCGTGGGCGCGGTGGCGACGCAATCGCACGTCAACCTCAGCTACGGGCCGCTTGGACTGGAGCTGCTCCAGGCCGGCTACACCGCCGAGCAGGCGCTCAAGGCGCTGACCGCCGGCGATCCGCGAGCCGAGGTTCGCCAGTGTGCCATCGTGGACGCCGCGGGCAACGTCGCAGCGCACACCGGTGCCAAGTGCATCCCAGCCGCCGGGCATTTCCTCGGCGACGGCTTCAGCTGCCAGGCCAACCTCATGGAGAAGGACACCGTGTGGGACGCGATGGCCAAGGCGTTCACCTCGACCGACGCGCCGCTGGCCGAGCGGATGATGGCCGCGCTCGAAGCCGCCGAGGCAGAAGGCGGCGACATCCGCGGGAAGCAGTCGGCGGCGATGGTGGTCGTGGCCGCCGCGGGGACGGGCCGTTCGTGGGATGACAGGATCATCGACCTTCGCGTGGAAGACGCGGCAGAGCCACTGCCCGAGCTTCGCCGGCTCCTCCGAATCAAGCGCGCGTACATGACGGCGGGCGATGCCGACCACCTGGAGGAGCAGGGCGACATCCCGGCGGCGATCGCCAAGCTCCACGAGGCGCTGGCCATCGCGCCAGAGATGACCGAGCTTCGCGTCATGACCGGCGTCACGATGGCCACCGCCGGTGATCTCGAGGGCGGATGCAAGCTCATCGCCGAAGCCGTGCGAAAAAACCCGCGCTGGGTGGAGACGCTGCACCGCTTCGCTGCGGTCGGCCTCGCGCGCCCCGAGGTGGTGTCGGCCATCGAGGCGCGACTGAAGTCGTCAGCCGCCTCCAAGTAGACTGACGAGTCTTGGGAAAGTTCAAGAGTCAGCGACGAGGTCCGCGTCGCCCTCCAAAGGCCAGCAAGCCCGAGAAGGACGACGGCGGCCAGAAGGAAGCGGCGGTTGTCATGGACGCCGTCGTCGCGAAGGCGCTGCCCAATGCGATGTTCGAGGTCGAGATCGAGGGCGGCCACAAGCTCATCGCCTACGCGGCAGGCCGCATGCGCCGCTACTTCATCAGGATCACGCCGGGCGACCGCATCCGCGTCGAGCTGTCACCCTATGACCTGACGCGCGGCCGCATCGTGTATCGCTACCGCGAGTAGTGGCTGGTTTACTCGAAGCCTTAGGCAGAGCCCGCGTCTTCGACCTCGAACAGCTTCGCTATGCCGGCGCGCCGTCGCACCCGGCTCACCTGCCGGGCTTCAACTATTTCCTGCACCGCCACCACGCGCGCGGCGCGGGCGAAGCGCGGACCGGCGCCTCCGGCATCGTCGTGATGCCCGAGCACTCGGGCACGCACATCGACGCGCTGGCGCACCAGGCCGAGAACCTCATCCTGCACGGCGGCGTGCACGTCGACGAGGGAGTCCAGACCTCGGTGGGATTTCGGGTCCTCGGCATCGACACGATGGCGCCGCTGGTCTCGCGCGGGGTGCTGCTCGACGTCGCTGGGCCCAAGCGCCTCGCGCCCGAGCACTCGATCACGGTCGACGAGCTCGAGCGCGCCGCCAGGGCCGCCAGGATTGAGATCCAGCAGGGCGACGTCGTGCTCGTGCGTACGGGTTACGGCGCGCTCTGGTCTGAGCCGGCGGAGTACCTGCGCGGGGCAGGTGTCAGCGCCGCTGGCTCGAGCTGGCTGATCGACAAGAAAGTCAGCGCCGTCGGCGCCGACAACATGGCCTGGGACGTGATCGGCCCCACCGACCCTGAGCTGGGGGTGACCCTGCCGGGCCACATATTGCTGCTGGTGCGGGCGGGCATCCCAATCATCGAGAACCTCAACCTGGAAGAGCTCGCGGCGGCCAAGGTTCACGAGTTCGCGTTTGTCTGTCTGCCGCTCAAGATGCGCGGCGCCACCGGCTCGCCCGTCCGCCCGATCGCCCTGGCGTAGCCCTCAGGCCCGGCAGGGCGTTACGTCCGTATGGCCCATCGCACCGCAGCCGGCTTGCTGGTCCTGATCCTGGCCGTGGCCGCTTGCGGTCCCGCCGCCGTCCGCGCGGCCGTTCCACCGAGCCCGATTCCCGCCATCGCGTCGCCCACACCCGCATTGGAGCCCTTGCCGTCCCCTCGTCCCACCGAGCGGGTGCTCGACATCAAGATCCACTACCAGGAGCACAACCTCACCTGTGAGGCTGCGGCTCTGAAGATGGCGCTTGCCTACGAAGGGATCAACGTCGACGAGATGACGCTCATCGGCTACATGACCCGCGATCCTCGGCCGGCGAAGTTCGATTCCCAAGGCCACCTGGCGATGTGGGGCGACCCGGCGCTCGGCTTCGTGGGCAACCCCGATGGCAACATCCAGCGCTACACGGGCTACGGCGTGTACGAGCAGCCGGTGGCGTTCGCGGCATTGCTGGCCGGCGCCAACGTGGTTGCTGCCGGCGGCGGGCTGTACGGCTCGCCGATCGCCCCCTCAG
>DAITQH010000029.1:0-6084 GCA_036833175.1 Candidatus Dormiibacterota bacterium
GACCTCAACGAGCAGATGTGCCGCATGACCGGATTTTCGCGCGAGGAGCTCATGGGGTCGGTTTTCAAGCGCTACTTCACGCAGCCGGACAACGCCGAGCTGGGCGTGCGGCGGACGCTGGCCGAGGGCGGCGTGACGAACTACGAGCTGGTGCTCGAGTCCAAAGGCGGCCGCAAATCCGCCATCTCGTTCAACGCCTCGGTGTTCAGGGCCCCCGACGGGCACATCGAGGGCATCTTCGCCTCGATGCGTGACATCTCCGAGAAAGCGCGGCTCGAAACCCAGCTCACGGAGCAGCAGGTCTACAACCGCTCGCTGTTCGAGGCCTCGGCGGACGCACTGTTCGCCATCGCGCCCGACGGGATCATCACTGACGTCAACGAGGAGGCGACGCGCCTCAGCGGTTTCTCGCGCAAGCACCTCATCGGCTCGCGGTTCACGGAATATTTCACCGACCCCAAGCAGGCTGCGGCAGGCGTGGCCAAGACGTTCGCCGACGGTCGTGTCATGGGCTACGAGCTCGTGATCGTGACCCGCCAGGGCCGGCGAATAACGGTGAGCTTCAACACGGGTGTGTTCGCCGATGCGACCGGCGAAGCGCTCGGCATCCTGGCCGGCGCCCGTGAGATCAGCGCGCAAAAGCAGCTCGAGCAGCAGCTGCGCGACTCGCAGGTCTACACGCGCTCCCTGATCGAGTCCAACATCGATGCGCTCGTGACGACAGACCCGGTGGGTGTCATCACAGACGTGAATCAGCAGATGGAGGGGCTTACCGGTCTGGGGCGCAACGACCTGATCGGGTCGGACTTGAAGAACTACTTCACCGATCCGGAACGCGCGGAGGATGGCATACGCCAAACGCTGCGCGAGGGCAAGGTCACGGATTTCGAGCTGACCGCCCGCAGCCGCAGCGACAAGGAAACCGTCGTCGTGTACAACGCGGCGACCATGTTCGACCTTGATCACAAGCTGCAGGGCATCTTCGCCGCGGTGCGAGAGATCACCGAACGCAAGCGATTCGAGCAGCAGCTGCAGGAGACCAACGTCGCCCTGGAGCTTGCGGACCAGGCCAAGGATCGATTCCTGGCGAGCATGAGCCACGAGCTCCGCACGCCGCTCAACGCCATCATCGGTTTTACCGGCACGTTGCTGATGAAGCTGCCCGGGCCTCTGAACCCCCAGCAGGAGGAGCAGCTGCAAACCGTGCAGTCGAGCGGCCGCCACCTGCTTTCGATCATCAACGATCTCCTGGACCTGGCGAAGATCGAGTCCGGCAAGTGGGAGGGCGACTTCCAGGCGCTCGACGCCGCCGAGGTCGCGAGAGAGATCGTGGGCGGGCTCAGTCCTTTGGCCCGCAACAAGGGCCTGAGCCTCACAGTGACCGTCCCCCCGCAAGCCGTTCCCGCCTCCACCGACCGGCGCGCCCTGAGGCAGATCTTGATCAACCTGACCAATAACGCGATCAAGTTCACCGACGCGGGCTCTGTTCGCCTCGAGGTACGCGAGGGAGATTCGAACGGGACACCGACCGTGCGCTTCGACGTGGTGGACACGGGCATCGGTATCAAGCAAGAGGACCAGGCCAAGCTCTTCAAAGCCTTCAAGCAGCTCAAGAAGTACGGCACCGCGCCGCGTGAAGGGACCGGCCTCGGCCTGTACATCTGCCAGCGGCTGGCTGGATTCCTGGGAGGCAGCATCGAGTTCACCACCGAGCCTGGAAAGGGCAGCGTCTTCAGCTTCATAGTGCCGAGGGATCACCATGAGCACTGACGAAAGCCTGGTCCTGGTCGTCGAGGACAACAAGGCCAGCAGCGACCTGATGGCCTACCTCCTCAGGGCCGCCGGACACAGGGTGCTCACGTGCTCTGACGGCGCAGATGCCATTCAGATCGCGGCGCACGAACGCCCGCGCGTCATCGTGATGGACCTGCAGCTCGACCGCATGAATGGTCTCGAGGCCGCCGCCGTGCTCGCCGCCGATCAGAACCTGAAGGGAATCCCGAGAGTTGCGGTGACGGCGTACGCGATGGTCGGCGACCGAGAGCGGGTGTTGCGAGCCGGTTTCCAGGGCTACATCGCCAAACCGATCGAGCCGACCACGTTTGCTGCCCAGATCACGGCCTTTTTCGTCGCAGCCCCTTTTCGCTCACCGGAAGGAGCCTGAGTGCCAACTGCGGTCGTGGTCGACGATACCGCCGCGGATCGGCTCCTCGCCGAAACGCTGCTGAGGCATGCGGGGTATACGGTCACGGTGTGCGGCGACGGGCTGGTCGGTCTTGACCTGATCAACAAGGAGCGCCCGGACCTGGTCGTCGCGGACCTGATCACGCCGGGGATCGATGGCTACGACCTGGCGCGCGCCGTGCGCGGCGATCCGAGCACGGCGTCGACGCCGATCATCCTCCAGACGGCTCATTACCTCGAGGCGGACGTGCGCCGACTGGCGGCCCAGATCGGCCTGATGCACGTCGTCATCAAGCCGTACGAGCCCAAGGTCTTCCTGGACACGCTCGCGATGGCCCTTCGCGACAGACCGACGGCCGGGCGCACCACGGATCTTGCGGGCACGGGGTTTCACGCCGACCACCTGCGCGTGGTATCGGGCAAGCTGCACGAAAAGGTTCGCGAGCTCGACGCTGCCCGCCGTGAGTTCGAGACAACCGCGAGCAGGTACCGGATCCTCTTCAGGGTGCACCCCGAGCCCATGTGGGTCTTCAATGTCGAGACGCTTCGGTTCCTCGAGGTCAACGACGCCGCCATCAGGGGGTACGGCTACACACGGGACGAGTTCCTCGCAATGACGATCGACAAGATCCATCCGCCAGAAGAGATGGCCGGAGTGTTGGAAAGCCTTCACAAGGTCGCCGACTCCGAAAAATCGACTCCTGGCCGGCACCGGCTCAAGAACGGCAATGTGATCGAGGTCGAGGTCTCGACGCGCGATATCGGGAAAGGCGCTCGCTACGTCATGGCGCAGGACGTGACAGAGAAACAGAAGTACCAGCAGCAGCTGCACCAGGCCCAGCGCATGGAGAGCCTCGGCCAGCTGGCGGGCGGCGTGGCGCACGACTTCAACAACCTGCTTGGCGTCATCATCAACTTCAGCTGGTTTGTCAAAGCGAACCTGACGGCCGAGGTCGAGAGCGGCAACGGCGAGCGCTTGCGTCCCGTGTTGAAAGACATGGAGCGCATCGAGCGGGCGGCAGAGAATGCCGCTCGCCTGACCCACCAGCTGCTCGCGTTCGCGCGGGTAGACGTCGTCCAACCGAGGGCGATGGACATGAACGTGGTGGTCAGCGAGATGGCGCCGATGCTGCGGCGCACCCTGGGCGAGCACATCGACCTGATCGCGGCCCCTGCCCCGGACCTCTTGCGGGTGATGATCGACGCGGGGCAGCTGAGCCAGGTGCTCACCAACCTGGCCGTCAACTCGCGCGACGCGATGCCCAAAGGCGGCAAGCTGACGATCGACCTCGCGAACGTGGACGTCGACCTGGCGTACGCGGCGGCACGGCCGGCGCTGAAGCCCGGCCGCTACGTCCGGCTTCGCGTCGGCGACACCGGGGCCGGCATGGACAAGAAGACGCTGGACCATGCCTTCGAGCCGTTTTTCACGACCAAGCCGCGCGGAGAGGGCACCGGTCTCGGTCTGGCGACGGTCTACGGCATAGTGACGCAAGCCGGTGGGACCATCGAGGTGTACTCCGAACCCGGTCTCGGAACGCGAGTTTCAGTGCTCTTGCCGGCCACCGACCAGGCTCCGAGCGATGCCGCGCCAGAGCAGTCGAACGGGCACGCGCCCGCAACCGAGACGGTGCTGGTGGTCGAGGACTCCGAGGACCTGCGCGAGATAGTGGAGCGGATTCTGGCCGCCCACGGGTATCGCGTCGTGGTCGCATCGAATGGGCCGGACGCGTTGAGGGTGGCAGCGGGCTTCTCGGGCCACATCGACCTGCTTCTCACCGACGTGATCATGCCGCTGATGCAGGGCAACGAGCTCGCCGCGCGCCTGGTTGCGGTCCGCAGCGATCTTCGCGTCCTCTTCATGTCCGGTTTTGCGCAGCCGGCCCTGGCCGCCAATGGCACGCTTTCGCCCGAGATTGCTCTCCTCGACAAGCCCTTCAACGAGCCGACTCTGCTCGCCAGGGTTCGCCAGGTCCTCGAGGCGACCAAATGAGCCGCGTCCTGATCGTGGACGACAGCGACGATGACGTGGAGATGCTGCAGCGGTGCCTCGCCGGCGATGACACCGAGATTCGAGGACTCACCGACTCGACCCAGGCGGAGCAGGTCTTCAACGAGTTCGAGCCGGACCTGGTCCTCCTCGACCTCCACATGCCGCAGCCTGACGGCCTGGAGATATTGCGGCGCATTCGAGAAGCGCGAAGCCGGCTCGGTTTCTTACCGGTCCTGGTGCTCACCGGCGACGTGGGACAGGTGGCGCGCAACAACGCGCTGGACCTGGGCGCCGACGATTTCCTGACCAAGCCGCTCGACCGGCAAGAGGTCATCCTGCGCGTGCGGAACCTCCTGGCGACCCGGAGGCTGCACGTCGAGCTGGCGCGCGCCTACCGCCACAAGAGCGAGTTCCTCGCGAGCATGAGCCACGAGCTCCGCACGCAACTCAGCTCGGTCATCGGTTTCTCGGAGCTGCTCCTCTCCGACACGACCGATCGGTTCGACGATGCTCGCCGTCGCCAGTTCCTGGCGCAGATCAACTCCAGCGGTCGGTACCTGCTGGACCTGACCAGCGACATCCTCGACCTGGCCAAGATCGAGGCCGGCCACATGGTGCTCCGAATCGAGAACGTGAAGATCGCAGACCTCGCGCGCAGCGTCCTGAATGTCATGGAGCCGCTCGCGGCCAAGAAATCGATCCTGCTCGAGACCGACCTGGAATCCGCGGGCTACGTGCCGGCTGACGCAGGAAAGTTGCGGCAGATGCTGCTCAACCTCGTCTCGAACGCGGTCAAGTTCACGCCGCAGCATGGCCGCATCACGATTGGCGCGATGCGTCTCGCCGAGGCGGTCGAGATCTACGTCTCGGACACGGGCATCGGCATTGCAGAGACAGATCGAGAGCACCTGTTCGAAGAGTTCAGGCAGGTCGATTCCGACGTCGCGCGCGAGCAACACGGAACAGGTTTGGGGTTGGCGCTGACGAAACGATTCGTCGAGCTTCACGGAGGCCAGATCCGGCTTGCGAGCAAGCTGGGGAAGGGCAGCGTCTTCACGCTCATCCTTCCTATCGGCTCATCCCGTTTCGTGGAAGAAGATGAAAGGGCTGTGGTAGCTGAGGGTGGCGACCGCCAGCGCGACGCCGGCGACGATGCTCCCGACGACCAGCCCGCGCCGAGTGAGCTTGCCCACCGCTCGGTCTGACGCCAACTCGTCGCGTGCTGCCTGTGCCGTCCGGCCCAGGTGCCAGAGCACGTGGATGCCGACGGCCGGCAGCCAGATGATGAAGCTCAGCTTGTGAAAGCCCACCCAGGCGCTTCCGAAATGTAGGCCGAACCACCATAGCTCCAGGCCGGTGACGAACAGGGCCGCAGTCGACAGGACCACGATCGGCCCCAGCACGCGGACGGGCCACGGCGGAGGGCCGGCTTCGCGGTAGCTGAATGCGCCCGTGTAGTAGCGGACGAACCGGTACCCGGTGCTCGCGACCTTGAGGCCCAGCGGAGGTATCAGCAGGAAGCCGAGCAGGAAGTGCTCGGGCAGAAAGCGCCTGACGTCAAAAACGGTGAGACCGATCGCGGCCAGCAGGACAAGCAGCACTGCGCCTGTGAGCGCGGTCAGCCGGCTGTTGGCCTCAACGCCTTCTTTCACAGCTTCCGCGGAGATTACCCGCTTCTCGGCCGTCATTCTTATGGAACGTCCGCCGGCGGAAAGGCATCACATCGATCTCACGCGTCCACGCGTTAGCAGCGGTTCGTGAGTGCGCAGGCACACGGGACGCGGGTTCGGCCAGAATCACCTAGGAGGTGAGGTCGAATGGAGCTTAGGAACGTACGCGCATTTGTTGCGGTCGCTGACCAACGGCATTTTGGGCGTGCCGCCGCGAGCCTCCACGTGACCCAGCCC
>DAITQH010000029.1:6184-24170 GCA_036833175.1 Candidatus Dormiibacterota bacterium
CCTGGGCGAAGCGCCGAATGTCGTGGCCGAAGAGCCACTCGATCAGATTCCAGCCGCCGTCGCGCTGTCGGGCGTGGCGGTAACCCTGACCACAGCCGGTCGCGCGGCGATGTGGGAGGCGGAGGGTCTCGTCTCGCGCCGTCTTTCACCGACGCCGGTCGTCGACTACGGCATCGCCTATAAGCGGGACAACCCTTTTTCGGCCCTGCGAAACATGCTGCAGATAGTCGACCAGGTCGCCCCGGCGCTCCCCAATGTGCTCGCTGAAGGGTTCGAGCTGATCTGGACTCCGGACGAGATCGCCAAGCCAGCCGGTCGCTCGGTCGCCGGGATGCGCTAGCCGCCCCCCGGTCTCAGCGAGTTCTAAGCCTGGCCTCATAACATCGGCAGGTAGCGGCCCGAATCCTGGCGTTGTGGAATTTGTCCGGGGTCGCGCATGCGAAGGGGTGACCACAGGTTGAGACGAGCCGTTGTTCTTGCGGCGGTGGCGTTGCTGTTGGGCAGCGAGGCATGGCCGCCTGCCGCCAAGGCAGCACCCCTGGTCGGCTTCAGCTACAGCCCGCTCGTCTCGCAGTGGGCCGGCCGGCCTCCCACCCAGGACCTGGCCACCCTGCTCGACGCGACCGAACCCGACCTGGTGAGGCTGCCCGTTTACTGGGAATCCGTCGAGCCGACTCAGGACACCCTCGACTTCGCATCGGTCGACGAGCTGCTGGCGGTTGTGGAAGCTCATGACCAGGTCTCGGCCCGGCCGACCCGCGTCGTCCTCACGATCGGCGCGCGCAACTTCCTCTATCCCGAGCTCCACGAGCCCGCGTGGGCGGCGCCGCGCCAGCAGCCTCATTTGAACGACCTCCAGTCAGAGGCGGCATATCGCGCCTACTTCGACGGCAGCCTCTTGCGCTATCGGTCTTCGCCGCTGCTGTACGCGTGGCAAGTTGAGAACGAGCCGCTGGACTACGTCGGCAACGATTTCACAGGAGACGACCAGATCAAGGTGGCGCAGCTGGCGTGGGAGATCGCTGAAGCGCACCAGCTCGACCCCGGGCGCCTGGTCGTGACGACCTCCTTCGACGGCTGGAACGCGGCAGTTGACTTGCTCCAGCTCTACGCGAACCCGGTCCTGTGGGCGCTTGGCGGTTACCCCAGCGGGCATCCGGGCCAAGCGCTTGCGGCGGGCGACGCGCTGGGCCTGGACGTGTACATCGACGGACCTCCGACGCCGCTGCGCTTCACCAGCGCAGACCTGCGCAGCATGTGGAAGCAGCAGGCGCTGGACTTCTGGGCGGGCCAGGCGAAGGCCCAGGGCAAGCAGCTGTGGCTCACCGAGATGCAGGCGCAGCCCTGGAGCAACTCGCCTGGATACACGACTGGCAACCTGCTCGCCACCGCGGCCGACTACCGCCAGGAGCCACTTCAGGTCGTGCTCCTTTGGGGCGTGGACACCTGGCTGCGAGACCCCGCCTGGATGGCGGCGGCCAACCAGGCCATGGCCATTCTGCGCAGCTGATCCAGGCGCGCCGCCCGTTGTGCTTCCATTTGGCCCATGGCGGCCGACCTGCGTGTGGGATGGTGGTCCAAGAACGTCCTGGTCCTGACGATCGACAGGCCTCGGCAGCGCAACCCGGTCGATCGCGAGCTGCTGGCGGCGCTGGCGTCCGAGCTGGAGACCAATGGCAAGAAGGCGGGAGCGGTCGTGCTCCGCGGCGCGGGAGGGTCGGCCTTCTCCGCGGGCTTCGACTTCGACCAGCTCCACGGGACTGAGGCAGATCTCGAGGCGGACCAGGCGATCGGCTTGGCGGTCGACGCGATCCGGAGCTGTCCGGTACCGGTGATCAGCATGATCCAGGGCCACTGCCACGGAGCGGGGGTCGAGCTGGCGCTGAACTGCGATCTTCGCCTCGCCGCCGCCGACCTGCGGCTCTCGCTCCGTGCAGTCTCGCTCGGGGTCGTCTATCGCTACGAGCTGGTCTCGCGCCTGGTCGAGATCGCGGGCCTGGGTCGGGCGGCCGATCTTCTCCTCGCCATGCCGGTGCTGCGCGCCTCGGAAGCACTGGCCTGGGGACTGGTCACCGAGGTGGTAGCCTCGCGGGACATCGAACTGAGGACGCGAGAGCTGGCGGAGATGCTTGCTTCCGCTCCGCGCAGCGCGGTGGAGGGGACCAAGGCAAGCCTCGTGCTGGCCGCGCGGAGCCTGAACGGCGCAGACGCGCTCGAGCAATCGGGGCGCTGGCGCCTCCGGGCCGCAACCAGCCCCGAGCGCCGGTCGGCGCTCGAGGCCGCCAAAAAGCGCCTGGGCCGGTCGATCTAAACAGGCCTTTCCCCGAGTGCTGCGCGTGGTTGACAGGTTTAGCGGCCGCCTATATAGTCCAGACCGTCGTAATTGTCGGACAAATTACCGTTTCGGTCGGCAGCGAGATTGCGACGAGCCGGCCGGGCGCCAAAATCGTGCTGGGGCGCGCCCTTGCAACGGCCTTCACCCAAGCCCGATTCTGGCGAGGATCGTTGACGGCTCGGCAACGTAGATTGTGGAGGGGCAAACCTGATGGATCTTGAACTTACCGGGAAGGTGGCGCTGATCACGGGCGCGAGCAAAGGCATCGGCCGGGCTGTGGCCGAGCAGCTGGCGGCGGAAGGGGCGGACGTCGTCATCACGGCCCGCACGGCCGAGCCGCTCGAGCGGACCGCCCGAGAGATCGAGGCGAAAGCGAAAGGAAAGGTCGTCCCCATGGCGGGCGACATGAGCAAGGCGGAGGACGTCAACCGCTGCGTGGCTGCCACGCTCGGACGCTTCGGCCGGATCGACATCCTCGTCACCTGCGCCGGGAGCTCCCCCGGCGGGCTTCTCGAGGACCTGACCGAGGAGCAGTGGTATTCGAGCCTGAACCTGAAGTTCATGGGCTACGTGCGCTCGGTCCGCGCGGTCATCCCTCACATGCGGGAGCGGGGCGAGGGCGCCATCGTCATGGTCGTCGGAAACGACGGGCTGAAGCCGAGCTACTGGGAAATGACCGCAGGCGTCGCCAACGCGGCCGACATCAACTTCGCGTCGTCCGTGGCCGAGCAGTACGGCCGGTACGGCGTGCGCATCAACACGGTCAACCCGGGACCGGTGAACACCGACCGCTGGGATGGCCTCGAGAAGGCCCTGGCACGCGACAAGAAGATCGACCAGAAGCACGCGCACGAGCTCGCGCTCTCCTCCATCCCTTTCCATCGCCTTTGCGAACCCGGCGAGGTCGCGTCGCTGGTCACCTTTCTCGCCTCGCCGCGTGCCTCGTTCATAAACGGAGCGCACATCCCAATCGACGGCGCGCAGCGCAAAGCGTTGATGGATATTTGAAAACACGAAGCTCGGACGGCGTCGAGCTCTATTACGAGGAGGCGGGTAGGGGATTCCCGCTGCTCTTCGTCCACGAGTTCGCCGGCGATCACAGCAGCTGGGCGCCGCAGGTCCGGCACTTCGCCAAGACGTACCGGTGCATCACGTACTCGGCGCGGGGCTATCCGCCTTCGGACGTCCCGGCCCAGCTCTCCGCCTATTCGCAGGAGCAAGCCGTCCGCGATGCCCTCGCGGTGCTCGACGCGGCTGGCGCCAGGGCCGCGAACGTGGTGGGCCTGTCCATGGGCGGGTTCGTAACGCTGCACCTGGTCCTGCGCCACCCCGACCGGGTGCGAGCCGCGGTGGTGGCGGGCGTCGGGTACGGATCGCAGTCGGAGAAGCAGGAGCAGTTCCGCAAGGAGAGTCACGCGATCGCCGACGCCTTTGAGTCGAAGGGATCGGCCACGGTGGCCGAAAGCTATGTGGTCGGGCCCGCGCGCGTCCAGCTCCAGGTGAAGAATCCACGTGCCTGGCAAGAGTTTGCCGCGGCCCTCGCGCGCCACGACCCGCTCGGCGCGGCGCTTACGATGCGGGGCGTGCAGGCGGCGCGTGCCTCGCTTTACGACTTGCGGGAAGAGCTGCGAGCTGTGGTCACGCCCGTGCTCGTGCTGGCCGGCGATGAGGACGAAGGCAGCCTCGAGCCCTCGCTGATGCTCAAGCGGACCATGCCCATGTCCGGCCTCGCGATCCTGCCCCGCACCGGCCACACGGCGAACCTCGAGGATCCGGATGCCTTCAACCGCGCCGTCGGCGCCTTTCTGACCGCGGTCGATAGAGGCGGGTGGCGCCGTCGCGATCCACGCGCGGTGTCCGACTCGATCACCGGGGTCCAGGCGCCGTAGACCTGCGCAGCGATCTCGAGGCGCACCTGCGCGCGTTTGAGCGGGTGAGCTCGAAGCTGCGCCAGAAACCGGCGGCCGTGGCGATCGTCGTGCTAGCCAACGATGGCCAGCCGTGCATTCCGATCTTCCAGAGAACCTCCGACATGAGCCGGCATGCCGGCCAGATGGCGCTGCCGGGCGGGAGGGTTCATGAAGGCGAGAGCGTGCAGGCCTGCGCCATTCGCGAGCTCGAGGAGGAGCTTGGGCTTGAGGCCGGTCCCGAGTCGGTGGTGGGGATGCTCGATGACTTCGACACCCGCTCCGGCTTCACCATCACGCCGGTCGTGATCTGGGCCGAGACTGAGGCGGAGGCAATCCAGCCGTCGAAGTTCGAGGTGGCGCAGGTCTATCTCGTCGCGACTCCGGACCTTCGGGCGGCGGTCTCGAATGCCAGGCCTGGCGATTCTTTTTCGTTGAAACTCGAGCAGGTCGAGGTCTTCGCGCCGACGGCGGCGATGCTCTACCAGTTCAGCGAAGTTGCGCTCGACGGCCGCTCCGTGCGCGTAGCGGATTTCTACCAGCCGCCCTGGACGCACCGCTAAAGGCTCGGGCGAGCCCTACCGGTTGACCATGCCTGGGCGTGCCGCCCCAAATCCGGCGGCGAGCTGCGCGGCGCAGATTCCCATCGTCACCAGCAGCGGCACCTGCCAGCCGCCGCTCACCGAATGCAGCAGACCCGCGGTCAGGGGTCCCAGGGCCGAGATCATGTAGCCGATCCCCTGTGCCATGCCGGACAGGCGCGCCGCGATCACCGCGTCGCGGCCCCGGGAGGCCATCAGCAGCAGGGTCACGCTGAAGGTGCCACCGGTGCCGATCCCGAGCAGGGTCGCCCAGACCAGGGCGAGTTGCGACGGCGCGACCAACACGCCGATCAACCCGAGCATGGTCATACCGCCCGTGGCCAGGACCGCCAGCCTGGGGCGGCCAAACCGGATAGCCAGGAGCGGCGCTCCGAAGTTGCCCGCAATGCCGACTGTCGAGACGACCGCCAGCACGGCGCCGGCGGCGGCCGGGGTCGTGCCGTGGTCGCGGTAGATGGTCGGCAGCCACGACAGCAGGGTGTAGTAGAGGGCCGACTGCAGGCCGAAGAAGAGCGTGATCTGCCACGCCTGGCGATCCTTCAACAGCCCGATGTCGGCGCCGGCGGTGCGCGCGCCGGGTAGCGGCTCGCGGAGCTGCGGCAGCCAGACCGCGAACGCGATCGCCGCGGGCACGGCCCAGACCGCGAGGGCGAGCGCGACGGATCCTCCAAGCACGTCAACCAGCGGGACCGTGAAGCCGGCCGCCAGGCCGGCGCCGATGGAGAGCGCCATCGTGTAGGCCGCGGTCATCTCGCCGACATGGTTCGGGAAGCGTCGCCGGAGCACGCTCGGCATCATCACGTTCATCACCGCGACCGCCAGCCCGCAGAGGATGGTGCCTGCAAACAGCGAAAGGCTCGGCCACCACGGTCGCAGCGCGAGACCCGCGCAGAGCGCGGCGCACATGAGGAGCAGACCGCGTTCTTCGCCCAGGCGGGCGGAGAGGGGAGGCCCGGCAAACGCGGCCACGCTGAAGCAGATGACCGGGATCGTGACCAGGAGCGAGCGCTCGAAGTCGCCGAGCCGGAGGTCGCGCAGCACCGGCGGGATCTCGCCCACCGCGATGCGCAGGTTCAACGCGAGCAGCACGATGCCCGCGGCGGTCAGCCGCTTCAGCCCGTTCTTGCTCGGATCAGGGACCGTACACGGTCGGGTGTGAAGGGAAGCGTCCCGTCGGGAACCGAGAGCGCGTCAGCGATTGCATTGGCGATCGCGGCCGTCGAGCCGATCGTGCCCCCCTCGCCGATTCCCTTGGTGCCGAGCTCGTGCACGGTGGAAGGCGTGATGAGGTGTGTGATCTCGACAGTGGGCATCTCGCCTGCCGTCGGGATCAGGTAGTCCATGAAGCTGCCGCTCAGCAGCTGGCCGTCCGCTCCGTAGGTGATCTCCTCGAGCAGCGCGGCGCCCAGGCCCTGCGCGACTCCACCCACGACCTGGCCGTCGACGATCATCGGGTTGATCACCGTGCCGCAGTCCTCGGCGATCACGTAGCGACGCACCTCGACCGCGCCGCTCCCAGGATCCACCTCGACGAGGCAGATGTGGGTGGCGTAGGGATGCGAAGCCTGGACAGGGTCGTAGGTCACGGACACGTCGAGGCTGTGGCCGCCGTTCGCCGCGTCGCCGGCGGCAGCGAGCTGGGCCAGCGTGACACCGGACTGCTCTCCGTCGATGACGATGCCCATCCCGTCTAGGCCCAGCCGTTCGACCGGCTGGTCCAGCCGGTACGAGGCGGCGTCCAGGATCTCAGCGCGGAGCTGCTTGGCGGCGCGATGGGTGCACGTGGCCGCGGTCACCGAGCTGCGGCTCATGAACGAGCCGGTGCCGCGTCCGACCTTCGATGTGTCGGTCTGCTCGACGATCACTGCCTCGGGGTCGATGCGCAGCTCGGCCGCCGCCACCTGCGCAAAGGTCGTCTGGACGCCCTGACCGATCGCCGGGCAGCTGGTCTGTACGCGGATGCGGCCTTCCTCGTCGACCCACACCCGCGCCGTGTCGGTGCCGGGAATTCCAACCATGCCGCGGACCTTGAAGGTCGAGGAGCCGGCGCCGGTGAACTCCACGTAGGAGCCGAGTCCGATCCCGACCAACCGTCCCGCCGCCCGGGCTTTCGCCTGCTCGGCGCGAGCTCGCTTGTATCCGAAGGTCGAGAGGGCCGCCTCGAGGGTGGCCAGGTAATCGCCGGATTCGTAGGGGTGTCCGGTGGCCGCGGTGTACGGCATCTGCTCTGCCGTCACGAAGTTGCGGCGGCGCACCTCGGCGGGGTCGATGTTCAGCCGCGTGGCGATGAGGTCCATCAGGCGCTCGTGAGTGAGCACAGCGGTGACCATGCCCACGCCTCGATAAGGTCCTTCGGGGCACTTGTTGGTGGCAAGCGCGTAGGAGTCGTACTCGTAGTCCCGAATGTCATAAGGGCCGGGGATGAGGCCCGCGCACGTCATAGGGTCGAGCAGCGGTCCGTGCGGCCTGATGCCGTAGGCGCCGATGCTGGATAGAACCGTCGCGCGGAGGCCGAGCACCCTTCCATCGTTTCGGACCGCGGCGCTGAATCGAATCTTCTGGTCGCGCGCGTGGTTCGCGGCCTGAAGGTGCTCCGAGCGGTCTTCGATCCACTTCACGGTGGCGTGCACCTGGAGCGCGATCCATGACACAAGGATCTCTTCGGTGTACACGTGCGCCTTGAGACCGAACCCGCCGCCGACGTCGGGGGCGATCACGCGAACTTTCTCCTCTGCCAGGCCGAGGCTCTCTGCGATGGCGTCCGCGACGAGGTGGGGGGCCTGGGTCGAGCTCCACGTGATGACGCCACCGGCACCATCGGCCGATGCGATGACCCCGCGGCCCTCAATCGGCGCGGCGGAGACCCGCGGGTGGCTCACCTCGCCTTCGACCACGATGTCGGCCGCGGCAAACGCCTTCTCGACATCGCCCATCGTCCGGTGCCCGAGGAAGTACTGGTTCTTCGGAACCGATTCGTGAACCATCGGTGCGCCGGCGGCCATCGCTTCTTCGAACGTCGTCACAGGTTGCAGAGGCTCGAGGTCCGCCTGGATGAGCTCCAGCGCGTCCTCTGCCTGGTAGCGCGAGCGGGCCACGACCGCGGCGACGATCTCGCCTACGAACCGCACGCGATCGACCGCGATGATGGGGCGGTCGGGGGCCACGGCGCCAGGCGTGGTCAGGTGCACGCGCATGGGTGCGCATGACCCGGCCAGGTCAGCGCCGGTGAACACCGCCACGACGCCAGGCGCCCCTGCAGCCGCGCCCACGTCGATCGACCTGATGCGCCCGCTCGCCAGCGGGCTACGGACGAAGGCAACCTGCAACGCGCCGTCTGGTTTGATGTCGTCGACGAATCGGGCGAGCCCGCGCAGGAGAGGACCATCCTCGAGCCGCAACAGGCTCTTTCCGATCGGTCCAGCTTGCACGCTCACCCCCTCATGATTCTCCAAGTCTTGACAGCCCGGACAATTAGTAATACAAATCACCGACATCGGCAAGCGGGTACTTCGGCGCGACAGGGTGGTGACGCCAGTCGGGGGCACGTCTCTCGCGCACAAGGCCCGCGAAGAGATCCTGCACTCGATCCTCGAACGGCGCTTCGAAGACAGCCGCCTGCCTCCCGAGAACGAGCTGGCCGACATGCTCGGAGTCAGTCGCACGACGGTGCGCTCCGCGCTTCAGTCGCTCGAGCAGCATGGAGTCCTCACCCGCAGCCCGCGCCGCGGGACGCAGGTGCACGGCCTGCTCAGCCCGTCGATGGTCGCGCTCCAGCGCCTGATCGGATTCAGCCGCCTGCTCGAGGAGCAGGGCTACACCGTCGAGACGCTCACCAATGCGAGGATCACCACCGCCGCCTCCGATGAGGTCGTGGAGGCGCTCGGCGTGGACAAGGCGACGCCGATCTACGAGATCGACCGCCTGTTCGTGGCCACCGGCAAACCCGCGATCTGGGCCATCAACTACATCCAGACCGCCCTGTTCGTCGAGCCGCCGCTCGAAGGCCAGCTCGCGCAGTCGCCCTTTGACATGGGAGACCTCCTGGTCGGAGGACCCGTGGACCACGCGCTCGTGGAGCTCGTCCCGCTGAAAGCGACCAAGGAGGTCGTCAAGCAGCTCGGCATGAAGCCGGGCGAGGCTTATATCCAGCTCAAGGAGCTCCACCTCTCGCAGTCCGGCGTGGTGTTGGGCTTCAGCCTGATCCACGTGAACGATCGCTTCATCCGCTTCCGCCTCCACCGCGGCGGCGACGGACGGTGACCAGGCCAACAGCGGCTGCCCAGGCGCAGCTCCAGGGAATCGGCGCCTCGCCCCTGCGCAAGGAGGACTGGCCCCTCGTCCGCGGCGAAGGGACCTTCGTGGCGGACTTCAAGCGTCCCGGTATGGTGCACGCGTTCGTGGTGCGGAGCCCTTTCGCACATGCCCGCTTCGGGCCGTTTGACTGCAAACCCGCGCTTGGCGCTCCTGGGGTCATCGACGTGATCACCGCCGCGGACCTGCCCGATCGCGGCCGCCCCATTCCGACGCGCATGTTCAAGGACGAGGGGTCCAACCGCTTCCTGCAGCGTCCCCTCGCGGATGGCGTCGTGCGCTACTCGGGCGAGCCGGTCGCGGTCTTGATCGCCGATTCGCGC
Organism: Candidatus Dormiibacterota bacterium; assembly: GCA_036833175.1. Taxonomy (GTDB): domain Bacteria; phylum Chloroflexota; class Dormibacteria; order Dormibacterales; family Dormibacteraceae; genus Palsa-870. Next base: position 15,663 of record DAITQH010000029.1, read on the forward strand.
TACCGCGCCGAGGACGCCGCCGAGCTGCTGCGGGTGGACTACGAACCGCTCGAAGTGATCCTCGATCCGGACGACGCGGTGGCGCCAGACGCGCCTCTCCTTCACCCGCACGCCGGCACCAACGTGGCCGGCCACCTGGTCGTCGAGATGGGCGACCTCGACGAGGCATTCGCGAAAGCCGACCTTGTAATCAAAGAGGAGTTCCGGATCCAGCGCCACGCTGCGGTTCCGCTCGAGACGCGCGGACTGCTGGCCGAGTACGACTCGAAAGCGGAGTCGCTGACCGTGTGGGGCGCGGCCAAGATTCCCCACGTCAACCGCGCGATCCTCGCCCGGCTGCTGGGCTGGACCGACGAGAGCAGGGTCCGGATGATCGAGCTGCACGTCGGCGGAGGATTTGGCGCGCGCGGCGAGTTCTACCCGGAGGATTACCTCATCCCGTTTGCCGCTATCCGCACGGGAAGGCCGGTGGCGTGGGTCGAGGACAGAGAGGAGAACCTGCGCGCGACCAACCAGTCGCGCGAGCAGGTGCATCGCGCAGAGATCGCGCTCAAGGCCGACGGTACCTTTCTCGCGCTCAGGGACAGCCTCATCAACAACACGGGCGCGTACGTGCGAACGCACGGCATGACAGTGCCGAGCCTCAGCGTCTCGATGCTGCCAGGGCCCTACCGCTGGCCTGCGTACCGAGGCGAGTTCCGAAGCGTTGTGAGCAACAAGACGCCTGGCGGCACATATCGTTCACCCGGGCGCTTTGAGATCAACTTCGTGCGCGAGCGGCTGGTCGACATGGCGGCGCACCGCCTCGGGATCGATCCGGTGGACATCCGCCGCCGCAACCTGATCGACCGCGACAGCTTTCCGCACGACGTCGGCACTCTTTACGACGGGCATCCGGTCATTTACGACAGCGGCGACTACGCGCTGCTGCTGGAGAAGGCGCTGGCGGCTTTCGACTACGAAGGGTGGAAGCGCTGGCGCGGCGAGCCCGCCGCAGGCGGCCTGCGACGGGGGATCGGCATCGGGTACTTCGTGGAGAAGGCCGGCCCCGCCGAGCGTGAGTACGCGCGAGTCGAGCTAAACGATAAAGGCGACGTGATGGTGTACACGGGGTCGGCCTCGGTCGGCCAGGGTGTCGAGACGATCCTCGCCCAGGTGTGCGCGAGTCACCTCGGGTTGCCCTATGAGCACATCGCCGTCGTACACGGGGACACCGGTGTGATTCCGGAGGGGATGGGCGCGTTCGGCAGTCGCGCGGCAATGCTCGGGGGCGCCGCGGTGATGCGCGCGTCGGAGCAGGTCAAGAAGCGTCTGCTGGCGGCGGCGGCGGACGTGCTCGAGGCTTCGCCTGCAGACCTTCAGCTCACCGCCGAAGGTGTCTCGGTGGTTGGCGCCCCTTCGCGCACGGTTTCGCTGAGCAGGTTGTTGAGCTCACAGGGTGGCGTGATCAAGGAGGAGGATCGTTTCGTGTGCGAGCTGCTGGGCTTTCCGTACGGAATCCACTTCGCTGCGGTTGAGGTCGATCCGGCCTCCGGCGCGGTGCGCATCCACCGCTTCGCCGTCGCCTACGACATCGGGCGCTGCATCAACCCGGTCCTGGTCAAAGGACAGATCGCAGGTGGATTCGCCCAGGGCCTCGGCGGCACCCTGCTCGAGGAGTTCAGCTTCGACGCGAGCGGCCAGCCGCTGGCTACCAGCTTTATGGACTACCTGCTGCCAACGTCCGAGGAGGTTCCTGACATCGAGGTCCTGATCACGGAGGATGCGCCGTCGCCGCTGAACCCGCTCGGTGTCAAAGGAGCGGGCGAGGGAGGCACCGCTGCGGTGGGTGCTGCCATCGCGAACGCAGTCTCGGATGCGCTGGGCTGCGAGGTGACGCGACTGCCGCTCAACCCGCAGCGCGTCGTCGAGCTGGCGACGGCATGAAACCGGCGCAGTTCGAGTATGACGATCCGCAAACCCTGGATGAGGCGCTCGACCTGCTCGCGCGCCACGGCGACGACTGCAAGGTGCTGGCTGGAGGGCAGAGCCTCGTCCCTCTCATGAACTTCCGCCTCGCGCGGCCGGCGCGGCTGATCGACATCAACGGCGTCGAGTCTCTGGCGCACATCACGCGCGACGGTGGACGCCTCGTGGTAGGCGCGATGACGCGCCACGCCGAGCTCGAGCATTCGAGGGAGGTTGCCCAGGCTTCGCCGTTGCTGACGGAGGCGATCGGGTGGGTGGGTCACAGCCAGATTCGCAACCGAGGGACGATTGGCGGCTCGGTGGCGCATGCGGATCCTGCGGCCGAGCTGCCGGCCGCCCTGGCAGCCCTCGACGCGACCTTGCAGGTGCGCTCCAAGCGCAGCTCGCGCACGCTGGGTTGGAAGCAGTTCTTCGTCTCCGAGTTCACCACCGCCCTTGCGCCCGACGAGCTGGTGACGGCGATCGAGGTGCCGGGCCAGGATCCATCGACGGGCACGGCATTCGTCGAGTACGCGCGGCGGCACGGCGACTTTGCGCTCGGCGGCGCGGCCGTGACCCTCAAGCTGGGTCGGGACGGCAAGTGCGAGAACGTGACGATCGCGCTGCTGTCGGCAGGTCCGGCGCCGGTCCGCGCGGAAGCTGCCGAGCGGCAGCTTCGAGGCGCGAAGATCGATGAATCGGCGATCCGCGCCGCCGCCGCGGAGGCCGTGAAGGGATTGCGCCCGACGACTGACCTTCACGGGAGCACGGAGTATCGGGTCGGCCTGCTTCAAACGATGACCGAGAGGGCGCTCACCACGGCCGCCGGGCGGGCAAGGAGGAATGCAAGGTGAATCGCAAGATCTCGATCGAGATCAACGGGCGTTCCTTCGAAGGCGAGGTCGAGCCGCGGCTGCTGCTCGCGGACTTCATCCGCGACAACGCCGCGCTCACCGGAACGCACCTTGGCTGCGAGCATGGTGTGTGCGGCGCGTGCACCGTGCAACTCGATGGCCGGCCGGTGCGCTCGTGCCTGATGTTCGCCGTCCAGGCCAACGGCCGCCGCATCGCGACGGTTGAGGGCATGGCGCCGAGCACGACCGAGCTGCATCCGCTGCAGCAGGCCTTCCACGAGAGCCACGCGCTCCAGTGCGGGTTCTGCACGCCCGGGATCCTGATGACGATGGAAGCATTCCTGCGCGAGGAGCCGGACCCGACGCCGGAGCGCATCCGAAGCGCCCTCGCCGGCAACCTGTGCCGGTGCACGGGATACCAGAACATCATCACGGCGGTCCGTCTTGCGGCGGATCGTGCCCGGCAGAAGGAAAGCACGGCGCGCGGGACCGGCTGAGCGTGGCGAGGCTTCCCTACGTAGAGACGGGCGCATCGCCCGCTGCCGATGAGCTGTTCGCGGAGATCGAGGGGATGGGCCGACCCGTTCTCAACCTCTACCGAGTGCTCGCGAACCAGCCCCCGGCGCTCGCGGCTTTCCTGGGCATGTCGCGATACGTCCGCTCAGCCTCCAGCCTCGATCCCGGGTTGCGCGAGCTGGCGATCCTGGCTACGGCGCACGAGCTCGGGCAGGTGTACGAGGTGGCGCATCACACCGAGGCGGCCCGCCTCGCCGGTGTCTCCCCTGAGAAGCTGGAAGCTGTCGCGCCGGGAGGCGCCGTCGGCGTGCTGACGACTCAGGAGCGCGCGGCGGTCGAGTTCGCCAAGCAGGCGGCGCATACGCGCTCGTGCGACGACGCGATGTTCGAGCATCTCCAGTCGCTGTTCTCGGCCGAGCAGATCGTGGACCTCGTACTGACCACAGGGTGGTATCACCTGTGCGCAGTGATCCTCGGCTCGTTACGGGTCGAGCTCGAGGGCCAGGAACGGTGATCGCCCGCCAGGATGATGGCGGTTGGACGCTGATCCATCAGATCGACCACGCGGCTCACTGCGCCGAGCTGGCGCGGGCGTGGCGCTACGGACCGTTCGGTCCCGCATCGGTGTCCTCGCCCCTTGAGTACGCGGCCGGTTTCCACGACCTTGGCTGGACCGAGATCGATAAGCGTCCGGAGGTCGACGCGGAAGGCCGCCCCTGCAACTTCACTCAGATCGACGAGGCGCGCCACACGCAGTTCTACAGCGAGGCCGTCCGGACGATCGCCGAGACGGATCCGTTCGCCGCGTATCTCGTCAGCCTCCACGCGTCCGGCCTCTACAGCCGGAGGTACGGATGGACCGGCCTCAGGCCGGTGGACTGGACTTCGATCGGACCGGACGGCCGCGCGCTCCTTTCAGGAGAGCGGAGGTTCCGTGTCGAGCTGTTCGAGCAGGTGGCCCCTGAGCAACTCGAGTTCGAGACGGTGTGGCGCGACTACATGCTGCTCGAGACGTTCGATTACCTGTCCCTGCTCACCTGCTTCGGCTTCGACAGCGCCGGCTGCGGGCCGGTGCCCACGATCGACGGGCGGTGGGAGCAGATGGCGGTCCGCCGGCTCGGCCCTTGGGAGGTGGAGCTGAAGCCCTTTCCGTTCGCAGGCGACAGCCTGGAAATCGAGATCCAGTGCGTGCACCTGGAGCGGCCAACGTTCGCGTCCGACAGCCAGCTCCGAGCTCAGATCGGATCGACCCGGCCCGAGACACGCAGGACTAAGTACCGCTCGGCCTGAGCTCCATGGCGACGCTCCCGATTGCCTGGTCCAGGACCATCACGATCCGGTCGATCTGCTCCTCGCTGATCACAAACGGCGGGGACATTGCCAGCACATCGCCGGGAAGCGGGCGCACGATGACTCCCTGCTCGAGCGCGGCGAGCCACACGCGGCGTGCGGCGCCAAGCGCGGGGTCGAAAAGCTCTTTCGTCGCCCGGTCACGCACCAGCTCGATTCCGGCGACCAGGCCCAGGCCGCGGACATCCCCCACAATCTCGTGGGAACGGAGCGACTGCAGCCGCGCGAGCAGGTAAGCGCCCCGCTCGGCCTCCCGCTCGACGAGCCCCTCCTCCTCGATGATGCGGAGGTTCCGCAGGCCGACCGCGCAGGCGGTCAGATGCCCGCTGTACGTGAAGCCGTGCGCGAAAGGCCCCTTCACCGATTTCAGCGTGTCGTGCACGGAGCGGGTCAGCATGACGCCCCATGATGACCCGCGAGCGACGGGGTGGCCGCCGCCGCGGGTATCGGAGGAGGGATGGAGCGCGTCGGCGCTCAGAGCGGGGTAGCTCTGACGAGAATTTTCGTGGCCGGGGGAGGCGCTGTCGCCATGTCCTGACAGGGTTTTTGGGCCATGAAAATACGGGGGGTGTGAGGTAGGCGCTACCTCGCGGGTTGCTGGGTCCCCGGGCGAGCCGGCACGCGCTGCTCGACCCACTGGCGCAAAGCGTTGGGGTTCAGCGCCCCGGTCACACGGTCGCGCTCCTTGCCCGCCTCCATCAGGACGAGGGTGGGGATGCCGCGAATGCCGAACCTCTCCTGGAGCGCAGGCGCGAGGTCGGTGTTGACCTTGACGACCTTCAGCTCGCCGGCCCGCTCTTGGGACAGCCGCTCGACCGTCGGGGCGACGATGCGGCAGGGAGCGCACCACGGCGCCCAGAAGTCGATCAGAACCGGGATCGGGCTCTTCTCGGCAACGGCGCTGAAGTCCGCCGCGCCGGCCTCGGTCAGCCAGGGCAGCGGACGGCCACACTTCGGGCAGTGGGGCACGCCTTCGGCGGCGGCGCGAACGCGTGTCTTCTGGCCGCAGTTGGGGCACGTGACGACCTGGGGATCGCTCATCTACTTGATATACGTCCCCGATCAGGGGCCCGCCCAAACTCGAAAACGGCGCCAGGAATACGCTTATGTGCGTGGCGATCCAAGTCGCGGATTTCGGGCGCACCGGGCACAAGAGCACCCGCACCGTTTTCGGCGCGGCGTCTCTGTCTCGCGTGACCCAGGATGTCGCCGATCGCACCCTCGAGGTGCTGCTCCGCCACCGGGTGAACCACATCGACACCGCGGCGAGCTACGGGGATGCCGAGCTTCGCATCCGGCCATGGCTCAAGCGCGAGCCGGGACGCTTCTTCCTGGCCACCAAGACCGACGCGCGCGATGCCAAACCCGCGCGGGACGAATTGCACCGGTCGCTGGATCGGCTCGGCGTCGACCACGTCGACCTGTGGCAGCTGCACAACCTCGCCGATCCCATCGAGTGGGACATCGCGCTGAGCCCGGGTGGTGTGATCGAGGCGGCAGTCGACGCCCGAGCCCAAGGCCTGGTCCGCTTCATCGGCGTCACCGGGCACGGGGCGCAGATCGCGGCGAACCACCGGCGCAGCCTCGAGCGCTTCGACTTCGACTCCGTGCTGCTGCCCTACAACTTCGTCACGATGCGCCTGCCTTACTACGCCGAGAATTTCGAGGCGCTCGTCAAGACCTGCGCCGAGCGCAAGGTCGCGGTACAGACGATCAAGTCCATCGCGTTGCGACCGTGGCGGGGTCGAGAGCACACGCGTGGCACCTGGTACGAACCCCTGCAGAGCCAGGCCGACATCGACCTCGCCGTTTGGTGGGTGCTGGGCCGTCCGGGCTTCTTCCTCAACACCGCCGGTGACGTCGACCTTTTGCCCATGGTCCTCGATGCCGCCGAACGCTTCGAGAAGCGACCGGGCGACGCCCAGGTCGCCGCGATGCTGGAGCGCTCGAAGACGGAACCCATCTTTGTCTGAGAGTGCGCCCTGCAGGCGCCCAGCCGTTTTGAGCGCTTTCCCTGAAGACGCGGGATCGAGGTCCGAGTCGGCGCTCGACGCCCTCTCGGTCCAGCTCTCCGCGGATGAGCTGGAAGAGCTGGCGCAACTCACCGAGCCTTCAAGGACCTACTGGTCGAAGCGGCAGTCGATGCCCTGGGGTTAATCCAGGCGGCCTGCGAAACGCAGCGCGTGCGGATTGACTGGAGTTCGTATTACCTGGTCGTCATTCGTTACCTGAAGGGTGGAAACAAGTTGTTTAAGGCGGCATCTGATATACCTCGCACAGAGGTAATGGACAGATGAGCGACACCGCTCCAACCGACCCGACGGAGACCGAAGAGGCGCTCCCAGGCGAGCGTCAGACCCGCCTGAGCGGCGCCTGGACGGCCATCGTCATCGGCCTGGTCGCGCTGGTGGTGATCCTCGTGTTCATCCTCCAGAACCAGCAGACCGTCGAGGTCACGTTCCTGGTCTTCCAGGGCCACCTGCCTCTGGCCGTCGCCCTGCTGTTCGCCCTGATCCTCGGGGCCGTCATCGTGGTCGCGTTCGGCGCGGCTCGCATCCTTCAGCTCCGCATGGTGGCGGGACGGGCAAGGCGAAAGGGCGCGGACCACAGCCCGTCCAAGCCGGAGTGACCGAGCCCAAGAAACCGGCAAAAACACCCGCACCGCGCCGCGGTGCGGCCAAGCAGGGCCCCAAGCCCAAGCCCGGCGACCCAGAGGTCACCGACACGAAAGCCGGCGAGCCGGCGAGCGCTCCCGTGGCGCAAGCGGGACCCGTGGCGGTGCACGTGGATTCCGGCGAGGTCAAGGTGGTCGTCGCGCCGCCCGGCAGGGCGGGAATCGACCGGCGACTGTACAGGCTGATCAACGGCCTTCCGCACTCCACGACCAGCGATCGCTACGTCAGCGTGCTTTCGGACCTCGGCGAGGGCCTCGGTTGGGTGTCTGGAGGAATCGCCCTGGCCATCCTCGGCGGTCCAAAGGGACGCCGGGCCGGTGCTGCCACCGCCGTCGCATCGCTGGCGGCCACCTACGTCGTGCAGACTCGGGTCAAGCCGATCTTTCGCCGCGTCCGGCCATTCGTAAATCGCGAAGCTCGTGTGGTCGGGATCCGTCCCGCCGACCATTCGTTCCCGTCGGGCCACACCGCCTCATCCTTCGCCGCCGCGACCGCCCTCGCGTTCTTCTATCCGAGGGCTGCCCCGCTCGCGTACGGCGTTGCCACCGCAGTCGGCGTCTCCAGGGTGCATCTGGGCGTGCACTTTCCAAGTGACGCGGCGGTCGGCGGGGTGATCGGGATCGGGATCGGCACCTTCAGCGCCTGGGTGTTCAAGAAGCGAGCGAAGTAGGATCCAACCTGGTCTCGCTTGGCGCGCCGGACGTGCCGCGGTCGCCGTGCTTAGACCCAGTCGCGAACGCTCGATCCGTGACCCGCCGCAACGACACCACGAAGGTCAGCCAGGCGATGGCGATGAGCAGCCCCGCAAGGACATCGGTCGGCCAGTGGGTCCCGGCGTAAATCCTGTCGAGCCCTACGGCCACAACAATCCCCGCCACGAGTGCCCAACCGATCGGTCGTGCCCACCGCGGCAGATACCTATGGCCGAGGCACAGCATCAAAACGGCCGCGCTGATCGTGATGAAGATGATGTGCCCGCTGGGAAAGCTGGTCGAACCAGGGTGCTCCGTCACGCGAAGGACCTGGCCGACTACAGGCCGCGGCCTGTTGACCAGGTGGACGATGGCTTCGTACCAGAGGCCGCCGGCCAGCGCGGCAAGTGCCAGGAACCAGGCGCGACGATTCAACAGAAGCACGAGGAGGATGACGACTATCTGCATGGGGAT
>DAITQH010000030.1:0-3447 GCA_036833175.1 Candidatus Dormiibacterota bacterium
ATTCCGCCTCGTTGGCGCCAGACGTTCGGAATTCGCGGCAGCCATGCGCACCGTTGGTGCCAAACGTTCGGAATCCACAGACCAGCTAGATAAGCCGCGTCACTCCGGCCAGTTTCTTTCGGTATGAGTCCAGGTCGCTGAACTGGCCCCGTTGCTCTGGTGGGAGCAGCTCTGCGATCGCGACCATGATCACGTCCGAAGCCTCATCGTGGGTTACTCGCGAGCCGTCCGCTCGCTTGGTAAGAATGACGAACGGTTTGCCGAATGTGATCGTGACCTGGGTGCGCCGCGGCCATCGCGCACCCTTTGGTAGGCATTCCCTGGTTCCTGTCAGCCCGACGGGCAGGACCGGGCACCCCGCTTTCTGGGCGATGAAGCCGGCACCCGGCTCGGGTTGCGCAAGAAGGCCAGATTCGACGCGCGTTCCTTCCGGATAGATGATCACCGAGTGACCGGCCTTCAAGAGATCGAACGTGCGCTTCAGGGCAGCGCGGTCTGCGGTGTGCCGAACCACCGGAAACGAGTGGTAGCTGCGATAGATGAACGCGATGAAAGGGTTCCGGAAAAACTCGGACTTGGCCATGCTCCACGTGTCTCCGCGCGGAACGAACGCCGGCACCAGGGGCGGGTCGAGGGTGGCGGAGTGGTTCGGGCAAATGAGCAATGGTCCGGTGCGCGGGATGTTCTCGACGTCAACCGCCTTGAACAGGCCGGCCAGGTAGACCGTGACCAGTGCGCGCATCAGCGCACGCATCAGGGCGTAGATCACTTCGTTCGCGAGGCGATGTGCTTGAGGATGACGTCGACCACCTGGTCGATCTCGAGCTTGTCGGTGTCGATCACCACCGCATCCGGCGCGGGCTTCAGGGGAGCGATCGCCCGCTGCGTGTCGGCCCGGTCTCGTGCTTCCACCTCTTTGCGCATCGCCTCGGCGTCCACGCGTTCGCCACGTCGCTCGTACTGGGCGGCCCGGCGCCGCACTTTCTCATCGAGGCTCGCGACCAGGAAGAACTTGAAATCCGCATCCGGAAAGACCACGGTTCCGATGTCGCGGCCCGCCATCACCACGCCCGTGGAGCCGGCCATCCGCCTCTGCTGCGCGACAAGCGCATGCCGCACGCCAGGGATGGCCGAGATCAGGGGCAGCGCGTCGGCGTAGTCCGCGTCGTAGATCCCATCGGTGAGCTCGTCCCCGTTTGCCCAAACATGCTCGCCATCGATCCTCACCTCGGTGGATTCGGCCAGGCGGGTGATTGCCTCCGAATCGCGAGGATCGATGCCCCGCTCGGCCGCGAGCCTGGTGATCGCTCGATACATGAGGCCGCTGTCCACGAACGGGAGCCCCAGGGCATCCGCCACGCGGCGTCCCACGGCCGATTTACCCGACGCGACGCCTCCGTCGATCGCAATGATCATTTAGGGCTCTTCTGTGCAACAGCGCGCTGAAGCGCAGCGACCTCAGCCTCGCCCAACACTCGCCATCCGCCGGCCTTCAAGCGCCCAAGCTTCAGCGGACCGAAACCGACGCGATTCAGCGATTGCACCTTGTGGCCGACGAAATGGAGCATGCGCCGCACCTGGCGGTGCCGCCCTTCACGGATCACGATGCGAATCTCGGAGACCCCCGAGTCGCGACTGCCCGGCGTGATCCTGAGCACGTCGACCTCGGCCGGAGCGGTCATTCCATCGTCGAGCTGAACTCCATTGCGAAGGCTGTCGATGTCCGCGGATGTGGGGTTGCCTGCGACCAGCGCGATGTACTCCTTGCTCACCTTGTAGCCGGGATGTGTGAGGCGAAACGCGAGGTCGCCGTCGTCCGTCAGGAGGAGCAGGCCCGTCGTGTCGGCGTCGAGGCGGCCGACGGGAAACAACCTGTGGCCGCCCTTCCCCTCGTCGCCGACGACGTCGAGGACGGTGGTGCGTAACGCCTCATCCCTCGCCGTGGTGATAACGCCAAGGGGCTTGTTGAGGAGGATGTAGCGATGCCGGGTGACCGGCTTTACAGCCTTGCCGTGAACGGTGATCTTGTCGTGCTCCGGATCGATGAGCACGCCTTCGGGCGGCGGCGTCTTGCCGTTGACGCGAACGCCTCCCGACGCGATCAGCTCGTCCGCGGCGCGACGACTGGCCACGCCGGATCGCGCCAGGAAGCGGTTTAGCCGTTCTTGGTTAGCGATCGTGCGCTCGTTGATTTGTCCGGCTCGTCGCGGTCGACCCGCGGTCTCGGCAGGTGATCGAGCGACTCGAGACCCATCACCTGGAGAAATCGCATCGTCGTTCCGTAGAGCTTTGGTTGCCCAGGGCCCGGGCCGCGACCCACTTCCACGATCAGGTCGCGCAGCTCGAGGTTGGTGAGCACGCTGTCGCAGTTGACGCCGCGCACGTCCTCGATGCGTGATCGCGGGACGGGTTGCTGGAAAGCGACGATGGCAAGCGTCTCGTAGGCGGCCGGCGAAAGCTTGCCGGAAACTTCGGGTCGCAGCGCACGCCGGACCGAGGCCGCAAACTCTGGCCGGGTTGCGAGGTGAATCTCATCGTGGTGTCTCATCACCATCACGCCGCGGCCCTCGAGCGCCTTGCGCAGCTCGTCCAGCGCCTGCTCGACTGCGGTGCGGTCGGAGTCGGTCGCCTGCTGCAGCTCCCGCAGCTTGAGGGGGCGGTTGGAGCTGAAGAGGATCGCCTCCAGCGCTGCCGAGACCTCACTCACCGTCAGGCTCCCTGGCTTCTACGTGGATGGCGCCAAACCGTTCCTTCTGGCGGACGCGAACGAGAGAGCGCCGCAGCAGCTCCAGCACGGCGACGAAGGTCACCACGGCTTCGAGGCGGTCCTCCGATTCGAGGATCAGCTCTACGAGCTCGATGGGTCCGCGGCGCAGTCGGTCGGTGATCACGTCGAGCTTCTCCTGAAGTGTCCAGGTCCGGCCGGTGACAACCAGCGGCCGAGGGGGGATGCGGGAGAGGACGCTGTTGAAGGCGACAAGCAGGAGACCCATCTCGAGCGGCTCCTCCTGTCCTCCAGCCTCCACGGGCCGGGCGGGCGGAGAAAATGCAAAGGAATCCTTTTCGGCGCGCTCCATCAGCTCGCCGGCCATCTCCTTGTAGACCTTGTACTCCTCAAGCCGCCGGCGGACCTCCTCCTCCCAGCCGAGGAGGTCGGTCTCCTCTTCGGTCGGCGTCTCGCCGGGCAGCAGGCGTACCGACTTGATCAGTAAGAGGCGTGCCGCCATCCAGAGAAACTCGGCCATCTCTTGGGGATCCGCGACCTCTCGCGCGGCGATCTCGGCCAGGTAGGCGTCGGTCACCCTGGCCAGCGAGACCTGGAAGATGTCGAGCTCCTCGCGTTCCACCAGCGCCAGGAGAAGCTCGAGCGGGCCCTCGAACACCGGCGTCCTGACGCCGAGGCGCGGGCCAGCAAGCGGCTGTTCCACGAGCGGTAAGGATAGGGCT
>DAITQH010000030.1:3547-24043 GCA_036833175.1 Candidatus Dormiibacterota bacterium
TTCTCGACCCGGGCCGTGGCGCGCCACCGGCGCATCAGGCTGGCGGGGCTTTTCGTCTGGCTTGCATGCGCCAGGCGCGCCTCGATCTTCTTGCTGAGCACTTCCTCGACGTCGATCTCTAGCGTCGGCTGCAGTCCACCGAAGCACCATGCCTCCGCTGTTTCGTGAGGAGCGCCAGCTTTGGGAAAGCTCAGCGGATCACGCGCGCTTGGCCAGGCTGCATCCAGGGCGACTCGCCCCACGACGCGGTGGTCCGGGTGATAGCGGTAGGGGACGTTCGGGTCGAACGTCAGCAGCACGTCGGGCTTCGACGTCCGGATCTCCCGCACGAGCTCCTCGCGCAGCTCGAGGCTCTCGACCAGCTCTGCGTCGGGGTGGCGCAGGAACGCGACGCGCTTCACGCCGAGCACCGCGGCCGCCATTTCCTGCTCGCGCTCCCGAATGCGCGCGACCTTTGCGCGCGATTTGCTCGCGTCTCGGGTGCCTTTGTCACCTGAGGTCGCCAGGACGAAATCCACGGCGGCGCCATGACGTGTCAGGAGGAGCACCACACCTGCGCAGTAGAACTCGATGTCGTCCGGGTGAGCGACGATGCACAGCGCGCGCTTGATGCGGCGATCCTCCGGACCTGAGAAGAGCTTTGGCATCTATTTCCTGGAGCTGCTGCGCGACTCGTCAAGCAACTCGTGCGCGCGCGCGACCGCCTTGGGCGTGACGCCGCCGCTCATCATGCGGGCCAGCTCTCGCGCACGCTCATCGTCGGTCTTGAGCTCGCGCACCGAAACCACGTTGCGGCCATCGGCGCCGGGCGATTTCTCGACCAGCAGGTGATGATCGGCGAACGCCGCGATCTGCGCGAGATGCGTGACCACGAGCACCTGGTGTCGCGCCCCAAGCGCCTTGAGGCGCAGTCCAACCTGCACGGCCGCCTCGCCCCCGATGCCTGCATCGACCTCGTCGAAGACGAGGGTGGGCAGCCGGTCAGCATCGGCTCCGACAGTCTTGATCGCCAGCATCACGCGCGCCAGCTCGCCGCCCGACGCGACTCGGGCCAGTGGCTGCAGGGGCTCACCGGGGTTGGCGGAGAACATCATCTCGGCGCCCTCGGCGCCCGTCGGGCCGATGTCTACACCGGGCCTCAGCTCGATCTCGAAACGAGCGCCCTCCAACCTGAGGCCGGCGAGCTCGTGGGCGACGGCTCCTTGCATGCGACGAGCGGCATCTTTGCGCGCCTGGGTGAGCCTCGCGGCGGCGGATTCCAGGCCAGAGCGGCGCTTGTCACGCTCCGCCTGGGCGGCGGCGAAGGACCCCTCTAGGTCCTGCGTCGCGCCGATCTGCACCTCGAGCTTCCGCATGTCCTCGAGCGCGGAGTCGAGGCTGCCGCCGTACTTCCGCTTGAGCCCGTCCAGGACTGCGAGGCGGGACTCGATGGCCTCGAGGCGCTTCGGGTCCGTATCCAGCACCTCGCCGTACCGGCGGATGTCCGCGGCCGCGTCGGATGACTCCTCCGAGAGCGTCTCCAGCCGCGTGGCCTGCCCGATCAGGCGCGGGTCGAGCTCGGATGCGGACCGAATCGCCGCGGCCGCCCGAGCTACGCCGTCCTCATGCAGCGCGTCGACCGCCACCTGCCCCAGTTCCGCGAGGCGAGCCGCATGTCTCGCCGCGGCACGCTCCGCGGACAGCTGCTCGTCTTCGCCCGGACGCGGGTCTGCGGCGCGCAGCTCTTCGAGCTGCCAGCGCATGTACTCCTGCTCGCGCTTGCCGCGAGAACGTAGCTGCTCCAGGTCGCGAAGCGCGTTGCCGGCCTCAACCCACGACCCGTACGCGACTGCGACCGCTGCGCGCCTGTCCATCGCGCCGGCATACCCATCAAGCAGCTCGGTCTGCGTGTCGCTGTCGAGCAATGCGTGGTGCTCGTGCTGCCCGTGCAGGGCAACGAGGCTGCGCCCGACCTCTCGCAACGCTTCGGCCGGCGCGGTCTTGCCGTCGATCTTTGCGGTGCTGCGCTTGCCGAGCTCGCGCTGCAAGACCAGAGGCGTCCCGTCCGTCTCGAACGCGCCCTCGACCGTCGCGCGATCGGCTCCGTGGCGCACCTGGTCGGAGCCACCGCGCGCTCCGAGCGTCAAGCTGAGCGCGTCGACGATCAGGGACTTGCCGCTGCCTGTCTCGCCGGTCAGCAGATTGAGGCCCGGTCCGAAACGGACCTTGCACTCCGCGACCAGCGCAAGGTCACGAACTCGTAGTTCCTTGAGCACTACTACCTAACTATTTCTTCGGGACGAGCGGGCGCCCCCAGCCCAGCTTCTCGCCCAGCCGGCGGTAGAACTCTTCGGGAGGGCTGAAGCGAACCACCTTGAGCCGGCGTGGATGCGACCCGCAGCGCACCAGGTCGCCCGTCGCCACAGCACGACCACGGCGGCCGTCTATGCGCATCTCGGCCGGCCCGCGGAGGACGGAAAGCCTGATGTCCTGGCCGGGCGGAAACACGATCGGGCGCACGGTGAGGGCGAACGGGTTCATCGGCACCAGCACCAGGTCGCGGAGCGTGGGCTCCAGGATGGGGCCGCCGCTGGCCAGGGCATAAGCGGTCGAGCCGGTCGCGGTCGCGACCATCACTCCGTCGGCATCTATGACCCCGACCGCCTGGCCGCCGACGTCGATCTCAACCCGGAGCATCCGGGCTTCACCGGAATGGTCCACGACGACCTCGTTGAGGCCGATTGCTCGCGCCACGGTCCGCTCGCCGCGGGTGAGGACGACCTTCAGGATCGTGCGCTCCTCGATCCGGTACTCGCCGTCGAGGAAGCGGTTCAGGCCAGCCTCGAGCTGGTCCGCTTCAACCTCCGTGAGGAAGCCGAGGCGGCCGAGGTTCACGCCGAGCAGCGGGATGCCTCGCGGAGCCGCGTACCGCGCCCCGGCGAGGAACGTGCCGTCCCCGCCGAGAGTCACGACCAGAGCGCAGCCTGTGAGGCGGTCCGTGACAGCCTTGGTGGGTCCGTCACGGTGGGATTCGATCGCCTCGACGCCGCGAACCTTAAACGCGCCGATGGCGCGGTCGACCACCGACTGCTCAGCGCCCGGCCCACGAAGGATGCAGACGGTGCGCGCAGGCGCGGGCAGGTTGGGACTTACTGAATTCAACTGGGCTTCAAATGAAAGAAGAATTCCTGGTTGCCTTCCGCCCCTGTCAGCTCGGAGGCAGCTTCCCCAGCCACCTGGTAACCGTGGTCGCCGCACCACGTGCGGAATCGCTGGAGAGCCGCCTCAACCACCACCGGGTCGCGGACGATGCCGCCCTTCCCGACCTCGGTGCGGCCGACCTCAAACTGTGGCTTGAAGAGCGCCACCGACTCGGCCTCGGGCGCGGCCCGGTGCAGCGCTGGCAGAACCTTCTCGAGGCTGATGAAGGACAGGTCGGCGACGATGAGGCTGACCGGCTCCGGGAACGAGTCGAGGTCGCGCGCGTTCACGCGCTCGATCACCACCACGCGCGGGTCCTGGCGCAAGCGCCAGTGGATCAAGCCGCGTCCGACGTCGATGGCGAAAACCTTCGCTGCACCGCGCCTGAGCAGCACGTCCGTGAAACCCCCCGTCGAGGCGCCGATGTCTGCGCACACGCGGCCTCCTGGATCGACCTGGAAGCGATCGAGCGCCGGCCCCAGCTTCAGCGCGCCGCGACTTGCGTAGCCGGGGGTCTCGTCGACTGTGATCACGTCGTCCTTACGCACCGCGCGATCGGGCCGGCGTTCGGTCTCGCCCGCCACCCGCACCTTGCCGGCGAGGATCATGGCCTGCGCGCGCTGCCTCGACTCGATGAGGCCGCTCGTGGTCAAGAGCACGTCGAGGCGTTGAATCGCCTTCAGCGATCTCGAGCTCGAAGTCATCGCGCGGGGAGAATCAGCCCGACGCCAATACCGAGCAGGGCGCCGACCACCACCTCGACCGGGGTGTGGCCGAGCAGCTCGCGCAGCCTCTGCTCCTGCATTCCGCGCATGTGCACGAGGTCCTCGACCAGCCGGTTGAGGATGGCTGCCTGCCGGCCGGCGGCACGGCGCAAGCCGGCGGCGTCGTACATCACCACAAACGAGAAGATAAGGGCGATCGCGAAGGCGGCGGAAGAGACTCCCGCATATTTACCGACGGCCGTGGTCATGCCCATCACGATCGCGGCGTGGCTGCTAGGCATCCCGCCGGTTTCGGCAAGAACCCTCAGGTTGAGCTTTCGCTGGTGCATCGAGGTCAGGATCACCTTGGCCGCCTGGGCGATCGCCCAGGCCACCAGCGGGGCAAGCAGGAATTTCACGTTTTCACGATATTGATTTGGAGAGCTCGTCGGCGCGCGCTTTCAGCTCGTCGAGGCGCGACTGGGCCTCGACGAGGATACGAAGAGCCCGCTGATGCGCCGCGACCAGCTCCTCGAGCGGAGCGGTGCCGCTCGCCAGCTGGGCGATTGTCTTCTCGAGGCTGGTAAGCAGATCCTCGAACCGCGTCTCGACCAGGCGCTCTGGGCCCTGGGGCCTCAATTGGCCTTCGGCGCTGGTGTTACCGCGCCGGGAGCCGAGCTCCCAGCGACGCGGCCGAGGATGCCGTTGACGAAGCGACCCGACTCGTCCCCGGAGAACGTCTTGGCCAGCTCGATCGATTCGTTGATCGCGGCCTTGGTCGGCACGCGGCGGTCGATCGCGATCTCGTAAACCGCGATGCGCAGGATGATGCGGTCGACCTTTGCCATCTGGTCGAGCTTCCAGTGGTCGGACGCCTCGCTGAGGATCGCATCGAGCTTCTCGCGGTTGGCGATCACGCCCTCGACCAGCTGCAAGGCGAAGGTGGCGACGTCAGGCGTGGCTGCTCCCTCGAACGCGTGGTAGCGCAGGACCTCCTCGGTTTCATCCTCCGCGCCCTCGAGCTGGAAGAGCGTCTTCAAGGCCAGCTCCCTGGCCTGGTGCCGTTTGCCCACAGGTGCCGCTCTAGCGGGCGAAGGCGACGCTGGAAACGAAGACGTTGACCTCCCCCACTTCCAGGCCCAGCATCCGCTCGGTCGCCTCGACCACGTTGGTCTGGACCGAGGCGGCAACGTCGGCCAGCTTCGCCTCCGACTCCACAGTGATGAAGACTTCGAGGTGGATCGAGCGATCGGCTTCGATGTGCACCCGCACGCCGCGATGAGCGGACTGCCGGCGAACCCAGTCGCCGAAGTGGCGAGCGGCCGTCTCGTCCATGCCTTCGACGCCTTCCACCTCGCAAGCGGCCAGGGCCGCGATGCTCGCGATCACCTCGTTAGCCACCCGCACAGCACCCGGAGATCCGTTTTGACCCATACAGAGGGCATTATCCCCTAGGTGCTACCACCCAGCTTGCGTCGCAGGGGCGGCCGGGTTTAACCCGGCCGCAACTTTGTCTCAAACACTCCCAATCGGCGCGTCGAGTAACTTTCAGAAAATCCCTACAGCGGGAAGATGAGCAGACACGCCGGCCCAGCCGGCCTGTCGATGCATTCAGTAAGTCCCATCCTGGTCGCGCTCGCGCGCAGAAGGAACCGTCAGGTTCCTTCTCATATTCATGCTCGCTCCATGTAGGTCTGGGTGCGGGTGTCGACCCGGATCACATCGCCCGGCTGAATGAAGAGCGGGACCTGGATCGTCGCGCCGGTCTCCAGCTTGGCCGGTTTGGTGCCTCCGGAGACCGTGTCGCCTTTGAACCCCGGGTCGGTCGAGACGACCTTGAGCTCCACGTTGATGGGCAGCTCGACGCCGATCAGCCGGTCCTGGTATCGCAAGAGGAAAGCAGTGCTTCCCTCCTTCAGGAGCGGCAGCACCGATTCCAGCAACGACTCGTCGATCGGCACCTGGTCGTACGTCTTCGGATCCATGAAGTAGTGGTGCGTTCCGTCCGCGTAGAGGTACTGGGCCTCGCTCTTCTCGATGCGCACGGTTTTGTATTTGTCGCCGCTGCGGAAGCTCTGCTCGAAGTTCGCGCCGGTCAGCAGGTTGTGAAGCTTGGCCTTGATGACCGCGCCCGCTCGCGCGAGCTTGATGTGCTCGACGTTGACGACCTGCAGCAGCTGGCCGTCCATCTCGAACATCGTCCCGTTGCGGAAATCGCTGGTGGAGATCACAGCTTGGCCAGATACTCAATTGCCAACCCGTAGCCTTCGAAACCAAGGCCGGTGATCACGCCGCGCGCGGCGCGAGCGGTCACGCTCTTCGAGCGGAACTCCTCGCGAGCGTGGATGTTGGAGATGTGGACCTCGACCGTCGGAACCTCGAGGGCCTGCAGGCAGTCGAAGAGCGCAAGCGAGTAATGGGACAGCGCGCCGGGGTTGATCACGATCCCGCTCGCCCCCGGGGCTTCCTTTTGCAAGAAATCGATGATCTCCCCTTCCCCGTTGCTCTGGAAGATGCTGACCGTCACGCCCAGCACACGCGCCTTGGCGCGCACGGTCTTGACCAGGTCGGCGTAGGATCTTTTGCCGTAGATGTGCGGTTCACGCTTGCCGAGCAGGTTCAGGTTGGGTCCGTTGACGATGACGATGCGCTTCATGCGAGGCCTCGCGTAACGGCTCGCCGCACCAGGGCGGACGGCACCGCGTGACCGATCTCGGCTCGACCCAGGCGGCGCGGCAAGACCCACGCTACCTTTCCGCGCCTGGCCTTCTTGTCGCGCGGGATTGCCGCTAGGACGCGGGCGGGATCCACATGAGGACGCTTGTCCGGCAAGCCGTATGCCGTGAGCAGCTCATCCTGGGACTCGACCACACGCTTGCTGCAGAGGTCCATCGAAAACGCAATCTGAGCCGCGACCCGCAAGCCGAATGCAACCGCGCGACCGTGCGAGATGCGGAATCCGCTGGCCGCCTCGAGCGCGTGGCCGGCCGTGTGTCCGTAGTTCAGGATGGCGCGAGGTCCCCTCTCGCGTTCGTCCTTGGCGACGACGAGCGCCTTGGCCGTGACGCAGCGAAAGACGACGCTCTCGAGCATCGCGCGGTCGCCGGCGAGGAGTCGAGTGCGCTCTTTACGAAGCAGGTCGAACAAGCCGTGGTCCATGGCAACGGCGTACTTTACAACCTCGGCGAATGCGTCCCGGTAGCTGGCGGGCGGCAGAGTTTCGATGCAGGCCAGGTCCGCGATGACTGCGGACGGTTGCCAGAAAGCGCCGATGGCGTTCTTCGATCGGGTCCCGTTGACGCCCGTCTTGCCGCCGATGCTCGAATCGACCATCGCCAGGAGAGTCGTCGGCACACCCACCAGGCGCACACCGCGCAGCCAGACGGCGGCGGCAAGGCCGGCGAGGTCGCCCACCGTGCCTCCGCCCACAGCGATCACGACTCCACCGCGATCGATGCGTTGGCGTTCAAGGAAGGCCAGCACTTCCTGGAGCTGCGTCATCGATTTCGAACGCTCGCCGACGGGGATCACGTGAATCGCCGTCTTCAGGCCGGCGCGCTTGATCGACTTCGAGACCTTCACCGCCCACGGCCTGACGTTGGAGTCGGTGATGATCGCCACACCCGTCGGATCGAGCCTCGAGACGACGCCGCGCAGCTCGCGGTGGATGTTGCTGCCGATGACGACGGGATAGCTGCCCGTCGACGAGTCGAGGATCAGGCGGACCAAAGCTTGATCACCTCGTCCGCCACCACCTCGACCGGTCGGCTGCCATCAACGCGATGCATCGCCTGCTCATAACGCGGCCGCCGCCGCTCGAACAGAGCCTCGACCTCGTCGCGCGAGCGCCCTGAGGCGAGCGGGCGGCCGGTAACGTTCCGAATCCGTTCCCAGATCACCTCAAACGGGACCTCGAGGTACACCGTCGACGCGGTGGAGGCCACCAGACGCCAGCTCTCGTCGTTGATCAGGCTGCCGCCCCCCAGCGCGACCACCGCGCCCGGTTCGAGCGCGCCTGGCAACGCATGCGCCTCGAGCTCCCGAAACCTGGGCTCGCCGGCGGCGGCGAAGATCTCCGGAATCGGCATCCCCGCCTCTCGTTCGACCATCAGGTCAAGGTCGTGAAACGGCGCCTTCGTACGTTGCGCCACAAGCGCTCCGACCACGCTCTTACCCGAACCCATGAAGCCGACGAGCCCGAGCGGACGGAGGATTAGACGCCGCTCGGGTTGGCGGGCATCGGAGACGGCGCCGCCGGCATGCCCCCACCTCGGCGCTTCTCCGACTGCATGAAGACCTGGTCGCGGAACGTGCCGGGGTTCGGCAGGTGATTGAGCACCTCGGCCCCCTGCGCGCCGGCGGCATCGATCTCCACGCGCCCGTAGCCGAGCATGCGCCCGAGGACCGACATCCTGGTCGTGCAGTCCTGGACCCGGTCGATCGGGATGACCTTCTCCTGGCGCCCGAAAACGCCGGTCTCGATCTTGATGCGCTGGTCGGTCAGCGTGTAAGCGGTCGACTGCCAGCGGATCCAGACCACGATGAGCCAGAGCAGCGCAAGCGCCAGCACGCCGAGGCTGAGGTAGGTCCGCAGGTGCGGTATGTATGAGTGGTCAGGGCCCAGGATCGTGAAGTCAGCGATCACGACCAGGATCACCAGGACGACCGGGATCACGAGCGATTTGATGAGGACGACCCAGTGAGGGTGGTCCTTGACGATCAGGTTCTCGCCAGGCAAGAGGTTGCTCATGGCCGCCTATTGTCCACGTTCATCCGGACGAAAGTGGGAGGGCCTGATTCTGGAACAGGACGATCAGCGCGCCCGCCGCCAGGTATGGGCCGTACGCGATCGTCTGCTTGGTCGTTCGGTATCGCACGATAAGGACCACCGAAACGACCCCTGCCAGGAAAACCCCATAGAAGAGCGCCTGGATGGTCGGCAACGGTCCCAGCAGCAGGCCCAGGAAAAACGCCAGCTTGACGTCTCCGAACCCGAGCGCCTCCGCCTTGAAGATGAAGGACCCAGCCAGGGCCAGGAGCAGAAACCCCAACCCAGCCACCAGTCCGGTCGCGATGCCTGCCCACCAGGGATTGCGGAAGAGGCTTACGAGCAACGCTGCGGCCATTGACGGGAACATCACGCGGTCCAGGATCAGGCGGTGCTCAAAGTCGAAAAAGATAACCTGCACCAGCACCAGCACGAACACGCTGCGGAGAGCGAGCGCGGCAAACGACGTCATCCCAAATGCAACGAGACCGAAGAGCAGCGCGCTCAGGATCGGCGGTCCCCAGACCTGCCATCGCTTGTGCCCAGGCTCGAGGCCCTCCAGGCGCGCAAGTCTCACCGAGGCCCAACGCATCCCCCAGCCGGCAGCCGCTCCGACGACGGCCCAGAGAAGCAGCAGGAGAATCGCGTTCACGGCTGCAGAGTCTCGCGCATCGCGCTCTCTGGTGCGGGCCGGCCAGTCCACATCTCGAACGACGTGGCGCCCTGAGCTAGCAGGATCTCCCACCCGTCGGCTGTCCGCAGGCCGAGCGATCGAGCCTTACGCACCAGGGGAGTTCCGCCGGTCACGTAGACCAGGTCGATGACGGCTCCGTCGCGCGGAAGCGCGGCCGGGCGGATCGGCATCTCCTCGCGCCGGCCCAGCGGCGTCGCGTTGACCAGGAGATCGGCCTCCTTGACGATGCCGTGGAGGGATCCGTCATCCCAGCCGATGGTCCTGCCGGGGACGTCGGCATCGTCCGGGTGCCTGGAAACGAAGGTCACGTGCGCGCCTTCCAGCGCTACCGAGGCTGCACGCGCCGAGCCGCCGACGCCGAAGACCACCACGTGCGCGCCCATGGGTTCGACGCCGACGCCGGCGATGGCGGAGCGAATCGCGGCGATGTCCGTGTTAGAGCCGACCAGCCGATCACCGTCGCGCACGATCGTGTTGACGGCGCGTGCCTTCACCGCCTCGGGGTCGAGTCCGTCCAGCTGGCCCATCACGGCCTGCTTGTAGGGAATCGTGACGTTGGCGCCCGCGACCTCCGCGCGGCGCAGGCCCGTCAACGCAGCTGATAGTCCGGTCGGGCCGACGTCGAGAAGCTCATAAGTCCAGTCCAGGCCGAGCGCGCGAAACGCCGCGTTGTGCATGTCGGGACTGCGCGAGTACGCGATGTCGCGGCCGAGAAGAAAAACCTTCAGCTTCCGCTCACGCCGTACTTCTGAATGTCGCGATCGAAGTCCTGCTGGTTCGTCTCGAAGTGAGTTACGCCCTGGCGGTCGGTGAAGTAGAAGAGGTACTGCGTTTGCGGGGGATTGATGCACGCGAGAATCGCCGCCTTGCCCGGGTTGCTGATCGGTCCCGGAGGAAGGCCGCCGTGAGTCCGGGTGTTGTAGGGCGAGTTGAGCTGAAGCTCGGCGAAGGTGGGTTCGGGCGTCAACCTTCCAAGCGCATAGAGGAGCGTGGCGTCGACGCCCATCGTCATGCCGACCTTGAGCCGGTTGTAGTAGACGCTGCAAACGTTGCCGCGGTCGCTCGCGGTGGTGGCGTTGGCCTCGCGATCCACCATCGAGGCCAGGATGACGATCGACTCGATCGATTCGGCCGGCCGCGCCGGCGTGGCTTGTGCGATCTGGGCGCGCAGGTCGGCCGAGAAGACGACGGCGAACTGGTTGAGCTGCTCCTTGATCAATCCCCGCACGCCGGCCGCGGGGTCGATCAGGTAGGTGTCCGGGAACAAGTAGCCCTCGAAAGGCGCATCCGGGTTGCCCGGCTGGGAGGGCAAGAAGGTGTAGGTCGTTCGCCATGACGGGTCCTTCGCGGCGGCGATGTAATCGGCAGCGGATCCGACACCCTTGCTCTCCACCACCTTGGCCTGCTCTCGGATCGGGAAGCCCTCCGGGAACGTGACGGACTTCTGGTCGCCCTTCCCGTGCTGGAGCGCGTTGACGATCTGGCTCAGAGATATGTTCCAGTTGAGCACGAAGACGCCCGCCTGAAATTTCGGAGCGGCGTCGGTGACCCTCGTGTACAGGTCGAACGCGATCGTGTTACGGATCAGGCCCTGGTTGAAGAGGTCCTGTCCGATCTGCGTGGGGCTCTCGCCCGGGTCGACGTGAAAGACGACCGAATGGCTCGTCGTGGAGATCGGCGTGTTTACGTTCAGACTCCACCAGTCCATTCCTCGCGAGGTCCCGAAACCGAGAAGGCCGATGACCACGACGACGGCGACGAGCCGCCTCACTCGACCTCGTCCTGCTCGAGCGCCGTCATGACACGCTTGAACTCATCGCCGTCGACGGTCTCCAGGCCGTCGCCTGTCTCGCGCAGCAGCAACACCTGGGAGGGATCGTCGATCGCCTCGACCAGGTAGTAGTGGACCTCATGGACGTCGAACGCGTCATGCATTCGGAAACGCCGCTCCAGCCCTGTCTCGTCGATCAGCGTGATCGGTTCGGAATCGTCAGCAGGCAGGTCAGCCGACACTCTTTGACCTTGATGCGCCCTGCGCGCGCCGGGCGGAATCCAAGTGGCCCTGAAGCAGCAGGGTGGCCGCCACCCCGTCGATGCTGAGCCGTCGCTTTGCTCGCCGGACGCCGCCCGCGATGAGCGAGCGCTCCGCGGCGGCAGTGGTCAGGCGCTCATCGACCATCTCAACGGGCAGGCCGGAGGCCTGCCGGATGCCATGCGCCAGGCGGCGCGCCGCAGCCGCCTCCGGCCCGTGGGTGCCGTCCAGCCGCAAGGGCAGCCCGACGACGATTCGTCGCGCGTCGTGCGCCTTCGCGACCTCGGCGAGCCGCGACGCGAGCGTAGCCTCCGGCTCCGCCGGAACGGTCGGCAGAGCCTGGGCGATCGTCCCGGTCGGGTCGCCCACAGCGAGACCGATCCTCTTCGATCCGGGGTCGACCGCCAGCGTCCTCACTACGGCGACGCGTGAGGCGATGGCGAAGGCGCGGTCGCTCCCGCGGTGGTAGGCGCCGGCGCGCCCGACTGGACGATGTAGTGAAGCGAGATCCGGCCGATCAGAAGTGGCATGAGCGGCAGGGACATCGGCTGCTCTTTGATGGCGACCGATCGAATCGGCAGCCGCTCGAGGTAGAACCGCGCCTGCGCCAGCGGCCGGCCCACGATCTGGGCGCGAATCTTCGCCTCGTCCAGCCTCGGGGCGACGTACGCCGCGGCGCTGCCCACGAACGTCATGTTGCCGCCCTGCGTGTCGTTGAGGATTCGGTAGGTAACCTGGATGGGGCTCTCGGTGAGCAGCTGCTGGTCGTTGGGGACGCGCTGAGACAGGTAGGTCTGAAACGCCTTCTGGACGTCGGAATCGCTGTAGAAATCCCCCTCGCCGGAGACCGTCATGGTCCCGCTGAAAGTCGGAATCTTGTCGTTGGGCTGGTGGTCGGTCGTGTACTGCGGAGGCCCGTAGATGATCGTCTCGCTGAGCTTCTCGCCAGGCTGACCGGCGCCGACGAGGGACTGGGCGATGCTCTGGTGCAGCTCCTGCTCCAGCTGCGCCCGCCCGGCGTCAAAGTCGGCCACGGTCATCTGCGGCGTGGTCGATGGGTCTGTCCCGCCGCCGGTGGCCAGGGGATTCGATACCAGCAAGCAGCTGAAATTGTTGCTCTCGATGGTTTTGATTGTGTCGGAGCCGACATTGCCCGCCGAGCCGGCCTGGACGGCGATGACGCTGACGTTCCCGCTCGATTCGAGCCAAGCAACCATGGTGTCCGCGGACTGCTGAGCGAAGGTGATCCCGTTCGTGTTGTCCAGCCGCTGGCCTCGGTAGAGCCATATCCCCGGGCTGTTGTGGTTGTTCTTCTGGCAGGTGTTGCTGTAAATGACCTGCCCCTGCGCGGGGGCCAGGGGGACCACGATCGAGCCGGTCGTTTTGAAGCCCTGCGAGCTCGATCGGGAGATGACGCTGGCGCGCACGTGGATCGCCTTGCTCGCCGGCGTCGCCTGGATCTCGACGTCCTTCTGAGTGAACGGAGCCGCCTGCGCGATCAGGGTGACCGACGCCGATGGGACGTAGATCGCCGCCCCGAACAGGCCGACCAGAAGCAGGGTGGCAGCGGTGATGTAAAGGAGGAACCGGCCCGGCTTCAGCTCGGTCGCAGTCTTCGTCAGGAGCCGGGTTGGGGCGGCGATTCCGACGTGAGTC
This sequence comes from Candidatus Dormiibacterota bacterium, assembly GCA_036833175.1. Lineage (GTDB taxonomy): Bacteria > Chloroflexota > Dormibacteria > Dormibacterales > Dormibacteraceae > Palsa-870. The sequence continues at coordinate 16,582 of DAITQH010000030.1, forward strand.
GTCGGCGCGTTGCGCACACGACGCCACCAGCGCTGGGCCGGCGGCGGGGCCTCCGCCTCTGATGGGATTCCCTCGCCCAGAGGACCGACAGCGCCGAAGACGGCGAAGCCGCTCTCGGAGGCCATCTTCTGGACGGCCGGGTCGTCGCAGACGACCGTTACGCGCTTGCCGAGGCGAGCCGCATAGTTGCGCAGCAGCTGGAAGTTAAACCGGCTCTGGCCGATGCGCGACCGCATCGGAAGCACGAGCATCGTCTCCTCGCCGTTGAAGCGGCGCAGGCGCTCGACGAGCTCGGGAATCTCTTCCTCGGTTTCAACGTAAATCGGGTTCGTTGCCATGGCGTTTACAAGTCTCCTGGGGGTCTGTTCAGACCTTTATACCGCCTAGGACCCGCCGCATGACGGTGTTGACGGTGTCCCGCTCCTCGGCTTCGGTGCGGAGGGCGTGGTTCGCCAGACCCATCGGGGCGATGTCCTGCGGGCTCGAAAGCTGGCCTGTGGAATCGGTCAGGTTGCGTACGTCCGAGGGCACGAGGTGCCTTATCCGCGGCTCTCGCGGGAACGGAAGACCGGCAGCCCAGTTGTTCTTCACCATCTCGAGCGTGAGCTCGGGCAGAAGGCTGCCGCCTCCGCACAGGTAGATGCTGGTCGGAAGCCGCTCGCCGCGCGAGAGCTCCCTGATGCTCAGGGCCAGGCCCTGCAGCAGAACTTCGGCGTCAGCGCTCAAGAGCTCCGACACCTGCCGGTGCTGGTCGGCGGAAAGTAGCCCCTCCGAGTGCCTGAGCTTGCGTGCCTCGGCTTCCTCGTAGCTCAGGCCGAACGCGAGCGCCAGTCGGCGCGTAAACGCGCGGCCGCCGAGGTTGAACATGCGCGTGCCTTCGACCCCGCCATCTCGAATCAGCGCGACATCTGTCGTGCCGCCTCCGATGTCCACGAAGATCCCGCCCTCGGCCCAGGTCTCCTCGCTGGCGCACGCTCTTGCGAGCGCGTAAGGCTGGGCGACAGCGGCCGCCAGCTCGAGGTCGAGCTCGCGCACCACGGTCTCGACGGCGTCGATGTGGGTCATCGGCGCGAACGTGTTGAAAACGGTCACCTCGAGGTTCTTGCCCGTGAAACCGACTGGATTCGTGACCGGGTAGCCGTCGACCCGCACGTTCGTGATGGCCGAGTGCACCAGCCGGGCTTCCAGCTGCCCGTAGCTGCGCTCCATCTCGAGCAGGTGCTGCGCTTCGCGCAGCGCCCGCCGCTGGACCATCTGGAGCATCGTCGAGATCTCGCCTGACCGCACGCGTGCCTTGGAGTTCTCGCGGGGGTACGCGATCGTGGACGAGAAGCCTTTGATGAGCTCCCCTGCGATTCCCACGACGACCTGGCCCGGCACGGTCTTTGCCATGTCCTCGGCCGCCTCCAGCGCGCGGTTGCACGAGTGGATCACCGACTCGAGGTCGGCGATCGCTCCGCCGGACATCGCCGCGGGCGCCTGAGGCTCGCGTCCGACACCGAGCACCTCGCCATCCGGGCCTTCGCGCCGGACGACCAGGACCTTGATGAGATCGGTTCCGATGTCGAGGACGGTGAAATGCCGGTAGTACTCGCTGCGCTTGCGCAGGAACTTGAACTTGGTCATCGCAACGCCTCTTCGAGGCGCTTGAAAGCCTCGCCGGCCGTGCCGGCCAGCTTTCCCCTCGCGAGGTGCTTCTGGCCGCCGCCGGTGCCCACCAGGCCCGCCAGGCGCGCGGCATCGTATTCAGAGGTCAGGTCCTTGGACACCTTGATGACAAACATGTCGCCGGCCACAACGGTTACGACACCGGACTTCACCATCTCCAGGTAGCGATCGGCATACGCCGCCAGCTCCTGCGGGCTGGAAGCGTTGACGGTTTCGGTCACAAACGGTACTTTGCCCTGTTTGACCTCCACGCTGTCGGCGCCCTGACCCGGGATGCGGGCGGAGCGCAGCTCGTCGGCCAGCACCTTGAGCCGGTGCTCGGCGTCCTTGAGCTGCGCTCGGAGTGCCTGCAGACGTTCGGGAAGCTGGTCCGGACTCGCTTTGAAGGAGCGAGCCAGCTCGACGAGGAGGTCACGATCATGTCGCACGAGCTCGTCGGCGGCCTCGCCAACGACCATGTCGATACGGCGCAAGCCAGATCCGATGCTGGATTCCGAGACGATGAGCGCCGTGCCGACGTCGGCGCTGTTCGCGACATGTGTGCCACCGCACAGCTCGCAGGTCCACTCGCCGAAGCAGACCACGCGCACCACGTCGCCGTACTTCTCCTCGAACAGGTGCATTGCGCCCTGTGCGACCGCCTCCTTGAGCGGCTTGTGGCTTTCGTGGAAAGGCAGCGCCTCGCGCACCTTCTCCATGACGCGGCGATTGATACGCGCGATCTCGTCCTTGCTGATCGCCCGGTTCAAAGGAATGTCAAAGGTCGTGTGGTCCGGCCCGACCCAGGATCCCTTTTGCACGACGCTCTCGCCGAGCGTTTCGCGCAGCGCCTTGTGAAGAAGGTGCGTGGCGGAGTGATGTCGCGCGATCTGGCGGCGCCGCCCGGCGTCGACCGCCGCGACAGCCGTGTCCCCCACTCGCACCTCGCCGGTCACGACCGTGCTCATGTGCGCGATCGCTCCTTCGACTGGCTTCTGTGTGTCCTCGACACGCACCTGACCGTTTGACGTGGTTATCGTTCCGCTGTCGCCGACCTGGCCGCCTGACTCCGCATAGAAAGGTGTGCGTTCGAGGAAGAGCTCAACTGTGTCGCCCTCCTGAGCCAACTCCGCAGGCTTGTCGCCCTTGCGCAGCGCCGTCACCTTGCTCTGCGTGGTCAGCTCTCGATAGCCGGTGAACTCAGACCTGGGCAGATCCTTGGCCAGCGCCCAGCCCTGCGGCGTCCCGCGACGGGAGCGCGCGCGCTGCTCTTCCATTGCGGCTCGAAAGCCGTCCTCATCGACGTCGATGTCTCGTTCTCCCGCAAGCTCACGCGTGAGCTCTAAGGGAAAGCCGTAAGTGTCGTGCAGGCGAAACGCGTCGACGCCGGGGATCGTCGTCGGGTGCTGGACGGCGATCTTCTCGAACTGCTCCATGCCCTGTTCCAGAGTCCTGGTGAATCGGTCGGACTCCTCCTGCACGACCTCTGTAATCCGCTTCTCGTTTTGCCCAAGCTCGGGATAGTGCTCCTTGAACATCGACACCGCGACGACGACTCCAGCGCTGAGCTGGGCAGAAAGCCCCATTTTGCGGCCGTGAATCGCGGCGCGGCGGATCAGACGCCGTAGGACGTATCCCCTCCCCTCGTTTGAAGGAGTCACGCCGTCCGCGATGACAAAGGTCGCGGCGCGCAAGTGGTCGGCGACGATGCGTTCAGAGAGCGTCGTCGGCCGGGGGCTCGACTGCCGCACGAAGGCAACCAGGGGTTCGAGCACGTCGGCCTCGAAGATGTTTGTCTTGCCCTGCAGGATGTAGCTGATCCGCTCGAGCCCCATGCCGGTGTCGATGGCTGGACGCTTCAGAGGCACCAAGCTTCCGTCGGCAAGCCCGCGACGCACGGCCTCGCCCGATGTTCCTTCGATGGGCCCACGCTGGTCGTACTGCGGGAAGACGAGGTTCCAGAACTCGGTGAAGCGGTCGCAGTGGTCGGGCACGCAGTCGTCCTGACCGCAGCCGAATTCCTTCCCACGGTCCCACCAGATTTCCGAGTCCGGGCCGCAGGGTCCTGCGCCCAGGCCCCACCAGTTGTCTTCGAGGCGTGTGACGTGCTTTGCGGTCATCCCGGATTGGCGGACCCAGGTGTCGTACGCATCATCATCGGTCGGGTGGATCGTCACGCGCAGCCGGTCCACGGGCATCTCGAAAACCTTCGTCACCAGCTCCCACGCGAGCGGGATTGCAGCCTCCTTGAAGTAGTCGCCCGTGGGCGCGAAGTTGCCCAGCATCTCGAAGAACGTGCCGTGTCGGTCGGTCTTCCCCACCTCGTCGATGTCGCCAGTGCGGAGGCATTTCTGGCAGCTCGCGAGCCTGGGCGCGGGAGGATCGCTCAAACCCAGGTAATACGGCTTGAGCGGTTGCATTCCGGCCGAGATGAAGAGCGTGCTCGGGTCCCCGTGCGGCACCAGCGACGCGCTGGGCAGGACCTTGTGCTCCCGGTTCGCGAAATGCTCTAGAAAACGTCTGCGGATCTCATTCCCGGTCAAGGGGCGCGACTAGCTTACGGTGCCAGGCGCTCCAGTCGCCAAGTTCCTGTCGAATGCCGAACATAGCGCAGCCGGTCGTGGAGGCGGTCTTCGCGGCTCTCCCAAAACTCGATCCAGCGCGGGCGCAGCGCGTAGCCGCCCCAATCCGCGGGCAACGGGACCTGGCCCGGGTGCTTGGCCGCCAGCTCAATCACGGCGCGCTCGAGGACCTCGCGAGAGCCGATCACCCGGCTCTGCCTCGACGCCAGCGCGGAAAGCTGCGCACCGCGCGGCCGGCTCCTGAAATAGGCGAGCGACGCTTTTGAATCCAGCCGCCGCACGGTTCCCGAAACGCGGACCTGGTGGCGAGTCTGGAACCAGTAAAACGCGACGGCCGCGCGATTGTCCTCGGCCAGGTCGCGACCTTTGCGGCTGTCGTAATTCGAGTAGAAGACAAACGAACCGTCCCTTATGCCCTTGAACAGCACCATGCGCGCTGAAGGTCCTGCGGTGCCGGAGGTGGCGAGCGCCATCGCGTCAGGCTGTGGCGCGCCCGCGATCGAAGCCTCGCGGTACCACCGGCGGAATAGGGTCAGAGGATCTCGCGGCGCGTCCGACTCGAGTAGTGGCATCGGTTCTGGCCTACGACGACGCGGCTTCGTCGGGTACGTACTTCCGCAGCTGCTCGAGCGCGGCGCGCTGCAGGCGCGAGACGTGCATCTGGCTGATGCCGAGGCGGCGGGCGATCTCGGATTGCGACATCTGCTCGTAGAAGCGCATCGCCATGATCGACCGCTCGCGCGGAGTGAGGTGCTCCATCGCGCGGTCCAGCACGTCGCGCATCTCCACCCGGTCAAGCTCGGGATCGGGGCTGCCGATCTGGTCGGCGACCGCCCTGCTGTCCTGGCCGTCGCTGGAGCCGATCGGCTGGTCCAGGGAAAGGGGCATGTAGGCCGGGCCCATCTCAATCGCCTCGGTCACGTCGTCCGGCGTCACGCCCAGCCGATCGGCAAGCTCCGCGACGGTCGGCTCTCGGCCGAGCTCGTTCTTCATCTGCTCGTTGACGCGCACGACCGATTGGTGCAGCTCCTGGAGCCGGCGCGGGAAACGAATCGCGGTGCCCTTGTCCCGGAAATGGCGCTTGATCTCACCAGCCACGGTCAGCGTCGCGAACGTCGTGAACTCGAAGCCCAGATCGGGGTCGAAGCGCTCGATGGCCTTGATCAGCCCGAGGTATCCGACCTGCACGATGTCGTCGAGCGGCTCGCCGCGGTTCTGGAACTTGCGCGCGAGGAAGTAGACGAAGTCGTGGTAAGCATTGACGAGCTGCTCGCGGATGCGCTCTTTCTCCGCCGGGTCGGTCGTGTCCCGATAACGGCGATGGAGCGCTCGCAGCTCTTCGCGGGGGATCCGCTGCTGTGCAGCCACGATGTCTAGTGTCGGCCTTGCCGGTCGGCCTGCGCTTAACCTGCCAGGTACTTGACCATGCGGAAGCTGACGTGTCCCGTCGTGGGCTCGACCTGCGGACGGAAGTCGTCGACGAAGCAGCGAATCATCTCGTAAGCGAGCCGCTGCAGCTCCGGATCGATCTGGGTGTCGTGCTTCGGCACCGCGACGGCGTCGCCGGTCGGCATCAGGTCAACGTCGACCACCAGCGCACGGTTGGTTGAGAAGTAGGTGAGCTTTAGGTCCGCCGGAGATCCGAGGTCATCGGCCGCGGCGATCGCGCTGTCGCACGCTTGCGTGAGAGCGATCGTCAGCTCGTCGAGGTCGACCAGGCTGAAGCCCAGCTGTCCGCCCAGTGTCGTCGCCACCCTCTTGGCGACTGGAATGAACGCCGCCGAGGCCGGAATCTTGAGCTCAGCCAGGTTGCGCTTTGCCAACTACCCCTTCCCTCTTCCTTTACTCTTTGCCGTCCGCGGGCTGTTGCATCTTCCGCATCGCGCTCGCCTCGAGCTCGTCGCGCTTTCGCTTGGCGGCCGCGACTCCATCCTGGATCGCCTTGCCGACCGGATGGTCTGGGTCGCTCACCATCTGGCGCGCCCGCTGAGCCGCATCCTTCGCGCGCTGCACCGGTTCGCTGCCGCTGAGCTCGATGGTCTTGCTGCGCAGGCTGTCTACCTGTGCCCGTCCGGGGCCGGATGCGATGTAGGCGCCGGCCGCAAGGCCGATCAGCCCGCCGAGGATGAACCAGCCGAAACCGCCACCGCCGCCATTGCTCTCGTCCGCCATTTTTTAGCCTCCTAATACCGTTCGAACAAGACTCTGCCCCGCCACCTTCACGCCGTGCGCGGCCGACTTGATGCTGCGACCAACCGCCGCCGCGCCGCCGCCTGCGGTCCGAAGGCCGACACTGACCCCGGCCGTGATGTCGTTGACGTTGCCGATCGTCTGACGCACCTCGGGCAGCGTCTCCTTCATCTCTTCATTGGTCGTATCCAGCAGCTCCTCCACCGCTCCCAGCGTCCCGCGCAGCCGGATCAGCACCGCCGCCAGGGCCAAGGCCACCACCAGGGCGGCCACCCCGAACGCCAGCCACATGAAGCTCTGACTGCTCACTCTGTGGATACCCTTCGTGCCGAAGCCGCAAACACAACCGCAATCTTAAGTGCGAGGGGTATCAGAGGGAACCGGCGGTTCCCTCTCATCGGGCCTCTCAACGGCCGCTCGCAGCCGTTTCACTCCCAGCGCGTAACTCGGCCGGATTCGAGGCCCTGCTCACCCAGCGCGGGATTGGACTATCAGAAAGTTGCTGATGGCGATGCTCTGGTGACCAGGTGAACGTCGGGGACGGCCGGAGTAAATCCGGCCTACTGGCCACGCGTTGACCGGGAATCTTGGGGATTGTTTGGTTTCGGCTCTTTTGGTTCAGAGCTTGGGCGCGGTACGAAGCGCGCCGCGGGTTGCAGGAAAAGGGCAAATACCAGGGCCGGCAGCAGGTTGGCTTGCCCCAACCTGGTCGACGGCAGGCCTATGTAGTCCCAGAGCTGGCCAAGGGCGAAGCCGATTGCAGTCATCAGGAGGATCGGCAAATATGCGCGCCGCCGGTAGGGCAGGAAGGCGAAGAGAAGCTGCGACACGATGAGGACGGCCAGGATCCATACGATGACGCCAGGGGGAACGAGCTTGAGGAGGTTCACGGTGCTCCCTCCGGGACACGGGGGTGGGTTGTCCTGAGCGAGCTCAGGTGGGCCCCCTGCCATGGCTTTCCAAGTCCCGTCGAGCGGGCATTTGGTCGGCTTTCCGGACTCCGGGGTCCCTAATGCTGTCTAGTTGGGCAACGCGCACATCGC
>DAITQH010000031.1:0-23955 GCA_036833175.1 Candidatus Dormiibacterota bacterium
AGGAAGTTGCGCAGCACCTCACGCCCGCTCGGCGTATGCACCACCTCGGGGTGGAACTGGATGCCGAAGATGCCCTTGCCGTTTGTGAACGCGGCCACCGGCGAGTTGCCGCTCGAGGCGAGCGAATGAAATCCCGGGGGCATCTCGCTGACGTGATCGCCGTGGCTCATCCAGACGGGAAGCTCGTCGTTCAACCCCTGGAAGAGAGCGTTGGGCTCGCGCACTGCAAGGAGCGCGGGGCCGTACTCGCGGGCGTGCCCCGGGTCGACCTTGCCGCCGAGGTGATGGGCGATGAGCTGCATCCCGTAGCAGATGCCAAGGACAGGGATGCCGGCGCGTAGCGCTTCGGGGTCGACCTGAGGGGCGCCGGGCTCATACACGCTCGCCGGGCCGCCTCCGAGGATCAGGCCGGCGGGGTCTCGCTTCTTGAGCTCCGACCACGGTGTCGTCCCGGGCACGAGCTCGCAGTACACGTTGGCCTCGCGCACGCGGCGCGCGATCAGCTGGCTGAACTGCGACCCGAAATCGAGAACCAGGATCGTCTGCTGTCGCAAGCCGCCCTTTACTGCCTCGCGGTCCTGGGCGGCCGCGGTGGTCATGCTCAGCTCAGCTCTTCCCCATGCCCACGTGCTGGGCCTGCTGGAAGACCTTGCCTTCGGAGGTGATCGACGGTGCGATCACCATCTCGACGTGCTGGAATTCGGGGATGTCGCGCGCGCCGCATACGCCTAGAGCGGAACGAAGCGCCCCCGCGAAGTTCTGGCTGCCGTCGTCGACCCGCGCCGGCCCCAACAAGATCTCGCGCAGGGTCGCCTTGGTGCCGACGTGGATGCGAGTCCCGCGCGGAAGGTTCGGGTCGGGGGTCGCCATGCCCCAGTTGAAGCCTTTCGAGGCCGCTTCCTCGGCGCCCGCGAGAGGGGTGCCGATCATCACGGCGTCAGCGCCGGAGGCAAACGCCTTGCAGACGTCCGCCCCGATGCGCATGCCGCCGTCGGTGATCACGGCCACGCGCATGCCGCCTCGGCGCATGAACTCGTCGCGAGCGGCGGCCACATCCGCGGTGGCGGTCACCTGCGGAACGCCGACGCCGAGGACGCCGCGCGTCGTGCAGGCGGCGCCAGGGCCGACGCCCACGAGGATGCCGGCGATGCCGGTCTCCATCAGCTCTAGCGCTGTTTCGTAATGCACGCAGTTGCCGACGACGACCGGGATATCGCAAGCACGGACCAGGTCTTCAAAGGACAGCTGGTGGTAGGACTGCGAAGAGTGGCGCGCGGTGAGCACGGTGCCCTGCACGACGTAGACGTCGGCGCCGGCCTTCTGAACCACCTCGGCGCGCTCACCGGCTCGGGCAGGAATGGTCGAGACTGCGCACGGCACGCCCTGCGCCTTGATCGCCTTGATGCGCTCCGCGATGAGGTGAGGCTTGACAGGCTCGCGGTAAACCTCTTTGAGCAGCGCGTTGATCTGCGACTTGTCCGCCTCGGCGATGCGCTTGATGATCGGAGCCGAGTCCTGGTAGCGCGTGTGAACCCCGTCGAGGTTCAAGACTGCGAGTCCACCCAGCTTTCCCATCGCGATTGCGAAGTCCACGTCGACGACTCCATCCATCGCCGATCCCCATATCGGCAGCGGGAGCTTGAAGCGCTCGCCCATCGAAAAGGTGATGTCGACCTCGTCGGGATTGAGCGTTACGCCGCCGGGGACGAGCGCGACCTCGTCGAATCCGTAAGCGCGGCGTGCCCGCCTGCCGATCCCGATCTCGAGGCCAGACTGATCCCCGGGTATTGTTCCGCGGGTTTCGAGCCGGCTCTGATTCAGGGTGTGCTTACTCCAATGGCGGCGGGGTTCGCTGAATTATACGGAATGCAGGTGACGTCAACGTGGGCCGCCTAAACTTTTACGCGTGTACCGGACGCTCGAGTATCTCCGCGGAATCTCTGATGACGACGTCGCAAGGCTTCGCGCGCGCGGCATCCGGCACACCAACCAGCTTCTGCACCGCACCTCTTTGGGCATCGACCGCGAGCGGCTTTCAAAAAGGACCGGCATCACCACGGACCGCTTGTTCGAGTTCGTGAACCAGTGCACGCTGCTCGAGGTCTCGGGCATGGATCATTTCCTGCCGATCATCCGCCGCCTCGGCATCGAGTCGATGGGCGACCTCCGTGCGCAGGACGCTCGCACCCTCCACACCAGGGTGGTCGACGCAGTCGGTCTGGCCGGCGCGCCGAGCTTCTCCGACGTCGAGTACTGGATCAGCCAGGCCACTGCGCTGGATATCGTCGAACAACCGGAACCGCAGCCGCAGCTCCCAGTCGTGAAGTAACCGGCCTCGACGGTCGGTTTTCCGCACGTTTGGCGCCAGCCGTGCGGATTAGCACCGCGCGATACGCGCCGTTGGCGCCAAACGTGCGCAATCGTGGTGGCTACAGAAAGACTCCTCGGCGGAGCTTCAGCTGGTCGTAGATGCCTTGCTGGATGGTGTCCCGGACCTCGTCCGCCAGCGCCATCACGAGGTTGTTGTCGTCCGCCGCCTCCGGCGGGTAGTCCTCGACGTGGATGGGCGCGTGAAACTGGATCCGCCACTTGCTGGGCAGCGGGATCATGCCCAGCGGCCCCAACCAGGGCCAGAACGGCGTGACCGGAAAGTAGGGCAGGCCGAACAACCGCGCCAGCGGGGCGATGTCACCGACCATCGGGTAGATCTCTTCCGAGCCCACAACCGAGACGGGGATGATCGGTGCGCCTGAACGGATCGCCGTGGCGACAAAGCCTCCCCGCCCGAAACGGCGCAGCCGGTAGCGATCCTTGTAACCCTTCCCTGTCCCCCTGACGCCTTCGGGAAAAACAAGCACGAGCTCGTCGAGCTCCAGCAGCCTTCGCGTGTCATCCGGATGACCGACCGTCTGCCCGGTCCGGCGCAGGAACCAGCTGAGCATCGGCATGCCCATGAAGAGGCTGGCCACCAGCGCGCGCACGTGACGCGGGTGCGAGTGCTCGGCGAACACCGCGGTCTTGATCATGGTGCCGTCCCAGGGAAGCACCCCGGCGTGGTTCGACACGAGAAGCGCGCGGCCTGTCGCCGGCACGTTTTCCACGCCGGTGGTCTCGACTCGCCAATAGTCGCGGTACATGACCATGAAGACCGCGAGAAACGACTCGGTCCACTGCGGATCGAAGCCGAAGTCGTCGACTTCGTAGTTCGCGCCGCGGCGAGCCAGCTCCTGCTGCTTGTAGAGGAACTGCACGAGCTCCATCACCCGGTTGAGGTCGATGACGTTGCGACCAGTCAACCGGCGGAGGACGACCGAGAGCTCGTTCAGGCCCTGGAAGGCAAGCAGCGGGGCCTGGCGCTGAAGCCGCCTGACGGTGCGCGGCAAACGTGGAGTGGGTTTGGGCTGGACGATCTCCGCCGGCTTGCTTGCGTTGCGCCGCTGCTTCGGGGTCTTGGCCTCGATCACTTGTGGGCCTCGAGGGCGCGGGTTGCGGCATGCCCGTTGGCAGCGCTGCGCCGCCGCCGCTGGAGATAGACCTGCAGCTCGTATTCCTGCGGCGGTGACGGCGCTTCGATGACCTCGAGCTCCTTACCACGAGCCACGCCGTCCATGACCTGGCGCGAGGTGTAAGGGGGCTTCCAACCGAACGCAGCTTCGAGTCTCGAGCAGTCCATCACCGATCCGTATGCGATCACGTCCGCGAGATGCGCCGGGAGCTGGACCCGGGTCATCGCACGCAGGGCGAGGCGCCCGATCCAGCGCGCATAGGGAGGCAGGATCGGCGCGGGGGTTCCGCCCATGATGGCGATCGCCTGACTCAACAAGACCACACCGCCGGCCGCGACGTTGAAGACCCCTGGATGTTCGCCCAGCACGGCGCGGACGATGGCCTCTGCGGCATCGTCCTCGTGGAGCAGCTGTAAACGCGGGTCGAATCCCGCGAATGTCGGAACGATGGGCAGCGAAAGGTAGCTCGCCAGGGTCGTGTCCTCGCTGACTCGAAATCCGAGCCGCAGCAGGGTGACCTGGCATGACTCGTTGCGGAGGGCGAACTCGCTGACCAGCTGCTCCATGTCGAGCAGGTCGCGCGTGATCGAGGAGGTCGGCCGTTCCGGGTTCGTCATCTCTTCAGAGAAGAAGGACGGGTCGTTCGGTCCCGCGCCGTAGGCGGCCTGGCTGGATTTCACGATTAGCCGGCGGACGGTGCCGGACGGGGCGGAGCAGCCGGCGAGGATGTTCATGGTCCCGATCACGTCGGTCTCGTGGATCGACCGTTCATCACGAGGCGAGTCGACCATGACCGCGAGGTGCACCACGGTGTCGACCTTCAGCCGGCGGATGAGCTTTCCGATCGCGACCTGGCGCGCGTCCGCGTGCACGAAGTCCATTTCCTCGAGCGCGCTGATCGGATCCTTGACGTCGCAGCCGAATAGGTATTGCACGTGAGGGGCGAGACGCTTCGCGACCTCCGCGCCGAGAGGGTTGGACACGCCGGTGACGAGAACGCGTCGAGATCGGGCTGAAGTCACACATTAAATCTAGACCAGTGGAGCTCTAGCCCGGATTTATTCCGGGCGTCCCGAGGCCCGTCAGTTACGACTCCAGACGTCCTCAATGCCAAAGGGGGGTCCCGTGGGGGGATCCTGATCCCCCGCGCAGTGGAGCTCTAGCCCGGATTTATTCCGGGCGTCCCCAGGCCCGTGAGTTACGACTCCAGACGTCCTCAATGCCAAAGGGGGGTCCCGTGGGGGGATCCTGATCCCCCCGCGCCTTTATGGGTATATCCCTCGGACCGTGGTTGCGTTGGCCACGCGCTGCACGGCCAGGGCGTAGGCCGCCAGGCGCATGTCGATCCGTTTGTTGACCGAGGTGTGGAGGATCTCGTAAAACGCCCGCGTGATGACGTGGTGCAGCTTCGTGTTGATCTCCTCCTCCTCCCAGAAGAAGGCCTGCAGGTCCTGCACCCATTCGAAATACGAGACGATCACGCCGCCCGCGTTCGCGATGATGTCGGGCACGACGAAGATGTTCCGGTCGTGCAGGATCGGGTCCGCCTCGGGCGAGATCGCGGCATTCGCTCCCTCAGTGATGAGCCGCGCACGGATCCGGCTGGCGTTGTCCCCAGTGATCTGGTCCTGTACCGCAGCGGGAACGAGAACCGTCACCGGCAGCTCGACGATCTCGACGTTCGTGACGTTGTCGGCCTTCTTGAAGCCCGTGACTCCACCGCGGACCTTGCGGTGCTCCTCGAGGGCCGCCAGGTCGAGGCCGTTCGGGTTGTACACGCCTCCGCGAGAGTCGCTCACGGCGACGACCTTGAGACCGGCCTCGGCCAGCAGCCGCGCTGTTGATCGCCCGACCTGCCCGTAACCTTGCACGGCGACGGTGGGCGTCTCCTCTTCGACATGGAGGTACTTGAGGCCCTCGAGGGTCAGGTAGGTCGCGCCGCGGCCCGGGGCGTCGATCCGCCCTTCTGACCCGCCGACGTCAACCGGCTTACCAGTGACCGAGGCGGTCACCGAGTGGCCGGAATGCATAGAGATCGTGTCCATGATCCAGGCCATCACCTGCGGGTTCGTGCCCATGTCGGGCGCCGGGATGTCCTTCTCCGGCCCGATGAGGATGGCGATCTCGGTCGCGTAGCGGCGGGTCAGGTGCTCGAGCTCGCTGAGCGACAGCTGGTTCGGATCGCACGCGACCGCGCCCTTGGACCCCCCGTATGGAAGTCCGACCGCCGCGCATTTCCAGGTCATGAGCATCGCCAGCGCCTTGACGAGGTCCAGGGTGATGGTCGGGTGGTAGCGAATACCGCCCTTGGCGGGACCCCGGCTTATGTTGTGCTGCACCCGCCAACCGGTGAACACCTTCACCGAGCCGTCGTCCATGCGCACCGGGAAATGGACGGTCAGCTCCCGTTTGACGTCGCGAAGGCCGCGCCGGGCGTCGTCCGAGAGGCCGATCACGTCGGCAGCGGCGTCAAACCGCCGCTGTGCGGTCTGGAAGGCGGAGGCGCGGGTTTCGACCGCCATTTAAGGACTTCCGATGGTACTACTTAGCCATGGAGCGACCTGCACCAGTGGCCGCACAATTGCTTGGTGTCCCGCCGCAAGCCTTTCAGCATCGCAGTCGTGGCCGCGGTTGCCCTGGCCACGGGATTCCTCGTCGCCGGACAGGTCAAGGCGCAGCTTCTGACCCCCTCCAACCAGGTCGCCCGATACCAGGCCCTGGTGCGGAGCGTGCAGGACCTCGAGGCGACCAACGCGCAGGCCCGAAGCCAGATCGCGGCTATCCGATCGCAGATCGACGCGCTGGAGTCTGAAGCCGCCGGACGGTCGGCGGCGACCCAGGCGCTGCAGAACCAGGTCGCCGACCTGCGCGCCCACGCCGGGCTGACCACGATGCACGGGCCTGGCGTGGAGGTCGACCTGGCCAATGGCATCCCGGGTCCTGCCACCGGAGGGCAGGCGAGCTACCTGGTCAACTACCAGGACGTCCAGGACATCGTGAACCTTCTCTTTGCCCAGGGCGCCGAAGGCGTCGCGGTCAACGGGCGGCGGATCACACCACTGACGGCGTACTCAGGGTCCGAGGGCCAGGTCGTCATCGACCAGGGGCCTCCGCAGTCGTCTCCCATCAAGGTGGTCGCCGTCGGGGACCGCAACCGGATGGTGGCAGCGCTCGACGACACCTCGGCTCTGCCGGACATCCGCGCGCGCCAGGTGCAGTTCCAGCTCCACCTGACCTTCTTCGGCAGCCCGGACATCCCGTTGCCTGCCTACGACTCGAGCCTTCAGATACCTCATGTCAGCCCGATTTAGCCCAGCGCCGCGGCGGCGCACCACAGGCCGCGCGATCAGCGTCTGGCTCCTCGCATTGCTCGTGGCCCTGGTCGCGACGGTGCAGATTCGAAGCCAGGCCGAGGTCGAGCGCAGTCTCGTCGGCACCGACACGACCTCACTTGCCTTCTTGATCGATGACCTGAACCGCGCCAACAACTCGCTTCAAGCCGAAGCCAGCGACCTGCAGGCCCGGCAGGCGACGCTGCGGTCCGGCACCAGCGGCGCCGCAGACCAGGTCCTGACCGACGAAGCCAACCGCCTGCGGGCGATCGAGGGTCTCGTGCCGGTGCACGGGCCGGGCGTCGTGATCGTGGTCGACGCTGCGGGCCTCACCGCGCTCGACCTCCAGGACGCGATCAACAACCTCGCGGCGGGAGGCGGCGAGGCGGTGGCCGTCAACGACCATCGCGTCGTCGCCGGTGTGGCCATCGAGCAGACGGGTTCGGGAGTCGCGATCGACGGTGTGGTGGTCGCACCGCCGTGGACGATCACGACGATTGGCGACGCCAACCGCCTCGCCGAGGTCGCTGACGTCATGACCAAGGCGCTGCGCGCCGACCGGCGCGTGCGGCAGGCGACCTATCGAGTGGAAGGCGACGTCGTCATCCGATCAGTGGTCAGCGCGCGGCCTTTCGTTTACGCGATCGGGCCTTGACAGGCTCGGCCACGCCCAGCTTCTTGAGCTGCGCCGAGATTCGGTCCAGGCGCGCATTGATGCGATCGATGTCGGTATGGCTCGGTATCCGCAACCGCCTGAGCGCGACCGCCATCGCTTCGTCCGCCCGTCCCTCGAGGTCCCCGCGCCGGCGCTCCATCTCGTTCCTCAGGTCTGAAGGGACGTTTAGGGTCTTTCGTACGTAATCCAGCAGCGCTTGCCCGCGCTCGTGAATTACCTCGCCGCCCGCGTCGACCAGGCGCGCGGGGCCGCGCTTCTCGTGGGACAGGACGACCTGTGAAAGCGTCAGCTGAGTCAGGTCACTGCCGTTGGCGCGGTCGACCACCTTGATCTCGTGGCCTTCGCGGACGAGCTCCGCGATTCCATCCAGCGTGATGTAGCGGCTCGTGCGCGTGTCGTACAGCTTGCGATTTGCGTACTTCTTGATAAGGTGTCGTTCAGGGGTTGTCGTCACGGCCGGGCCCATTCTAGGCGTGCGTCATACGCCGGCCCAGCGTTCTGGCGTCGAGCGCTGAGGTTGGGACGTCACTGAATTTGTATGGAGGTTGAGGCATGGCAACAAGGAAGAGGACTTCGACTCGATCCAGGCCACCCGGGCTCGTTGACCGCGCGGTGCGTGCTGGAAGAAAGGCTCTTCGCGAGGCCGAGAGTCGCGTGCCCAGCGACGTGCGCCGCCAGCTCGAGCGCTCGATCAAGGACGGCCAGAAGACGCTTAAGACGGCCATCGACCGGCTGCAGGTACAGCTCCGCAGGACGGCCCGGCAGGCCGACGTCGAGAAGGCGCTCAAGCGACTCGACGGATTGAGCCGGCAGGTCCAGGAGCTCGCTCGGAGCGCGGCACAGCGACGTACGACGACCACGCGGCGCGCGAAGAGCACCGTAAAGCGCACGACGCGCAAAGCCACCGGCACAGCCAAGCGCGCAGCGAGCACCGCGAAACGGGCTACCTCCTCACGCAGGCCGGCCGCGCGTGCCACGACCACTTCATCCTCCGCGACGCCAGCCCGGCGCGTGCCCCGGCGCGCCTCGACTCGACGTCCATCGGGCCCGGCGCCGGCGCCCGAATCGAGCTCGACCCCCGAAAGCGAGAGCTAAAGCCTCCCGAAAACCGGGACTCCGCCCAGGAGCACGGCTCTCGGTCGGAGTCCCGGCCTGCTCGACCCGGGCGCGTCGACAGGGTCGTGCTCGTAGACCTGCAGGTCCGCCAGCATGCCCGGTTCGAGCGTGCCTTTCTGCGATTCCTCGAAGCTTGCGTAGGCGCCGGCGGCCGTGTACGCCCTCAGCGCGGCGAGCAGGCTGATCCCGTTCACGGAGTCGTCCACCGCGACCTGGATGCCGGGCCACGGGTTGGGATCCGCCGACACAGGCAGATCCGAGCTGAACACCACAGGGACGCCGGCGCGCATCAGCCGGGCATGCGGGGCGAGGTCGTTGCGGTCGCGGACCGGAAAAAACAGGGCCGACGCGACGCGCCCGAAACGCGCCGCCATCGGCTGCATCACAGCGACCATTTGCAGCTTCGCCAGCCGGAGCTGAAGATCCGGCGGACAGATGGTGCAGTGCTCAACCCTGTGACGCATGGGCTCGCCGCCCGCCGCTTCCACTGCGTCGCACATCGCCTCGATCGCGGCATCGCCGATCGCGTGGGCAGCGACCTGGAGACCGGCTTGTGTTGCGCGGAGGACCAGCTCCCGCAGCTCCGCCGGCGTCGTGCGCCACGTTCCGCCTGCCGAGCGCATGGCGACGCGCTCAGCTCCGCCGTCGACGAAAACCTTGATCGGCCCCGCCCTCAACACTGTGCCTCCAAAACCCGCGTGCAACCCGAGACCAGAAGCCGCCTCCAGGAGCTCCCACGAGAGGAACTCGTTGACCCGCATGCGCAGCCGTCCGTCCGCGGCGAGCTGCTCATAGGCGCGGAGGTCGTCCGCAAAGCCCCTGTTGACGGCGGCTCCGACGGACGTGATTCCGCGCGACAGCAGAAGCTTCTGAGCGAGAAGAACTCCTGCTTTGCGACGCTCGAGGCTGGTCGGCGGCTGCACGTCCGCGACCAGGCGCATCGCCGACTCGAGCAGCAGGCCGTCGGGCGCGCCATTTGGATCCCGGCCGATCTTCCCGCCGTGCGGGTTCTTCGTCTCGGAGGTGATGCCCGCGGCCGCGAGCGCCGCGGTGTTGGCCACTCGTGCATGCCCGCCTCGCTCGTCGATAAAAGCAGGGCGGCGACCTGTCCCCGCATCCAGCTCGCGACGGTGAGGGTGACGGCGTTCGACCAGCTCGTCGGCGCGATACCCCATGCCCTGCTGCCATTCGCCTGATTTGAGCGTCTTTGAGTGCGCCTTCAGGCGCGCAGCGATCTCAGTCACGCTCCGTGCGCCGCCAAGGTCGGCGCCGAATCGGGTCAGCCCGTAATAAACGACGTGGGCGTGAGCGTCGTTGAAGCCGGGCAGCACGGACGCTCCCGCGAGGTCGATCACGCGCGTTTGGGGTCCTCGCAGGCCCAGCAGCTCCGCTCCTCCGCAGGCGATGACCCGGCCGCCGGCGATCGCTAGGTGAGTTTGAGTCTTGAGCCCGGATCGCCCAAGAGTCCGGATTCGGCCCCGCGCGAGGATCAGGTTCGCTCTCAAGCAACCGCTAGATTAAGCGCGTGCCCGCAATCGATCTTCGCTCCGACACCGTGACGATGCCGACGCCGGAGATGCGCCAGGCCATGGCGACGGCGCCGCTGGGCGATGACGTGTTCGGCGACGACCCGATGGTCAACGAGCTCGAGGAGGTGGCCGCCGCCCGGCTTGGCAAGGAAGCTGCGCTGTTCCTGCCGAGCGGGACGATGGGGAACGTGGTCGGCGTAGCCGTCCATACCCGTCCTGGTGAGGAGCTGATCGCAGACGCCGACGCTCACGTCTATCTATATGAGGCGGCCGGCGCGGCCGTCATCTCCGGGGTGCAGATCAGGCCGGTCGCGACGGCGGCAGGCGTCATGACCCCGGCGGACATCGAGGCCGCCCTGCGCCCCCGCAATGATTTCCATCAGCCGATCACGGCCGCCGTGAGCTTCGAGGACACGCACAACCGCCACGGCGGGGTCGTGTGGCCGCTGGAGGACCTGCGCGCCGCATCCCAGGCGGCTCGGGACCACGGCCTTCGAGTCCACCTGGACGGAGCCCGGATCTTCAACGCAGCTGTGGCCTCCGGAGTGGACGTCGCCGACATCGCGGCCTGCGGGGACACGGTGACCTTCTGCCTCTCCAAGGGCCTGGCCTGCCCGGCTGGAAGCGTTTTCTGCGGAAGCGCTGAGGCGGTGGAACAGGCCCGGCGCTGGCGCAAGCGACTCGGCGGAGGCATGCGCCAGGCAGGCGTGATCGCCGCGACCGGGTTGATCGCTTTGAGGACCATGGTCGACAGGCTTGCCGAGGACCATGGCAACGCGCGCACCCTGGCCGAAGGATTGGCGGAGCTGCCAGGCGTTCGCTGCGACCTCTCGAGAGTGCACACCAACCTCGTCTTCTTCGACCTGGACCGAATGACCGGCGCGGACTTCGAGGAGGAGTGCCGCAAGCGGGGCCTTCTGGGCGGCGCGACAGGCCCACACAGGGTCCGTTTCGTGACGCACTATGGGATCACCGCGAACGACATCCAGTCGACTCTGAAGATCTGCGAGGAGGTGCTGAGCGAGTGAGCACCAGGCTTTCGCCGGACGGCATGTACTACTGGGACGGCCAGCAGTGGGTGAGCACGCTATCGCACGACGGCCGGACTCGGTGGAATGGGACCTCGTGGGTGGCGACATCCGGACAGGCCCAAACACCGGCCGCATACCAGCCGCCTGGGCGCGTTGGGCGCGAACCCACGTCGTGGACCCGGCCGCTACAAATCGCCGTCGCGGCCTTCTATGCGCTTCAAGGGCTTTATGTCCTCACGCTCCCCTTCTGGATGAGCGGCACGATCTCCCAGGCTATGAACCAGGCCATCAAGCGCCAGGAGCAGCTGAACCCGACGGCGACCCCACCGCCCGCCGATTTCGCGAACGCGATGACCTCGTTCGTGGATGTGGCCCTTTGGGTGGCGGCCGTGTTCGGCGTGGTCATCGCTGCTGTCGTCGTGATCGGCGCGCTAAGCCGGTGGACGTGGATGTTCTACGTCGTATTGGTGCTGCTGGGTCTTGGTGCGATCTCGCTTCCGCTGAATCTGGTCAGCGCCGTCGGCGGCTCGTCCGTCGGCGCGGCTTCGGGCTTCAGCCTCCCGGGCTGGGCCTATTGGCTCAGCCTGGTCACTTCTATCCCGGGCACTGCGCTCTTCGTGTGGATGCTCGTCGCCATGGCCAAGCATGGGCCGTGGGCGATGAGGAAGGTGGCGCCGGCGGTCAGCTGAGGAGGTCGGCGAGCAGGTGGGGGTCGATGTTGCCGCCGCTGACGACCGCCACCGTCGACGGCCCCGGCTCCAGCTGTTCGAGCGCCGCGTAGGCCAGGGCGCCCGCCCCTTCAGCCACGACCTTCGCGGCCGCCGCCAGCTCGGGGATGGCGGAGCGCAGCCTCGGCTCCGGCACGGTGAGCCAGCGATCGACGCCCTCTTTCAGCAGCTCGAACATCCGCGGGTCGACAGGGGCAGTGGTCCCGTCGGCGATCGTGTCCGGCTTGATCGCCACCGGGCCACCTGCTTCGAGGCTGCCGGTCCACGACGCGTATCCGTCCGACTGAACACCGATCACCTCGGTCTCGGGGCGCAGGCGCTTAAGCGTGGAGGCAATGCCGCCGATCAGACCGCCGCCGCCAACTGCCACGAGGACCCGGGCCAGGTCCGGTACGTCATCGAGAAGCTCAAGCGCAAGCCCGCCATGTCCTGCCATCACCTCGGATTCGGCGAACGGGTGGATGAAAGTCTCGGGCTCGTTACTCCAGCCTTTGGCGGCCATCCACTGCAAGAGCGCGTCGCGCGCCATGGGGATGGGGGTCGCGCCCCAGCGCTTGACGCCTTCGACCTTGAGCGGCGATGCGGTATCGAACATGAAGACGCGGCACGAGACTCCGAGCTCTCTGGCGACGTAGGCGCAAGCCATCGCGGCGTTGCCGGCGCTGACGGTGATCAGCCCGCGCCGGAGCTGTTTCGGCTCGAGGGCAAGGGCCGCCGCAAAGAAGCCGCGCACTTTGAAGCTGCCGGTGGGCTGAAGGCACTCGAGCTTGAGGAGCCCGCCCTTGACCGGGATCAGCGGGGTCCTCAGGACATGCGGCCGTGCCCGCTCGGCGGCGGCGCGGACGCGATCGATCCCAATCAATTCAGACATCCGGATAGATAATCGTAGGGATGCCGATCTACGAGTACCGGTGCGAGGAGTGCGGCAAGCGCTCCACGTCGCTGCTTCCGAGCTACTCATCACCTGATCCGCCGTGTCCCCATTGCGGGAAACCCGCCTTGAAACGCCTCGTGTCGAGCTTCGCCACGGTGAGCTCGGGCGAGAGCGACGGCGGAGACGATTTCGATGGCGGAGACGGAGGCCAAGATGACTTCGGCGACGACTTCGGTGGCGGAAGCGACTTCGGTGGGGACGACGACTACTAGCTAGAGCTCAAGCCCAGGACTGCGTTCGCAGCCCGAATCAGCTCGTCGCGGTTGGCCTCGTCGTGCGCAAAGATCCTGAACAGTGACATGCGCACGGGCAAACGCTTGAACAGGTCCAGCACGCGGCTCTGCTGGTAGCGGTTCTCGAGCGGTTCGTAAATGAGGATGTCCGCGGTCTCGTTCATCGGGTTGAAAGCCCTCGACTCCTGGGCCGCCACGTCGACCTCGAACACGATGTCGCGAAGGGCCTTGGGTAGGCGCTCTCTTAGCTCGCGCGCAAACTGCTGGCGGGTCACCGTCAAAGCGCCGCTCGGAATCTCCTTGGCGTCGGTGTGGCCCTGGTAGATGAGCTTCCATTTGAGCTTCCGCGCCACCACGTCGCCCCATGCCTCTCCCAGCTCGCGCTGCCGCGCGTCTCCGTGACCGGCGGCCGCCCACCGGTCGACCTCAGAGAGCAACGACCACTCCGTGAGCACCTGGTATCGATCCAGCATCTCAAGGGGATTGCCGCCCAGCAGCAGCTCAACGGTAGGGCGGAACACCTCGCGCAGCTGGAGGTCGATCCGGCGCACGGTGCGGTGAAAGTAGACCTGGGAATAGAGGTATAGGCGCGCGCTCAGAAACATGTAGAGGGCTTCGGCTGCGTGGGCGTGCAGGGTCAGGCCGCGCTCGGAGATGAACGAGTAATGGATGATCCGCTGCACGTCGACTGGCCCCGTGGCGACACCACATATATAGGAGTCGCGAGGGACGTAGTCCATGTTGTCGGCCGAGTACGCGCCGACCAGCGCGGGCTTGAGCGACGCCAGCCACGCCGGCGGCTGAAAGTCCGCCAGCTCGGCCGACGAGATCAGGTAGGCGACCCAGCGCGGGTCGACCCTCTCTCCCGCCTCGAAATCGGCGTTCGGTGACGCGCCCAGCGCACCGATGTGCTCCGCGAGCGGCCCGGTGATCAGGGCCCGGCCGATCACCTCGTGGTCGATGGTCCACGTGTCGAGGTAGTTCTCATCGAAGAAGTGACCGAAGGGCCCATGGCCGACGTCATGCAAGAGACCTGCCACGCGCATCGTCTCTTCGACCAGCGCGGGCGAGGGCGTTCCATCGCACGACGCGCTCAGTGACGGGTAGAGATGGCGAGCCCATTCTCCCGCGAGGTGCATGGACCCAAGCGCGTGCTGGAAACGCGAATGCTCGGCGGTCGCGAACACCCACCACGCACTCTGGAGCTGGTGGATGCGCCGGAGCCGCTGCATCCACGCCGAGTCGACAAGGTCCTGCTCGGATGCGTCGCCAGCTACTCCCCCGGGACCGCCCTTCGTGATGCGAAGGTATCTGTAGATGGGATCGCTGGACAGGTTGACTCGCGAGTACTCGGGTGGAATCTTGGCCACGCGGCGATTATCCCCATGAACGCCGGGCTCAAACGGGGCATCGAGCTCTTTAACAGCGGCAAGTACTGGGACGCGCACGAAGCCTGGGAGGCGGATTGGATGCCCGATCGCCAGGGTCCTGACGCTGGTTTTTATAAGGGATTGATCCAGGTGGCGGCCGGGTGTCTTCACTACAGCCGGCACAATCGCCGCGGCGCGGTCAACAAATGGCGCAGCGGCGCGGACTACCTGCGTCCGTATCTACCTGGACATCTCGGCGTTCGGCTGGGGCCCCTTGTTGGCGCCATTGACGGATTCCTCGAAGGCATGCAGCCTCGTGAGTGGCCCGACCTGACGATGCCGCAGATCGTTCAGGAATAAGGGGGGAAGCGCCGCCCGGCTGATTTTTCGATCAGGCCTCCGTGGCCGAGGCCGGCCAGGTCGATCGGCGACCCCGAGAATACGAACGGCAGGACCAGGTCGAGCGAGGTGTTCTTGCCGAAACCCGCGCAAGAAGCGATGCCCAGGACCGCTGCCCGGCCCAGGCGCCCCATCCAGAGCATTGAGCCCGGGTGCGCCGGCATCCCGAACCTGATCAGCTCGCCGCCCGCCCGTTCCAGCTCCGAGTAAGCGGGGTCCAGCGGGTCGATGGACGATGCCCCGGCGAAGAGGACGAGGTCAGCGCCCGCCTCTGTCGTGTGGGCGTAGGCGGCGGCCACGGCCGCCTGGTTGCGGGCGACTTCCTCGACGCCAAGGAGGTCGGCGCCATACCAGCCCAGCTTCCGCTGGACCGCCTCACCAAACAGCGTCCGGGCATTCGGCTTCAGCTTTTCGGTCACGACGATCGCTGTGCGGAGCGGAAGAAAAGGCAGCAGCTCGAGAACCCTGAACTCGAGCGCCATGTAAGAGGCTTCCCGGACGACCTGCTCGGGCACAGCGACCGGCGTCACCTTGCAGCCGGCGACCTCCTCCCCGGCCTCGACCGCCTGGCCGTCGAAAAGCGTGAACAGCGCGATGCCGGAAAGGGCGTTGATCTTGCCGACGAGCTCCGCGTTGACGCGCAGCAGGCCGCGCTTCGTGGCGACGAGGCGGTACTGGCTCTGTGCCGGACCCTCCACCCGGAGAGGCCCCAGCTTCGCGATGGCATTCGCCAGCCGGCGCCCGGCCTCGTCCTCGTGGATGTCACCCGGCTCGAGCTCGACGGCGTGGACTTCCGAATGGCCGCGCAAGAGCGCAAGGTGCTCCGCCTGCAGAACCGTGCCCTTACGCAGCTCCGGCCCAAGGTCATGCGTCAGCACCCGGCCTTCGATGGCGGCCGCCTGCACCGACGCTCCATCCAATCGGACCGCCTTCATTTGAGTGGTCCGTTCCCCGCGATCCGCCGCGTATTCGTGGCATCGGCGGCCGGAGCCAAGGAAAGGGTGGCGCCGCTACGAGCGCACACCTGCGGGGTCCCCGCGCCGTGGTTGCGCGGGGGCCGCGACGCGGCGCCGGGCCCCTTGACGCAGGCTTCAGCGCCCGCCCGGGGCGCCACGGAATCGTTAGATTCCCTGGGCTGAGACGGCGCCCGGCCGCCTAGGCCGCGAAGATGCAAGGAGCGCGGGGAACGGGCCACTAAGGCAGCATAGATTCGCGAACGCCATGACCACTCCGACGATCCGGCTTTACAACACCTTCACGCGCACCAAGGAGGAGCTGAGGCCTTTGCGCGATGGCGTCGTGCGGATCTACTCGTGCGGCCCGACCGTCTATCGATACGTGCACGTCGGCAACCTGCGCACCTTCATGCTGCCCGACCTCCTCTGCCGCACCCTGGAGTATCTCGGCTACGAGGCCGAGCAGGTGATGAACATTACGGACGTCGGTCACCTCACCGACGACACCTTCGATCGCGGCGAGGACAAGATGCTCGTGTCGGCGAGGTTGGAGAACAAATCGCCGGAAGAGATTGCGGCGCATTACACGGCAGCGTTCATGGAAGACGCCGCCAGGCTCAACATCCGGCGCGCGGCGCGCTACCCACACGCGACGCAGTACATACCCCAGATGATCGACCTGATCGAGAAGCTGGTCGCCCGCGGACACGCGTACGAGGTCGAGGGCACCATTTACTACGACATCGCGAGCTTCCCCGCGTACGGCAAGCTCTCACGAAACTCGACGGACAAGCTCCTCGTGGGAGCTCGCGGAGAGGTGGATCCGAGAAAGCGCCACCCCGGAGACTTCACGCTCTGGAAGGCCGCCGGCGAGCACCGGCTTCAGGTCTGGCCCAGTCCGTGGGGTCCGGGCTTTCCCGGCTGGCACATCGAGTGCTCGGCGATGTCGATGTCGATGCTCGGAGATCGATTCGATATCCACACCGGTGGCGCGGACAACGTCTTTCCGCATCACGAGGCCGAGATCGCGCAGAGCGAAGGTGTCACCGGCCATCGGGTGGTGAGCTGCTGGATGCACGGTGGCCTGCTCATGTTGGGCGGCGCTCGGATGGCGAAGTCCGCCGGAAACTTCTTCCGCATATCCGAGCTCGACGAGCAGGGCTTCGACCCGCTCGCGTTTCGCTACCTCGCGCTGCAGGCGAAGTACCGCACGACGTTGAACTTCAGCACCGAGGGCCTGGCCGGCGCGGACCGTGTGTTGAGGCAGCTGCGCCGGAACGTGGCCGATTGGTCGGACCGTGCGCGTCGGTCTGCGACCGGGGATGCGGCCGCCATCGAGTACGAGTCGCGCTTCCGTGCAGCGCTCGCCGACGACCTCGACCTCCCCGCCGCGATGGCGCTCGTCGCCGAGCTGACCCACTCCGCCGTGGCCGAGGGCGCCAAGGCCCTGCTCCTGCGGTCCTGGGACCGCGTGCTGGGGCTGGATCTCGACCGGGCGCCCACCGACGCTTCCCTGCCAGACGGCGCGGTCGCATTGCTGGAAGCTCGCGAGAAGGCGCGCGTGGCGAAGGACTTCGCAACGTCGGACCGGCTGAGAGACGAGCTCGCCGGGCTGGGAGTCTCGGTCACCGACACAGTCGACGGCCAGACGTGGAAAGCCATCCCGGTCAAGGCGCCTTAAAAAGTGGGACCGGGCCTGGTGGCACGGTCCCACGAGAGGAAGGAAGGGGGTTGCTACTTAAGCCAGGTCATCGCTGCGGCGGGATTGGCGCGTGGGTAACGATCACTGCCGGGTCGGTCGGTTCGCCGGCCGTCGTGATCGCGGGCCGCGAGCCCTCGCTCTTGCTGGAGCCCTGCCCGTGGCTCTTGTCCTTGGCATTGGCGTTCGGGTTTGGGCTGCCGTTGCCGGTAACGCCAGTCTTGGTCTTGTCGTTCTTCGCGTGCCCGTCGCTCACCGTGTCCCCATGCGTCCTCGCAAACGAAGCGACGCACTGCCCGATGCCATGCACGCCCAACCGCGCTGCGCTGGCCTTGCAAGCGTCGACCTGAGTCTTCACCTGCTGGCCCCAGTTGGCCGGGTTGACGCTGCCGGTGATCGCCACCTCGCTGGCCGCGACCGCGAAGGTCGTTGCCGCCGCCGCCACTGCGATCCCGGTCAGGATCTTGACGCCGATCGCGGCTCCTGCGCCGCCCAAAAGCTTCTTCATGCTCCCTCCTGGTTGCATAGACCTCCGAACAGGGATCGGGCCGGCCGTCATCGGATCGAGGATCCGGTGCAGCTCGTCCTCGAGGTCCCGCTCGAAGAAATTCATGTCTGACATGTCGGGAGGAAGAAACGCACCACTAGGCTGGATCAACCATTTTTTGTTCCCGGGCATCCGCCAGGGTGACCCGCAGCTGCTTCCGGGCCGCTGCCAACCGGGAGGCGACCGTCTGTTCGGCCACGCCAAGCGCGGCAGCGATCTCGCGGTTGTTGTAGCCGTGGTAGTGGCGCATCACCAGGGCCACAGCCTGCTTGGTCGGAAGCTTCCGCAACTCGCGGATCAGGTCTGATCGTTCGGCGAGAGCAGTTGGATCGGGCGGCGGAGACGGCCGGCCCAGCCTCCTGACCATTTCCCCAACCTGACGCAGGCGGTATCGCCGCCGATCTGAGATCGCGACGTTGATCGCGATCCGGTGGAGCCAGGCCTCCACCGGCGCGTCGGGCCGCCATGAGGCCCAGCTCTTGTAGGCCCGTTCGAACGTGTCCTGGGCGCAGTCCTCCGCGGCGGCGCGATCTCCCAGCACAGTGATCAGCGTGCCGAGGATCTGGCGATACGTGTTCCGGTAGAGCCGCTCGAAGTCGGCCTCTGATCCCGGTTCGTAAGGCTCGGGCGCAATCGCCTCCGCGCTTGACTCCGAACGAATGTTCGTCTACCCTCCCAGGCGCAGCATGGCCAGCTTCCCGTCATTCAATCCAGCCGACTTCCAAGGGGACATAACGCTGGACCACGTGATTTCTGAAGCCATTCCGAATTTTGCCCCCCTTCCCGCCGACCTCCGACCCGAACTGGTGACCGCCCTGGCCGGCCGCGGCATCCAGCGGCTCTACTCCCACCAGGCCGACGCGTACCGTGCGGTCCGCCAGGGACGGCACCTGGTCGTGGTCACACCCACCGCCAGCGGAAAGACGCTCTGCTACAACCTTCCCGTTCTCCAGCGCCTGCTCGAAGACCCTCAAAGGCGAGCCCTGTTCCTGTATCCGACCAAGGCCCTCGCGCAGGACCAGCTGGCCGAGCTGAGCGCTCTCAAGCATGGGCTCCCCATCGAGCTTCGTGTCGACACGTACGACGGTGACACGCCGCCAGGGCGCCGCACGGCGATCCGCGAAGGCGGGCACGTCGTGATGACGAACCCGGACATGCTGCACGCCGGCCTGCTGCCGCATCACACGAGGTGGCGCCGTCTTTTCTCGAGCCTGGACTTCGTCGTCGTCGACGAGCTGCACACGTACCGCGGACTTTTCGGGAGCCAGGTCGCCAACGTCTTCCGGCGCCTGAAACGGATCTGCGCCTTTTACGGGTCCAGCCCCACATTCATCTGCGCGTCGGCGACCATCGCCAACCCGCTCGAGCTCGCCAAGCGATTGCTGGAAGAGGAAAACGTCGAGCTGGTGGAGCGCAACGGCGCACCGCGCGGCGAGCGGCGACTCATCTTCTACAACCCGCCGCTAGTCAACCGAGAGATGGGAATCCGCCGCAGCTCGATGCTCGAAGCACGCCGCATCGCAGCCCCGTGGATCAAGGCCGGTTCGCAGACCATCGTCTTCTGCCGCAGCCGCCTGCAGGTCGAGGTGATGCTCAGCTATTTGAGGCAGGACCTCGCGCCTCGCCTTGACGCGAATCGGCGCGTGCGCGGCTACCGCGCCGGCTACCTGCCCCTGCACCGGCGCGAGATAGAGGCCGGCCTGCGCGCTGGTGAGATCACCGGTGTCGTGAGCACCAACGCCCTCGAGCTGGGCATTGACATCGGGAGCTTGCAGGCCGCCGTCCTCGTCGGATATCCGGGGACGATCGCGTCCACCTGGCAGCAGCTGGGTAGGGCCGGGCGCCGGTCGGGATCGGTCGGAGTGTTCGTCGCTTCGAGCTCTCCGCTCGACCAGTTCATCGTCCGGCATCCGGAGTATTTCCTCAGCGCCGACCCGGAGGAAGGCCTGATCGACCCGAACAACCTGCTCCTGCTCGCCGGCCACCTGCAGGCTGGTCTCTTCGAGCTCCCGTTCGAAGACCAGGAACGACTCGGCCGGGCGGACGTCAGCGAGCTGCTGCAGATGTTCGAAGATGACGGGTCCGCCACGCGGTCGGCGGGGCGCTGGTACTGGAGCCGGCAGGCGTTCCCGGCGGAGGAGGTGCACCTGCGCCGGATCCTCGCCGACAACGTCGTGATCATCGACACGTCGCATCCACGACCGCAGGTGATCGGCGAGATGGACCAGTTCACGGCCCCGGTCCTGCTGCACGAAGAGGCGGTCTATCTCCATGAAGGCGCTCAGTTTCACGTCGAACGGCTCGACTGGGACCAGAAGAAAGCCTACGTGCGACCGGTCGAGGTCGACTACTACACCGACGCGCTCGCGTCGGTGACCGTGCAGGTGCTGGACACATTCGGCGGACCGGATGGCGAAGGGGTGTCGCGCAGTCACGGCGAGGTGAAGATCACCAGCCTCGCGAGCATGTTCAAGAAGATCCGGTTTCACACGCACGAGAACATCGGCTCCGGACCGATCCACCTGCCGGAGCAGACGCTGCACACCACGGGTTACTGGCTCACTGTCGACGAAGGCCTCTGGCGGTCTCTCGGTCGCGAAACCCTGGAGGCAGGACTGCAGGGCGTCGCGCATGCGCTCCGGCACGTCGCCAGCCTGCGTTTGATGTGCGACCCGCGAGACCTCGGATCGGTCGCCGAGGTGCGCTCGGTCACGACGCAGCTGCCCACCGTGACCGTGTACGAGGTCTACCCGGGTGGGGTCGGATTTTCCTCGCGCATGTTCGAGCTGCACCGCGAGCTGCTCGAAGATGCCGCGGCCCTCGTGCGCGACTGCCCGTGCCTCGCCGGCTGCCCGTCGTGCGTGGGGCCGCTGCATCTCGTGGAAGGAGCCAAGGAAGCCTGCCTCAAACTTCTCTCCGCGACCGCCTTACCCGTCTAGGCGCGCCACCGAGCCCACTTCCGCGTCCCGCACGGCTGCTCCCGCATGGCTTCGAGGAGGTGCCGACACGCTACGGGATCGTGGTGATGCGCCAGGACGTGATCCCTCTGCCTGCGCTCGACCCGCATCCAGGCAACGTCGCGTACCTGGACACTGAGACCACCGGCCTCAGCGGTGGTTCGGGCACCCTGGTTTTCGCCGCCGCCGTGGCGCGCCCCATCGAATGCGGCCTGCGAGTCGCCCAGCTGTTCCTGGCCCAGCCTGGCCTGGAGGCCGCCTTCCTCGACGCGCTCCGCGGAGAGCTCGAGCCGGCAGACGCAATCGCCACCTTCAACGGCGCCTCATTCGACCTGCCGGTCCTGCGAACGCGCTGGGTGATGGCGCGCATGGAGGGCGAGCTGAAAGCGGCGCCACACGTCGACCTGCTCACTCTGGTGCGCGCGCTGTACCGGCATCGCCTCGAGAGCTGCACTCTCCGCATGGTCGAAGAGCGGGTGCTGGGTTACGAACGCGACGACCCGATCCCGAGCGCGCTGGTTCCGGACGCCTACTTCTCATACCTCCATGCCGGATCCCTCGAATTTCTCGAAGCGGCCCTCGAGCACAACCGGCTCGACGTGATCAGCCTCGTCCACCTTCACTCGCGCCTGCTCGTGCGGCTGCGCGGCGACGAAGCCGGCATGGATGCGGCCGACTGGCTTGCCCTCGGCCGCCACCGTTTCCGGCGGGGCGCGAGGGCCGACGGTTGGAGGGCGCTGCGCAATGCGACCTCTTTTGGGAAGGGCGAGGCCTCGGCCACGGCCGGGCTCCTGATCTCCAGACGCCTGCTCCGGCGCGGCTTGGTTGCGGCAGCCGACCGGCTCCTCCGCTGGCTGGAATCGAGCGCGGCGGAAGACATCCGCGTCTCGATCGCGCGCGCGCGGCTCCTCGAGTGGCGGCGCCGCGACCCGCACGAGGCGCTCAGCATCGTGGAAGGCGCTCAGCGTCGCATGCCCGACCAGGCGCCGACCCTCGAGCACCGCCTGGCGCGGCTGCGGCGAAAAGTCGAGTCAGACCGCGGCCGGAACCGGGTCCGCAGGCGCAGCAGTAGCCGGAAAGGCCAGCTCCGGGAGGTTCAGCTCGAGGCTCCCATCGCGGACAGCCCGGCCTAGAGCCTCAACGACGGCCGGGTCGAACTCAGTGCCGGATCCCACGACCACCTGGTCCTGCGCAGCCTTAGGCGTAGCGCGGGCGCAACCCCTGCCGGCCGTCGATGCCTCGAACCTCTCCGCGACGGCAAGGATTCGGGCGAGCACCGAGACGTCCGCCTTGCCGGCCGCGTCCCAGCGGTCGTGGTGATGGCGCACCGCGGCCACCACCTCCAGCGGGAAGTTGGCCCCTGCGACGACCTTCTCGCCTTCCTCAGCGTGGCCGGCGGCCTCGACGTTCTGACCGTCCACGGCCATGGTCATGTGCCCGACGTCGTGGAGGAAGGCGGCGGTTCGCAGGTTGTCCATCTCATCAGAGGACAGGCTCGACCGCCGGCCTATCGCCTCGGCGATCGAGGCCACCCGGCTCGAGTGGCCCTGCGTCATAGGGTTGCGATGGTCCACCGCATGGGCCACAGCCACCATCACCTGGGGGCCGGCCTCGGCGAGCATGGCGACCAGGCTTCCATCCGCGAGCTCGAGCTCGGTCACCAGCTGCGGGAACGTGCAGGCGCGGTCCTTGCCCTCGCGTTTGGCCAGGTACAGCGCCTGGTCTGCCGCCGCGACGAGCTCACCGGCCGTGAAGGCGTCCTCCGGATAAGAGGCGACGCCGACGCTGAACGTCAGGTGGTGGCCGGGGATGGTCGAAACCGCCGCGGAATGGACCGCGTCCACGATCCGGTACGCGAGCCGCTGCGAACCGGTGGCGTTGGTGTCGGCGACCATGACTGCGAGCTCGTCTCCGCCGTAGCGAGCAACCACGTCCTGCGCCCGCGCCGCCGCCTTCACGATGCGAGCACCCATCTGGAGCACGAGGTCTCCGTGCTGGTGGCCCAGCTCGTCGTTGACCGACTTGAAGTGGTCGAAGTCGATCAGCAGCAATGACAACGGGGTGCTCTTCCGGTCCGGCCGCGCAAACGCTGCGTCCAGCCGGCGGCGGAACTCGCTGACGTTGACCAGCCCGGTCAGCCCGTCCGTGGTGGCCTCCTGGCGGCTGCGCTGATAGCGCAGCGCGTTGGCGAGCGTCACCGCGGTGCTGCCGGAGAGAGCGTTTACCGCGAACAGGTCCTGGTTGGTGAATACGCCACCTGATTGGCTGAGGCTCAGGATGGCGGTGACCCCTTCGCCGGACGCGATAGGTACGACAAGTCCCTTGCTGTCGGCCGCGAAGACCGCCTCGCCGGTCCCGGCTGCTTGCGAGAGCTGGTGCTCGTCCATCGGCTCATCCTCCGGCGCGGCTGGCGCTGTACCGCTTCGGGTGGCGCTCGCCACGACCGTGAAACCTTCCTGCGAGGACAGGATCAGGCGGCCGCGCTGCGCGGTCGTCATCTGGACGGCATGGTCAGTCAGGACGGCGAAGACATCCTTGATATCGGTGTTGGAGACCAGGGTCATGCTCAGCTCCCGCAGGGAGTCCGCCTGGGCTGCCCGCTCGACCGCAGACCGCCGCTCGCGTTCCAGCTCGCGGGTCATGTAGCCCGTCGCCAGGGCGACGACCAGGAACAGGAACATCTTGCCCATCGTGGCGTTGGGGTCGACGTAGAAGTTCGAGGGGGTGAAGCTGCCGCCGACGAACAGGTACAGGAAGGAGACCACCAGGGCCGAGACGAAGCTCGCCGCGGCGCCGAAACGCACGGCATTGGTGATCACGGCCAGGAACAGGGCCAGGAAGAAGGGGCTGTTGAACCCGTTGGAGAGGTAGACGAGGGTCGTCGCGAAAACGATGTCGAGGGTCATCGTCGACAGGCTGAACTGCTTTCCCGGTTGATATCC
>DAITQH010000032.1:0-23568 GCA_036833175.1 Candidatus Dormiibacterota bacterium
TGTCTCGCCGAGGTTTCCGTCCGTGACTCTGGTCATAGTCGGGGGCGCGACCGAATCGCAGCTCGACGAGGCGGTCGGCGTCTTCCTCGACTCGGGGTTTCAGCTCGCGCGCTGGCTCTCCGCGTGGGACGAGGCCGACGCGGTCCTTCCTCTGCGCGGCGATTCCGCTTCAATCCTGAAAGACGCCGACGCCCAGGACATCCGGTACGTGCTGGTGCACGTCGGCGCGGGGGATGGACGGGCTGGCGGCAGCCACGACCGCGCGCATCACCGGGTCGACATCGCGCAGCTGCGTGAGCTGGCGCAACAGCTCCGGTCCCGCGAGCGGCTTCTCGTGACCTGCGTTGCATTCGGCTACAAGAACGGCATCCCCGATGGAGCGTCCTGGGTGATCGACGTGCGGCTGCTGGAGAACCCTTACTGGGTCGAAGAGCTCCGACCACTCGACGGACGCGATCCGCGCGTGCGGGATTACGTGGTCGGGCAACCGGCCGCGAAGGAGCTTCTGAGCAACCTCGAGCAAACGCTGACGGCCGCGATCCCGCACTACCGTGAACGCGGCCGCTCGCAGCTGGTGATTGCCTTCGGTTGCACCGGTGGGCGGCACCGGTCGGTCGCCATGGCCAGAGAGTTGGCCGACCGGCTGAAAGAGCTGGACGGTATCGACGTCGAATTCTCCGCGCGCGATCTATAAATGACCCGAGCCCTCGTGCTGGGCGGCGCGGGCTTCATCGGAGTCGCGGCCTGCAAGGAGCTCATGCGCCGCGGCGTCGAGACGGTAGCCGCCGGCAGGAAAGACCGTCCCTACGGCACGTTCACGAGCTACGTCGCGTTCGACCGCACCGACGAAACCCAGTTCAAGCGCGCGCTCGACCAGGTCGAGCCCGATGTGCTGCTGGACCTCGCGTGCTACCAGCCGAGCGACATATTGATGGTCGCCCGGCATTTCAGAGGCGCGCGCTACGTTTTCGCCTCGACGGGCGCCGTGTACCCGGACCTCGACGGGCGGCCTGCCCGCGAAGAGGACTTCGTGCCGATGGCCGGCGATCCGCCTGAGGCCGCCGCTGACTATCGCGATGGCAAGCGGTGGTGCGAGACCATGTTGGCGCGGACGAAGGACTTTCCATGGACGATCATTCGCCCGCCCGCCGTTCTCGGACCCGGCGACCCTACCCTGCGCATCGCCGCGTATCTCCAGCGCGTCGAAGACGGTGGTCCGCTGCTCGTGCCGGTCGAGTCGTACGAGAGGCAGGCGGGACTGGCCTGGGTGAAGGACATCGGATACGCCTGCGCGCTGGTCTGCGACCTGCGCAAAGACCTCGTAGGTAAGGCGTACAACGCGGGCTTCGAAGGCGTCAGCCTGCGTGATCTCATCGAAGGCATCGCCAACGCGATGGGCAAACCGGTGCGCCTGCACCCGATGCCCTTCGGGGAGCTGACCGAGGACGCAAGCCCGTATGGGCCCGACCCTCGACGCTCGGCCGGATACGCGCTCGACCGCGCTCGCCGCGAGCTCGGCTTCGAGCCTTCCGCGCTCGAGGACGCCCTCGCCGAGACCCTGGCCTGGTACCGGGTCGCACATCCGTCTCACCCCGGTTACGCGAACCGCGCGCAGGAGCTTGCGATTGCCGGCGCCGCGTGAGGTCCTGTCCGGCCGCCTGAGGTTGCAGGCCCAGGGCTGCGCGGAGCTTGGTTCGCCGTTCTATGCCGCGCTGCTGGAGTCGGCGGCGGCAGACCTCGAGGCCGGCGGCGCCGTGTGGGATCTGCTGGCTGGATACGAAACCGAATCGGAGGCGACTCGCGCGGCCGTGATCGTAGTCAGCGTCATGCCCGAAGAGAGGGACAAGGTGCGGGCCCTGGACGCGGGCGCGGACGACTACATGGTCAAGCCATTTGGCACCGAAGAGCTAGTCGCCCGGATCCGGGCCGTACTGCGCCGTCAGGCGGACGTCACCGCGGGTGAGCCTGTGATCCGTGCGGGTGGTCTGGAGATCGACATCGGTAGGAGGACCGTGACCGTCGAGGGAAGGCCGGTGCGGCTCACACCGACCGAGTACGAGCTGCTCCGATACCTCGCGCTCCATGCGGGCAAGCCGGTGACTCACACGACATTGCTGCGCCAGGTCTGGGGGGACTATGCGGTCGGAGACAAGTACAACACCCGTTACGTCGTAGCGCAGATTCGCAAGAAGCTTGGCGACAACCCCGCTAACCCTCGTTACATCGTCAATGAGCCAGGGGTCGGATACAGGCTGGAGGGGTGAGGCTCCGTCGCCCCCCACCCGGCGCTGCGGGCCACCCTCCCCCGCAGGGGAGGGGAGCCTTTCCTGATTACTGCTCGGAGTGGCTGCGGTTCAGTAGGTACGCCGCGATCAGGGCTACCAGCACGATGCCTGGCGACCAGCCCAGACCCGGTCCGAACGGGTCGTAGTTCGACAGGTCGACGCCGACTGCCAGGCCGCTGACCGCTGCGAACACCATCACGATCAGCACGCCGCGAGCGGCCCCGTGCCGGGCGAAGAACAGCTCGAACTCCAGCTGCCAGCCGGGTCGGTGCCGGCGATGCTGCTGAGTCGCCACCGCGACGTGCGCGGCGACGCGCCGCCCATGCTTGTAGCGAGCCGAGCTTGGCAGCGGCGCGGCCGGCAGGCGCTCGATCTCGCGGTCAAGCGGAGGAGGCACCTCGAGGGGCTCCCAGAGCGGCAGCTTCCGATGGCGGCGGTAGATCACAAAGGTGATGCCGCCGAGCATGAGCCAACCGAGATAGATGTATGTGGAGTTGGAGATGTTTTGCGACATCAGCTGTGTGAACACGGTCCCGATGGCCAGCGCCCCGAGTAGCGAAAGCACCGGGATGCTGTCCCGGCCGAACTTGATGTTCCAGGGCATGCGGTACGGGCGATAGAGGTTCGGTTCGATAAACCTGAGGCGCATGACTGAGAGGTGCGCGGAGCAGAACGCGAACGTTGCCGCCAGCGCGTAGACCGTGCCCAAAAGGTCGATTTCCTGGCCGCGGACGAAGATTCCAGGCAACACGAGCACGGCCGCCGCGATGCCGAAGACGATGATCGAGATGTACGGCGTTTTGAATTTCGGGTGCAGGCGGGCGAACCGGTGGGGAAGCAGGTCCGCGCCGGCCAGCGAGTAGCTCAGCCTCGAGATTCCGATCAGGCCCGCGTTGGTCGCGATCACCAGGATGGTGAAGGCGAGGAAGCCGACCCAGATTCCTGCCCAGAAGGCGAGCGTCGGCAAATGCGCGACGGTGCTGAAGCCAGTGACGATGCCGGCCACCGGGTCGTTCTTGTAAGTCGTGGCCAGGGCGGTCGTGTAGTGGCCTGCGGCGTCGAGGTGGACCGGGAACACGCTCATGCCGATCGTCGGAAGAAAAGCCGAGACGAACAGCACCGCGACGATCACTGCGAACGTGGCTCGAGGCACGCTGCGGCCGGGGTTCTTGACCTCTTCGGACATGTTGGAGATGGTTTCTATTCCGGTATAGGTGACCATCGCAATGGAGATGCTGGCCAGGAAGTTGCCCCATGTCGGCGCAACGCCGAGGTGGACGTTGTGAATGACCACGTTGATGTTGAGCAGAAAGATCAGCCCGAGGATGACCAGGGCAAATTGCGTGACGAGGTCCGTCATGGCCAGGACCAGGTTGATCGCGCTCGATTCCTGGATGCCGATGACGTTGACGGCGAGCAGGATGGCAATCAGCGCCACGGTGGCGCCCACGTGCCAGAGCTCGTTGTGCCTGACGAGGCTGAAAAGCCAGAAGTACTTTTCGAACACGCCGAGGTAGCTGATCGCGAAGTAGGCAGAGATCGAAACGGTCGCCGTGTAGTTGAGAAGCTGGACCCACCCGACCAGGAAGCCGATCGGCGCGTTGAAGGCGCGACGAGCGAACTGGGAGCTTCCGCCGGCGTGTGGTAGCGCCGCTGAGCCCTCGGCGTAGTTGAGCGCGGTGCTGACGAAGATGAGACCCGCCAGGATCAAGGCCAGCGGCGTGAGCCCGAGGGCGAAGGCGGCCGTGACGCCCAGGGCGTAGTAGATGCTGGACCCGACGTTCCCGTAGCTGGCCGCGAAAAGGGAGGGAGCTCCCAGGGTGCGGGGCAGCTTGGCGGCGCGGCGCACGACGACACGCAGGTCGCCGGGCCGGCGGCCACGGCGAGCAACGGCGTCGGGACCCATCGAATGCGAGGTTAAAGGATTCGCCGCGGCATCCATACAAGATCCATTCGGATCAGAGGCTCCGCCAAACGGAGGCCAAACGGCCCCGTGTCTACGTTGGATACATGCGCACCGCGATCCTGCAGCTTCCCGAAACGAGGACGGCCAGGGAGAGGCGCGCTGTCCTGCGCACCGCGAGCCGCCAGCTCGAGCGCGCGGATCTATACCTCGCCGCGGTCGCTTACATGGAGCTCGGCGACCGGGAGGCGCAGCGTGCGCTGAACCAGCTTCGAACCGACCTCGAGAGCCTCAGGCGTCATCTCGGCGAGCGCGGGAGCCTGGAGAGGGAATGAGCCAGACTGTCACGCTCTCCCGCCGCAGGATCAAGGTCCGCGGCGGAAGTCTCGGGGCCTTTCTGTGCTGGGCCGTGGTGTTTGCCGACATCGGCACCTCCGTCTATTACGTTCCGGGCATCCTGTACGGCCCGTTCCGCTCGCGCTCCGCCCTGTTCGTCCTCATGACCCTGTTCGTCTTCATTCTCTTGTGTGTCAAGTACGCCGAGGTCACCTGGCGCTACCCGGAGGGCGGCGGTGTGGTCAACGTCTCTTCGCAGGCGCTGCATCCGTTTGCCGGGCTGCTGGGCGGGCTGATGATCCTGGTCGACTACTTCCTGACCGCCGCGCTCAGCGCGCTGTCTGGGGTCCTGTACCTCGCGGTGGTGATGCCCTTCTTGAAAGATGTGGCGCTGCAGGCCACGGTCGGCGCGTTGATTGCCCTGGGGATCCTGAACTTGCTCGGCATCAAGGAGAGCGCCCGAGCGACAGCGATCGTCGCGTGCTTTGCCGGAGGAGGGCAGATTGTCGTCGTGCTCGCAACCGCGATCTTCCTGGGGCCTGCGGGCGTCCTGCACAGCTTCAGCTCGATCACGCACGGGCCTCCCCTGACCCCGATCCTGCTGCTCACCGGCTACGGAGCGGCCTTCCTTGCCTTCTCCGGATTGGAAAGTGTCGCGCAACTCGCACCGGCGATGCGCGAGCCGCGCAAGAGAGTCGCGTTTCGAGCCATGACGGCCGTCGTTTTGACGATGGCGATTACGAGCCCGCTGCTCACCCTGTGGTCGACCACCCTCCTGAGCGCAAATGCGGACCCCAACCAGTTCATCTCGCTGCTGGGTGCTCAGGTCGCGGGTCACCTGGTGGGCGCTTACGTCGCCATCTCGGGTTCGCTGCTTCTCGTGTTCGCGAGCAACACGGCGATCATCGGCGCCTACCACGTCTTTATCGCGCTGGCGCGCATGGGCTTTCTGCCGCGTGCGCTGGAGCGCCGGAACAAGTGGCGCGTGACCCCGCACTGGTCGATCCTTGTCGCGGTCGCGATGCCGGTCGTGATCACAATCGGCGCGCAAGCCCAGGTCACCCTGCTCGGTGACCTGTACGCATTCGGTTTGCTCGGCACGTTTGTGCTCACCTGCATCAGCCTCGACGTGGTGCGCTGGCGCGAACGCCCGGCCTGGACCGCTGGCGCAACCGCGATCTTTGTGATCGGCGTCGTGACCACCGTCCTGGTCGTCGTTGCGTGGGCCGTCAACCTCATCTATAAGCCGCTCGCCACGGAGTTCGGCGGTGGGCTGACAGTCGTTGGACTTGTTATCGGCCTCATGACGTACCGGTACTACCGCAGCCGAAGGCCGAGCGTCTTCCCGGTGCCGTTTCGTCCCCAGCGCGCGGCCGCGTCGATCGCTACCGCGCTTGGCAATCGGCCCTCGGCCGGTGAGGTGCTCGTCATCCTGCCTCACGACCAGCTGGCCGCCGAGGCCGTGATGGCCGCCGCCGCCCATGCTATTGCCGGCCGCGGCGCCGTCTTCCTCTATAGGGGGGACCGCTATCCAAACCAGCATCACGAGCTCTTGGAGGTGGCCGACCCTTACCTCCGAGACTTCTCTGCGCACGATGCGTTTGCGCGGGCAGAGATGCTGGCGCGCGACCACGTGAAGAACCGGCGGTACGTCTATATGCCGGGCAGCCTTCCGCGGGAGATGGTCGGCGAGGTGTGGAGGACGGTGGCGCCGAAGGAGACCCTGGTGACCGTGGAGGACCAGGGGATGCTGCCACCGATGGCGGTCGATCGCGTCCGCCGCCACACGAGCGACGGCATCACGGTGCTGCACATGTACACGAGCAAGGTCCGGCCGATGCCGGAATCGGTGCCACTCGCCTCAGCTAGATGACGAGGTCCTTCAGCTCGCGCGGGTAGTCGGTCATGACGCGGCAGCCGTCCTCGGTGATCACCACGGTGTCTGAGTGGCGGAAGCCCCCGAGCTCTTTCAAGTACACGCCGGGCTCGACCGTGAACACCATGCCGGCCTCGAGCACGGTCTCCTCACCGCGGTCAAGGAACGGTGCTTCGTGGCCCTCGAGCCCGATCGAGTGACCGACGTGATGCCGCAGGTTGTCCGCGACGCCGAGCTCCTCGGCCAGCCGCACAGTCGCAAGCTCGACCTCCCCCGCGGGCACGCCCGGCGCCATGGTCTCGATCGCGCGCGTCTGTAGTGCCAGCATCGCGGCGAAGGCCCGCGCCTGCTCGGGCGTCGGCTCGCCGACGATCATCGTCCGCTCCAGCTCGCTGAGGTAGCCGTCGATGTCCGCGCTCGCCCCACTGACCAGGACGTCGCCTCGCTGGACGCCGTGCCCGCGCACGAAACCGTGGGGCATTGCAGTCGAGGGACCGGCAACGAACATCGCCTCCAGGCCGTTGCCGGCAAATGACCTCGGGCGCCAGCCGGGCATCTCGCGCAGCATCTCCTGCAGCGTCTCGATGACCACCGGCGCGTAGATCTCCATCTCGGTCTTGCCGGTTACGATCGCCGACTGCATGCGGCGATGCGCGCGCGCCGCCCAGTCGCAGCTGAGCTGGATGCATTCGATCTCGGCCGGCGATTTCACGCGACGCAGCGATTCGATGATCGGCTCGGCGTCGAAGGTGCGGTGGCCGGTCAGGTCGCTGAGGAGCGGTCCTCGGTAGCCCCAGTAAGGGACGTAACCGTCGTGGTCGGCTCCGGTGCGAGCCGGGCGCGCGCCGATGCCGGCGAGGATGGCGGATACCCGCTCCATCGGGTGTTCGGCGCCGGGGTACTCGAAATAGACATCGACGCGGTCCAGCGATGTCGAAGCTTCGGCGTGCTCTTTTTCGACCGCCGGCACGACCAGCACGGCCGTGTTCTTGGGCCCCAGCATGAGTGCGATAGGCCGCTCCGTCGGGATGTGATGAAAGCCCGTCAGATAGGCGACCCGCGCCGGGTAGAAGACGCAGATCGCATCGAGTCCGGCGGCCTCCATCCCCGCGGCAACGGCCTCGCGCCGCCTTGCGTACTCGTCGGGGGAAATCGATGGGTAAGGCGCCCTCCCCGCCCGCCGGGGTGGGTCGGGGTGGGGGGACTCCCTTTTGTTCGGCGGTTTAATACGCGGCAAGCTTTCTCATCGCCTCCGCGATCTTGTGCGGGTTGGGCATGAAGAACTCCTCCTGCGGGGAGTTGAACGGCATCGCGGGGATATCGGGAGCCGCCACCCGGACGACCGGTCCGTCGAGATCTTCGAAGGCGTGCTCGGAGATGATCGCCGCGACCTCGGCGCCGAATCCCCCGGTCAGGTTGTCTTCGTACACGATCATGCCCTTGCCGGTCTTGCGCACCGAATCGAGGATCGTCTGCCGGTCGAGCGGCGCGAGCGTCCGCAGGTCCACGACCTCCACGCTCACGCCTTCCGTCTCCAGCTGCGCCGCCGCCTCGAGGCAGTAGTGCGTCATGAGCCCCCACGCGAAGCAGCTCAAGGCCGTGCCTTCGCGGCGCACTACGGCCGGTCCGATTGGGACGAGGTGGTCGCCGTCAGGCACCTCCTCGGCGACCAGCCGGTAGACGCGCTTGTGCTCCAGGAAGAGCACGGGGTCGGGGTCGCGGATGGCCGACTTGAGCAGCCCATGGGCGTCGGCGGGCATGCTGGGCACCACGACCTTGAGCCCCGGCACGTGGGCGTAGAAGGCCTCGATCGACTGCGAGTGGTAAAGCCCGCCGTGCACCCCGCCGCCAAACGGCGTGCGGATCACGATCGGCACCGACCAGTCTCCGTTCGATCTGTAACGGGTCCGCGCCGCCTCGCTGACGATCTGGTCGAAGGCGGGATGAATGAAGTCCGCGAACTGGATCTCGGCGATCGGGATGAGACCGTTGAGGGCAGCCCCTATGGCCGCCCCGACGATGGCCGACTCCGCAAGCGGCGTGTCTAACACGCGCGCCTCGCCGAAGCGCGCGTAGAGGCCGTCGGTCGCGCCGAACACCCCGCCCTTCAGGCCCACGTCCTCGCCCATGACGAGCACCCGTTCGTCGCGCTCCATCTCTTCGCCGATGGCCGCGCGGACGGCCTCGATCATCCTCATTTCAGCCACACGTTCATTGTCCTTCGCCCGCGCTTGTTCTGGGGTGGTCGTCCCCCACCCGGCGCTGCGCGCCACCCTCCCCCTGCGGGGGAGGGGAGATATACACTGCAATTTGGGGCGGGGGCAAGTCATCACTTCCCTGGAGGTACGCGATTTCGTTCTCGGCTGACGTCAAGAACGAGATGGCCGGGCTGATGCCGGCGCGACCCTGTTGTCAGCTGAGCGAGCTGCTGGGGATCTATTTCGGTTCGCGCGCCAGGCTGATCAAGCGAACCGGCGAAGCCGGACAGGCGGCCTACTTCTCGTTGCTCCGCAACGCGGTGGCGCGCAAGGTGGTGCGGCTCGGTCGCGCCGTGGGTCACATGGACGCCAAGTACCAGGCCGTGAGGACGCGCAAGCGCATGTCGTTCTTCATCGAGCTCGCGCTGCCAGCCGGCCTGGCGCCCGCCTTCAGGCAGTCCGCGATGCACGCCGTGCCGGACGCCCTGTGCGACCGCAAGGCGATGCTGCGCGGTCTCTTTCTTGGCTGTGGCTCGGTGAACGTGCCGAGCTCCCGATACCACCTCGAGTTCGTGGTTTCGACCGACACCTGGGCCACCGCGATCGCGAGCCTGGCCGGTTCGGCTGACGCGAAGGTGGGGGTCATGGAGCGTGGCGGCCAGCACGTCGTCTACCTGAAGGAAGGCGACGCCATCGTGCGGCTCTTGTCGCTGATGGGCGCCAGCCGCGCTGTGATGGAGTTCGAGAACGTGAGGGTGATGCGTGAGGTCAGCGGCGAGGTCAACCGGCGCCTCAACTTCGAAACGGCGAACATCGGCAAGACGATAGGCTCCGGCTTGCGTCAAGCGGCGGCCATCGAGCGGCTCGAGGCAGGCGGCGGTTTGGAGCGGCTGCCGCCCGCGCTTCGCGAGATGGCCCGCTGGCGGAGCAAGAACCCGGAGCTCAACCTGGGAGAGCTCGCGGGGCAGATGAACCTGAGCAAATCCGCGGTCAACCACCGCCTGCGGCGCCTTCAGGAGCTGGCCGCGTCCAACGGCGACGTGACTGCGGCCAAACGGGCGCGCCGCTCCGCCTAACATTACCTTCGTCGGTCACCGGACCAGTCGGGGTTTCACCGTCGGTTTGCCCCGCGATTCTTGCCCGCCATGAATAGGAGCTTGCCCCCATGACCTCAAAGGTCGGTATCAATGGCTTCGGACGGATCGGTCGCAACATCTTCCGCGCCGCCCACGAGCTGAAACCTGACTTCGAGATCGTCGCAGTCAACGACATCGGCGATGCCCACACCTTTGCGCACCTGTTGAAGCACGACACGGCTCTCGGCACGTTCGGGCCGGTGGTTTCATCGACCGCGGACACGATCACGGTGGACGGGCGCACCGTCAAGTTCCTGAGCCACAGGGACCCCGCCGAGCTCCCCTGGAAGGATCTCGGAGTGGACCTCGTGATCGAGTCGACCGGCCTTTTTACCGACGCCACCAGGGCGCGGGTCCACATCGACAAAGGCGGGGCGAAGAAGGTCATCATCTCGGCGCCGGCCACCAACCAGGACTACACAGTGGTGATGGGCGTCAACCACAAGGGCTACGACCCCAAGAAGCACAACGTCATCTCCAACGCCAGCTGCACGACCAACTGCTTCGTGCCTGTCGCGAAGGTCCTCCACGACTCGTTCGGCATCGAGCGCGGGATGATGACGACGATCCACGCGTACACAGCCGACCAGAAGCTGCAGGACCTCCCGCACAAGGATCTGCGCCGGGCGCGGGCGGCGGCCGACAACATCATCCCCACCACCACCGGCGCCAACCGCGCGGTGGCCGAGGTGCTCCCGGAGCTGGCCGGCAAGTTTGCCGGGATGGCGTTCCGCGTGCCGATACTCGACGGGTCGGTGGTCGACCTCACCGTGCAGCTGGCCAAGAGCACCACTGCGCAGGACATCAACGCCGCGTTCGACGAGGCCGCCGGCGGCGAGCTGCGAGGCATCCTCGCGGTAAGCCACGAGGAGCTCGTCTCCTCCGACATGCTGGGCAACCCGCATTCGTCGATCGTCGACGCGCCGCTCACGCTGATGCTTGGCGGCGAGTGGGCCAAGGTCGTGAGCTGGTACGACAACGAGTGGGGCTTCAGCTGCCGCATGGTCGAGCTCACCGCATACATGGCTGAGCGACTCTGAAAGCATCGATCACGTCGGTGGACGTCGCAGGCAAGCGCGTCCTCGTGCGCGAGGACCTCAACGTGCCGATGTCTAAAGGCGCAATCAGCGATGACGCGCGGATCCGTGCTGCCGTTCCGACACTCCTACACCTGTCCCAGCGCGGCGCCATGGTCATCGTCGCGTCGCACCTCGGAAGGCCCAAGGGCGTTGAGCCCGACCTCTCGCTCCGGCCGATCGCGATGCATCTCTCCCGCGCCCTGGACCGCGAGGTTCATTTCGCGGAAGACTGCGTGGGGGAGGCGGCGCGCGTTGCGGTCGGCAAGCTGCAGAACGGCCAGGTGCTGCTGCTCGAGAACGTGCGATTTCACCCCGAGGACGAGGCCAACGACCCCGATTTCGCGCACATGCTGGCTGCGCTCGCCGAGCTCTACGTGAACGACGCGTTCGCCGTCTCACACCGCGCCCACGCGTCAGTGGTCGGCGTCGCTGCGTACCTGCCGGCCTTTGCAGGCGAGCTGATGGAGGCGGAGCTCACCGCGCTTCACCAGGCGCTGGACAACCCGCGGCGGCCGATGTTCGCCGTCGTCGGCGGCGCCAAGGTTTCGAGCAAGGTCGGAGTCCTGCGCAACCTGCTGAACAAGGTCGACGCGCTGCTGATTGGCGGGGCCATGGCGAACACCTTCTTCAAAGCGCGCGGATATCCGACCGGGAGCGGGCTCGTCGAGGACTCGGCCCTGGCCGAGGCGAAAGAGGTCGCCCACAAAGCAGGGCGCAAGCTGCTGCTTCCGGTCGATCTCGTCTGCGCGCGCCGGATGGAGCCCGGCCAGCCGTTGCGCATCATGGACTCAGACGCAGTGGAAGCTGGATGGATGGCACTCGATATAGGACCCAAGACGGTGGCGCTTTTCACGCAGAGGTTACGTGGCGCAGGCGCCGTCGTGTGGAACGGGCCGATGGGCGTCTCCGAGATCCGCGACTTCAGCGATGGCACGAAGGCCATCGGCGAGGCGATCGCCGGCTCTGGCGGATACACGCTGGTCGGCGGTGGTGACACCGTGGCTGCGATCGATTCGCTGGGCCTGTCGGGGCGCTTCTCGCATGTCTCGACCGGCGGGGGCGCCACGCTCGAGTACCTGGAGGGCAAGGAGCTGCCCGGCATCGCGATCCTCAAGGAAGCCTGATGTCGAGCCGAGTCGCGCCGATGCCGCTCGTGGCGGCCAACTGGAAGATGAACCCCAACGACGCCGGCGACGCGCTGGACCTCGTTCGCGGAGTCCTATCGGTGGCGCGAGGTCACGTGGGCCGGGTGGAGGTCGCGATCTTTCCACCGTTTCCCTGGCTGATGGGCGTGTCCGAGGTGATCGCCGAGTCGGGAGTGAAGCTGGGCGCGCAGGACTGCTTCTGGGAGCTTTCGGGCGCGTACACGGGCGAGGTGTCGCCCGCGATGCTGAAGGGGTGGTGCGAGTGGGTCATCATCGGCCATTCCGAGCGGCGCATCTATCTGGGTGAGACCGACGAGATGGTGTCTAAGAAAACCGCGGCCGCGCTGGGCTGCGAGCTCAGCGTGATCATGTGCGTGGGCGAGCTGGCCGACCATTACGACGCAGGGACCTCGGACCAGGTCGTCAGCGCGCAGGTCAAGGCGGGTCTCGCGAACTGCTCGGCCGACGATTCGGCTCGGCTGGTCATCGCTTACGAGCCGGTGTGGGCGATCGGCTCCGGCAAGAGCGCGGACCCCGAGCACGCGTACAAGACCATGCGGCTGATTCGCCGGGTGGTGGGGGAGATGATCGGGGCCGGCGCCGCCCGCAAGGTTCGCATCCTCTACGGAGGCAGCGTCAACTCGAGCAACGTCGAGTCGTACGTGGAGCTGCCGCTGTGCGACGGCGTGCTCGTCGGAGGCGCGAGCCTGAACGCCGAGGAGTTCGCGCACATCGTCAAGGTCACGGCCGAGGTCTACGGGCATCGCTAGCCACACCCTCGTTCTGCTCCGGCATGGGCAGAGCACGTGGAATCTCGAGAACCTGTTCACCGGCTGGCACGACGTCCCGCTCAGCCCGCACGGGGTGGAGGAGGCTGTCGAGGCCGGCCGCCAGATGAAGGAAGCCGGACTGGCGCCAGGCGTGCTGCACACGTCGCTTCTCGTCCGAGCGATCGACACGGCTCAGCTCGCGCTCGGCGAGCTAGGGCGCGCGTGGATCCCGGTGCGGCGCAGCTGGCGCTTGAACGAGCGGCACTACGGTGCGCTTCAGGGATTTAACAAAGCCGAAACCGCGGCGAAGTATGGAGAGGACAAGGTCAAGGTTTGGCGGCGGAGCTACGACGTAAGACCGCCGGACCTCGAGTTGTCGGACAAGCGCCACCCGTCGCACGATCCGCGCTACGCGGCCATGCCCCCAGAGCTCCTGCCCAGCGCCGAATGCCTGAAAGACGTGGTCGACCGGATGCTTCCCTACTGGTACGACGCGATCGTCCCGGACCTGCTGCGCTACCCGTGCGTGCTGGTGTCGGCACACGGAAACAGCCTGCGGGCGCTCGTCAAGCACCTCGACGGGCTGAGCGACCAGCAGGTCATCGACCTCGACATCCC
Organism: Candidatus Dormiibacterota bacterium; assembly: GCA_036833175.1. Taxonomy (GTDB): domain Bacteria; phylum Chloroflexota; class Dormibacteria; order Dormibacterales; family Dormibacteraceae; genus Palsa-870. The sequence continues at coordinate 13,347 of DAITQH010000032.1, forward strand.
GACCGGTGCGCTGCGCGTCTATGAGCTTGGCGCCGACTTCAAACCGGTGTCCTGGCGGTACCTGGGAGACCCGGAGGAGATCAAGCGGCGCGCCGCCGCGGTTCGCGCACAGGGCTCTCGATCGGAACGCGGGGGACAGGGCTCCTCTTAGACTGGTCCCTGGGTAAAAAGACAGATTCAAACCACGGGAGGGTTTTCCATGCCATTTGTGCTTCCGCCGCTTTCCTACGGGTTCGATGCTCTCGAACCACACATCGACGCCAAGACGATGGAGATCCATCACGACAAGCACCACGCGACCTATATAAGCAACGCCAACGCGGCTCTCGAGAAGCATCCCGCGCTCGCGTCCAAGTCGGTCGAGGACCTTCTGTGGGGTATCAACGAGGTGCCGGAGGACATCCGGACGGTCATCCGCAACAACGCGGGCGGCCACTCGAACCATTCGATCTTCTGGACCATCATGCATCCGGGCGGCGGGGGTGCCCCCAAGGGCCGGATCGGCGACTCAATTAAGACCACCTTCGGCAGCTATGACGCTCTCAAGGAACTGTTGCAGAAGACGGCGGTCGGCCAGTTCGGCAGCGGCTGGGCGTGGCTGGTCGTCGACAAGAACGGGAAGATGTCGGTCAAGGGCTACCCCAACCAGGACAGCCCCTACATGGAAGGGCTCACGCCGATCCTGGGAGTCGACGTGTGGGAGCACGCGTATTACCTCAAGTACCAGAACAAGCGGGCGGACTACGTCACGGCCTGGTTCAACACGCTGAACTGGGAGGCGATCGACGCCCGTTTCAGCTCGGTCTGGAGCTAGGTAAAATCTCGAGGTCCCATGGCTAAGATCGTCCAGACGCTCGTCATCACAGAGGCCGTGCTCGCGGTCCTGTTGATGGCGGGCGTCCTGATCCAGACGCCCAAGTCGTCGGGCCTTGGTGGGACGATCGGCGGAGGGGGCGACGGGACGGGCGGCGGATATCGCACACGCCGCGGCCTGGAGCGCCAGATCTACTGGACCACCTGGGTGCTTGTCGTCGCTTTCCTCGTCTGCTCGATCGTCCTTACCGCGTTGCGAGCTCGTAATCTCGGGTAGGCGTCTGCTCACCGCCGCAACTGCGGCGGTGGCGGTAGCTCTAGTAGCCTGCCAGCCGGTCGCCACCGTGCCGAAGCCGGCTCGAGGTGGCACGGCGGTGGAGGCTCTTGTTGGCACTGCCGGCGTGCTGAACCCGCTCTTCGAGTCGGTGGACAGCACTCGTGACGTGGACAGCGTCATCTACCAGGGCCTGACCACGGTCGACTCTCAGCAGAACGTCGTCGGGCTGCTCGCCACCGATTGGACGGTGTCGGTGGACCATGTCACGTACACCTTCAACATCCGCAGCGGAGTCAAGTGGGCGGATGGCCAGCCGTTCACCGTCGACGACGTGCTCTTCACGTTTCACGTGCTGCAGGACATCGAGTACACGCAACCGGGTGCCGAGTTCTGGCGGCAAGTCGGAGTTGGGGCCGGCGGGCCGGGCCAGGTCGTGTTCACCCTGCGCGCGCCGAGCGCTTCATTTCCGCTGGCGCTCCGCGTGGGCATCATCGCCAAGCACATCTTCGGCGGCATGGCGCCTTCTCAGATAGCGTCCAGCCCGTACAGCGGGATTCGCGCAATTGGGACCGGGCCTTTCAAGGTCGGCGCGTTGAGCTCGCTCGCGATCACCCTGGACCGCAACCCATACGCCGACCCCCAGCCCTACCTCGACCACCTCGTGCTCCGCACCTATCCGGCCTCCGACCCACAATCGGCGATTCGCGCGGTGGGACAGGGCGTAGCCGACCTCGTCGGGGGACTGGAGCCGCAGGAGGTGGACGCGCTCCAGGCGATTGCGAGCAACGTGTCCGTGGTCGAATCGCGAATGTTCACGACCTCCTTCGTCAGCTTCAACCCACTGGGCGCTGGGAAGCAGTTCTTCGCCGACGCCAACGTGCGCATCGCGCTTGGACAGGCGGTCGACCGCCAACGGATCGTCACCGAGGTTCTCGCCGGCAAGGCCGATCCAGACCCGAGCCCCATCCCGGTCGGCGACTGGGCTTACTCGGCCGCGGCGGCGGCCCTGCATCCGTTCGACCAGCTGGCGGCCGCACAGGCGCTGGACAAGGCGGGATGGGTGTCCCAGGCGGGCTCGAAGCTCCGCACCAAGAATGGCGTCGCGTTCAAGGTCCAGCTGGTGGCGCCGAACTCGTATCCGAGCCAGCAGGTCGCCGACGCCCTGTCGCGACAGCTCCTGGAGATCGGGGTTGAGGTAGACGTCAAGGCTGTTCCGCCGTCACAGCTGGTCCAGAACTACCTGATCGGGCGCAACTACCAGATGGCCCTCGTCTCCTTCGACGTCGGATCGGATCCGGACCAGTACTCCCTGTGGCATTCCGGCGCCGACCCGGGCACCCTGAACTTCGCCTACACACGCGGATGGGGCCTGATCGACAGCGACCTTGAGAGCGGGCGCGCCACAGTCGACCCGCAGGCGCGCCTCGCGGCCTACATCGATTTCCAGACGCTGATGGCCGACGCCGCGCCGGCGATCTTCTTTTACTCCGCGCGCTACGACTACGCGGTTTCGCAGCGCGTCCACGGGGTGCGCATGAACAAGGTCATCGAGTCAGCCGACCGTTTTCAGTACGTGACGGACTGGTACGTGAATACGTCGGGCTAGGCAGCCGAGCCTGATTCGAATTCAATTCTCAGCAGTTGCGGCCAATCGACCAATAGGCTGACCGCGTAGTCAAGGCCGACCAGCGGAGGCCAATGATCCCGCCGCGCAGCGAAAGTTGCGGCGCTTGTTACGTCAACCCGTGTACACATCTGCCGGATGGCGAAGGTCAAGCCCCCGAGCGGGCCACCCGACGTCGATGCCGCGGTGCGCGGCGGCGATTGGAATCAGACCATGGACGGCGAGGGCGTCCTGGCCGATTCAACGCTTGAGCACGCGCTCTACTGGCGAAAGATCTACACGGAGATCCTCGAGATGGAGGAGAAGGTGCTCGCACGCATCCACGAGGTGATGGACGCTCAGGGGGAGCAAGTCAGGCACGAGGTCGAGATGACGAATGTTCCTGTCGTATCGGCTCAGGTCGAGAGATTCCGCCAGCGTCTTGGCTACTGGGATTTGCGCGTCCGGAAGCTGCAGGAGCTGAGACCCGTGGCGAAGTAGGCTCACGGCGAATCTCGGGGAGGTAAGGTCTCGGCCCCAGAAAAGGACCTAAGTCAGCATCGAACCCAGTCGGATGGACAATTGGTCCCAATCTTCTGCACATAACTGCAACCCTTTCGCTCGGGGTCCCACTCGGGCAAGCACAGCGCTAAGACAGCAATAACGGACTGGTACGTCAACACCAGCGGTTGATGGCGGCGACAATTGACACATGGATTTCGGGCTGAAAGGCCGCCGCGCCCTTGTCACCGCGGCGAGCAAAGGACTCGGGCGCGCGTGCGCTGAGGCGCTGATCGCCGAGGGCGCCGCCACATTCATCTCTTCTCGCGACCCCGAGTCGATCGAAGCGACCGGCAAGGCGATCAACGCCGCGGGCTGGTTCGCTGCAGACGTCTCCAAGGAGCCCGAGGCGGTGGTCGACCAGGCGCGCGCGAAGCTCGGCGGGCTGGACATCGTTGTCGTGAACGCGGGAGGCCCGCCGCCCGGAACGTTCGAGAGCACGCCGCTGGAGAGCTGGGAATCGGCGTTTCAGCTGACCCTGTTGAGCGCGGTGCGCCTGGTCAAGGCTGCTCTTCCCGACCTCAAGCAGTCAGACCAGGGCCGGATCGTTTTCATCACCTCGGTCTCCGTTCGCCAGCCCATCTCGCACCTGGTCCTGTCGAACTCCCTTCGCGCCGCGGTGACGGGCCTGGCCAAGACGCTCTCGCGAGAGCTTGCGTCGGAGCGGATTACGGTCAACTGCCTTGCGCCTGACGCGATCCTCACGGATCGCATTCGTCACCTCGCTGCCGGCGCCGGCGGCAACACGGAGGAGGAGCTCAAGCGGCGAGCGGCGGGCGCGCCGATGGGGCGGTTTGGCGAGCCGGGCGAGTTCGCGGCAGCGTGTGCGTTCCTTTGCTCGAAGCAGGCGGGCTACATCACGGGTCAGACGCTGGGCGTCGACGGCGGCGCGCTGCTCGGCGTCCACTAGGATTCGGGAGTGACCGCCATCCGATTCGCCGAACGCATGTCGCGCCTGGGCACAGAGGGCGCGTTCGAGGTGCTTGCCAAGGCGAGGCGGCTCGAGGCGACCGGAAAGAAGATCGTGCACCTCGAGATCGGAGAGCCTGACTTCGCGACTCCCGACAACATCGTCGAGGCCGGCATCTCGGCCATGCAGCATGGCTACACGCACTACACCCCGGCGAGCGGGATCTTCGAGGCTCGCGAGGCCGTCGCCGGTTTTGTCTCGCGCACGCTCAAGACGGAGGTCGACCCGACCGAGGTCGTGCTTGTCCCCGGCTCCAAGAACGTGCTGTTGTTCACGCTCCTCGCGTGCATCGAGCCGGGCGACGAGGTGATCCTCCCCGATCCCGGCTACCCGGCTTACGCGTCGCAGGTGAACTTCGTCGGCGGCGTGGTGAAGACGGTCACCCTGCGAGAGGAGAGCGGCTTTCGGATGGACCTCGACGAGCTCGCGTCGCTCGTCACGCCGAAGACCCGGATGCTGATCGTGAACACACCTCAGAACCCGACGGGTGGCGTGCTGACCGAAGAAGACGTGAAGTTCGTGTGCGACCTCGCGCACAAGCACGACCTGTTGGTGGTCTCCGACGAGATCTACAGCCAGCTCGTCTACGGCTTTCATCACGTCTCGCCGATGTCGCATCCCGGCATGCGGGAGCGCACGGTGCTGATGGACGGCCTGTCGAAGTCGTACGCGATGACCGGCTGGCGGCTTGGATACGCGGTCGCGCCAAAGGCCCTGGCGGCGAAGCTGGACCAGCTGATGATCAACTCGTCGTCGTGCGCCGCGGGTTTCACGCAGATGGCCGCGATCGAGGCGCTCAGCGCGCCTGAGTCTGAGCACGCTGTAGCGCGGATGGTCAAGGTGTTCGAGCACCGGCGGAACCTGGTGGTCGATGGCCTCAACAAGATCCCGGGCATGAGGTGCGCGCGCCCGCAGGGCTCCTTCTACGTGTTCCCCAACATCGAGGGCACCGGCTTCGACGAGCACGAGCTGGCGGACCGGCTGCTGGCTGAGGCCGGCGTTGCGGTGCTGCCGGGGACCGCGTTCGGGCACGCGGGGAAGGGGTTCATCCGGCTTGCGTATACGCAGTCGGAGGACGAGCTGAAGCTGGGACTGGACCGGATCGGGGAGTTCATCGCGGCGAACCAGCGCTAGTCGAGCCCGCCGTCGATTCCGCACGTTTGGCGCCAACGGAGCCCTTGCCGCGCGTGAATTCCGCACGTTTGGCGCCAGAAGTGCGGGACGGCGCAGTGTTCGGTGAGGCTGTTCGCGGGGTGGTGGCTCCTATATTGTCGTGCTCATGAATGACGGGCTTGTCCGTCTGACGGAACCGCTCGTCAAGGAGGACGGGCGGCTGCGTCCGGCTTCCTGGGAGGAGGCGCTCCAGCGGGCCGCCGCCGGTTTCGCGACGGCCAGAGACCAGGGGCCGAATGCATTCGGGATGTTCAGCTGCTCCAAGCAGAGCAACGAGATGAACTACATCGCGCAGAAGTTCGCTCGCGCCGCCATGCACAGCAACAACATCGACAGCTGCAACCGGACTTGACACGCTCCCAGCGTCGCCGGTCTGGCGACAGTGTTCGGAGCCGGCGGAGGAACCAGCTCGTACCGCGAGGCTGAGGAAACCAACCTCGTCATCCTGTGGGGCTCCAACGCGCGTGAGACGCACCCGATCTTCTTCCATCACCTGCTGCGCGGCGTCCACAACGGAGCGCGCCTGGTGGCGGTGGACCCCCGGCGCACGAGCTCCGCGCAGTGGGCAGACGTGTGGCTGGGAATCGACGTGGGGAGCGACATCGCGCTGGCCAACGCGATGGCGCGCGTGATCATCCACGCGGGCCTTGCGAACACAGAATTCATAGAGCGCGCGACGACGGGCTACGAGGACTTCGCGCGGTGCGTCGAGGCTTACACGCTGGACGTCGCGGAGAAAGAGACCGGGGTCCCTGGCTACGCGATCCGGGACGTTGCCCTCGAATATGCGCGAGCGGACCGCGCGATGATCTGCTGGACGCTCGGCATCACGGAGCACCACAACGCCACTGACAACGTGCTCGCGCTGATCAACCTCGCGCTGCTCACCGGCAAGGTGGGCCGTTACGGCTGCGGCCTCAACCCCCTGCGCGGCCAGAACAACGTGCAGGGCGGCGGCGACATGGGCGCCATCCCCGCGCGGTTGCCGGGCTTCCAGAACCTCGAGGATCCAGAGATCCACTCCAAGTTCTCCCGAGCGTGGGGAGGCGCGCAGTTTCCGCACACAAAGGGTTACCACCTGAGCGAGATGTTCGAGGCGATGGAGCACGGGGAGCTGAAGGCCGCCTACATCGTGGGGGAGAATCCCGCGCGCAGCGAGGCGGACCAGACTCGCGCCGTCCGCCTGCTCAGCGGTCTCGATCACCTCGTCGTGCAGGACATCTTCCTGACGCAGACTGCGGAGCTTGCGCACGTGGTGCTCCCAGCCACCGCGGGCTGGGCGGAATCGGAGGGCACTGTCACCAACAGCGAGCGCCGCGTGCAGCGCGTGCGCCGCGCCCTCGAACCGCCGGCCGGCGCGCGCGACGACCTCGACATCATCAGCGAGCTCGCGCGCAGGCTGGGCTGCGATTGGGGACATCCGACGGCCGAGGAGGCGTGGGACGAATGCCGCAGCCTCTCGCCGATGCATGCGGGCATGTCGTACGCGCGACTCGACGAGCTAGGGGGAATCCAGTGGCCGTGCCCGGACGAGGCGCATCCCGGAACCCAGTTCCTGCACGCCCGGCTCTGGAAGGACCCGGTGGAAGGCCCGCGAGCTCCGCTTCACGCCGTTGAGCACGACCCGCCCGTCGATCGCCTAACACCGGAGTTTCCGATCCGGCTCACGACTGGCCGGCGGCTCGACTCGTTCAACACCGGGGTGCAGAGCAACGAGTACAGCTCTCCGCTCCGCAAGAGAGAGGCGCTTCTCGTGTCATCGGCTGACGCGGAGCGGCTCGGCGTCAAGGATGGCGAGAGGGTCCTCGCAAGCTCGCGTCGAGGGTCGGTCGAGGTCCCGATCAGGATCGAGGAATCGCTGCGGCCAGGGCTTGCCTTCCTCACCCCGCATTTCCCAGACCAGGTGGCAACCAACGTGCTGACGATCGACGCGACCGACCCGAAGTCGGGAACCGCCGAGTTCAAGGCCAGCGCGATCAGGATCGACAAGCTGCCGGCCGGCGCGAGAGCCTAGTGGACATCCGGACCACCGGGGGGCCGGCGACCGCCGAGGAGATCGCGGCGGTCGATGGCGTGATGGGCGATCCCTCCTCGCTGTGGGAGGGGGGCTCGCGCCGGCCGCAGGACGACCACATCGGTTTCGGTGGCGCAGCGGCCCGGTCTCAACGCCCTCTGCTGCTGCCGGTGCTGCACGCGATACAGGACCGCGTGGGCTGGGTCAGCCGCGGCGGGCTCGAGTACGCGTGCCGGAGGTTGTCCATCCCGCCTTCCGAGGCCTATGGCGTGGTGTCCTTTTACGCACGGTTCGCGCTCGACGAGAGAGCTCCGGTCGCACTGCACGTTTGCGATGACATCGCCTGCAAGTGCGCAGGGGCTGACGCGCTGTGCGATGCGCTCGAGAAATCCGTCGGTCCGGCAGGCAAGAGCTGGCACCGCAGCCCGTGCCTTGGGTTGTGCGACCGAGCGCCCGCGGCGCTGGTGGAGCGGGCGGGAGCAATGCACGAGGAACGGCAGGTTGCGCCGATCACGATCGAGACCGCCGAGCAGATCCTGCGTGGCGCGGCGTGGCCCGAACCGCGGAGCGGCCATAGGCCCCTCACCCCGACCCTCTCCCCGAAGGGGAGAGGGAGGTTACTGCGGCGCGTTGGTGTCGTTGATCCTGAGAGCATTGACAGCTACCTCGAGCATGGTGGCTATGCCGCGCTTCGGCGTGCCATGGAGATCGGTCCTGAAGGCGTAATTCGCGAGGTGACGGACGCGAAGCTGCTGGGCCGAGGAGGTGCTGCGTTTCCGACCGGACGGAAGTGGTCGTCGGTCGCGAACGAGCCGGTGCGCCCTCACTACATCGTGTGCAACGCAGACGAGTCCGAACCAGGGACTTTCAAAGACAGGGAGCTGATGGAGCGTGACCCGTTCGCGGTGGTCGAGGCAATGACGATCGCCGCGTTTGCGACCGGCTGCGACAAGGGCTTTCTTTACGTCCGCGGGGAGTACCCGCTGGCCAGGCAACGGATCGAAAACGCCATCCAGCAGGCTCGGGCGCACGGATACCTCGACTTCGAGATCGAGGTCCGGCGTGGGGCCGGCGCCTACATCTGTGGCGAAGAGACGGCACTGTTCAACTCGATCGAGGGCAAGCGCGGCGAGCCGCGCAACAAGCCGCCTTTCCCGGTGCAGGTGGGCCTGTTCGGCAAGCCAACGCTCGTCAACAACGTCGAGACGCTGGTCAACGTGCTCGACATCGTCATCGATGGGGGAGCCGCATTTGCGGCGACGGGCACGGCGGACTCCACGGGCACGCGGCTCTTCTGCCTCTCCGGCCAGGTTCGCCACCCTGGCCTCTACGAGGTCCCGATGGGAACGACTCTGCGCGCCCTCATCGAACTCGCCGGCGGCCTTCGCGAGGGCAGGTCCCTGCAGGCGGTGCTGCTGGGCGGCGCGGCCGGCTCGTTCGTGACCGAGGCGCAGCTTGATGTCCCGCTCAGCTTTGAGGGGACCCGGGCGATCGGCGCCACGCTAGGGTCCGGCGCGGTGATCGTGCTTGACGACACCGCGGACCTGAAGCAGATACTTCTGCGCATCGCGCGCTTTTTTCGGGACGAGTCGTGCGGCCAGTGCGTCCCGTGCCGCGTCGGAACCGTGCGACAGGAGGAGATCCTGCATCGGTTGCTCAACGATCGCGATGGACGTTCTCGCGATTCGGACATCGGCCTCCTCAGCGACGTCGCGCAGGCGATGCGTGACGCATCGATCTGTGGCCTGGGACAGACCGCGGCGAACGCGATCGCATCGGGATTGACCCAGTTGAAGGTGCTCTAAATGGCGGAAAGAGTCTTTGTCGGCATGCCTCGGCGGATGGTCAATGTGAGTATTGACGGCCAGGACGTGGAGGTCCTCGAGGGGGCGACCATCCTGGATACGTGCCGCCAGCTTCGCATCGACACGCCAACGCTGTGCCAGCTCGAGACCCTCACCCCGGTCAACGTCTGCCGCGTTTGCGTGGTCGAGGTCGAGGGTTCACGTGTGTTGGTCCCGGCATGCTCGCGCAAGGTCGAGGCGGGGATGAAGATCCAGACCGATTCGGAGAGGGTCCGGCACAGCCGGCGGCTCGTGCTCGAGCTGCTTGCATCGTCGGTTGACATGTCTCTCTGCTCACCGCAAGTCCATGGGTGGATGGCTCGCTATGGTGCGACGCCTCAACGCTTTGGTGACGACGTCGCGACAGTCGCGCAGCCGGTGAAGATCGACAACGACCTCTACGTGCGCGATTACTCGCGCTGCATCCTCTGCTACAAGTGCGTCGAGGCGTGCGGCGTGGATGCGCAGAACACGTTCGCGATCGGCGTTGCGGGGCGCGGCTTCGACGCCCACATCTCGACCGAGTTCACAGTGCCGCTGCCGGAATCGGCCTGCGTCTACTGCGGCAACTGCATCGGGGTCTGCCCTACGGGAGCGCTCATGTTCAAGAGCGAGCACGACATGCGCCAGGCGGGGACGTGGGACGAGTCGCAGCAGACGGTGACCGAGACCGTGTGCCCTTACTGTGGCGTCGGCTGCATGCTCGAGCTCCACGTCCAGGACAACTCGATCGTCAAGGTGACGTCACCGCTCGACCACAGCGTCACGGCGGGGCACCTGTGCGTGAAAGGACGATTCGGTTTCGAGTTCGTGCAGCGCCGGCGCACGTAAAGAAAGAGCCGGACTCGAGGAGCCCGGCTCTTTTAGAAAATTCAGCGTTCGAAGCTAGTCGCCGCTGTTGTCGCCGCCGTGGTCGCCGCCGTGGTCGCCGCCAGAGTCGTGGTTCTGGTCGACGTTCTCCGTGTCG
>DAITQH010000033.1:0-20189 GCA_036833175.1 Candidatus Dormiibacterota bacterium
AGCTGCGCCGCGCCGTTACCGTCGCTCGCCGGGTAGGTGATCTCAGCGATTGCGAAGAGAATCGGCGCGAGGATGAGGCATAGGCCTCCCAGCGTTCGCCGGAAGTTGGTCGGATCCCAGATCTTCAGCATTTCGTCCTCCGATAATTTGGTTTCTTGGGCTCGGGTGAGCCCGCTCATCGGCACGCTAAGGCTCGCTCCCGCCAACTCCTACACGGCCCCTTGCAGAACTCGCTGCGGGCGCGATTGAGGATTTCCGCGGTGGATTTTCCGGTTTTCCCCCGGGACTTTGGGTATGCCTCGGGCGAAAATGTACGCGTGACCGCTCGCCCAGCAAACGCGTGGTGGCTGCTGCCCGGCGCCTTTGCCCTTGTGGCCGTAGCTGTGCTCGACCTCAGCGGCGGACAGCTCTCCGGCGCCGCAGTAGACGTGGGCACCGGCGCCTCCTGGTACATCGCGGGCGCCGTTGCGTACCTGGCACGACCAGCCAATCGCGCTGCGTGGTTGCTTCTCCTGATGTCGACGTTGCTCGCGCTCGGCAAAGGCGTTGGAGCCGGGGTGGCGCTGGCCTCCGCCGCGCATCCCGCCGTCGCCCACGCGTGGGCTGCGCTGGTTCTGGTAGACGCCGCCGGCTGGGCGGTGCTGGCAGCCGGAGTTGCGGTCTTCGTCACCTTCCCGGACGGGAAATACCAGCGACCGTATGAGCGCTGGGTGGTCCGCGGGCTGCCTCTGGCGTTCGTGCCGCTGATGGTGCTGGAGATGATTGGATCGCAAAGGATCAGCACCAGCCAGTTCGGTTGGGTGCCCATTGACGCCGCCAGCCCGATCTACGTTCGCGGTCTGGATCCCATAGGCACAGCGGCGGGAGCGGTGGTGGGCGCGAACCTTCTCGCCATCGTTCCGGCGCTGGCGCTTCTCCTTCTTCGCTACCGGCGGTTCGGTGAGGACCAGCGCCGCCAGATCAAGTGGCCCCTGTACGCGCTGGCCGTCTCCGCGATTGGCATCCTGGTGATCACTTTCGTGCCCCAGACGACCATCCCATTCTGGGTGGCGGCCCCCCTCTACGTGGGCACACAGGCGCTGCTGCCGGCCGGCCTGGCCCTGGGCATCGTCACGTACCGCGGCCTCGACATCGAGGACGTGATCCGGCGTTCGGTCGTGTATGGCGCGTTGTGGGCGGCCATCGCGATCGTCTACGTGGTGGTCGCGGCTGTGTTCGGGATCGCCGTCGGGCAGCGCGTGCCGTTGACCCTGGCAGTGCTCCTGGCGATCGTCGCGACGCTGTTCTTCCAGCCCGCGCGACGCCGCCTCGAACGGCTCGCCGACCGCCTCGTGTTCGGACCGCGACTTTCCGGCTACGAGCTGATCAGCCAGCTGGGCGTGCGTCTGCAGTCGACGGTTGGCGCTGAGGACGTGGCTGGAAGTGTGGCCGCCGCGGTGCACGCGGGCCTCGGCGCGAGCTGGGTGCGGGTCATTCTCAACCGGCCAGCAGCGACCCCGATCGCGACCGCGGGGACGGCTCCGGTGGGGTCTGCGGCGGCCGAGCTCTCGGCGCCCCTGGTGGTCGGCGACCTGGTGGTCGGCGAGATCGAGTGCGGGCCCAAGGTGGACGGACGTTATCAGGCCGCCGACCAAGAGCTTCTCAACACGCTTGGACGCCAGGCCGCGTTGGCGATCCGGAACTCCCAGCTCTCGGCGGAGCTGTCAGATCACGTAGAGGAGCTGGCCGCCTCGCGCGCCCGCCTCGTACAGGCCGAAGAGGTGGGCAGGCGCCGGCTCGAGCGAGACCTGCACGACGGAGTACAGCAGGAACTTGTGGGTCTCCTGGCCCGGCTTGGCCTGGCCCGCAACCAGCTGAGGCGAGACCGTGAGCTGGCCGAGACCACACTCCACGAGGCCCAGGTGGACGCGCAGCGTGCGCTGGAAGGCCTGCAGGAGCTGGCGCGCGGAATTCACCCCGCGATCTTGACCGACCGGGGCCTTGTCGAAGCCGTGGAGGAGCGTGCGACGCGGATGACGGTGCCCGTCGAGGTGCACGCCAACGGTTTCGGGCGTGGCGTTCGATTTCCACTCGAGCTGGAGGGCGCGGCCTACTTCTTCGTCTCCGAAGGCCTGGCCAACGTCTTGAAATATGCTTCGGCCAGCCGGGTCCATGTTCGTTTTCATTCCGAACCCGAGCAGCTCGTGATCGAGGTCGCGGACGATGGCCTGGGATTCGACCCGGCCGACGTCAGGAAATCAGGATTGCGAGGGCTCGAAGACCGGATCTCCGCGCTCGGCGGCCGAGTCGAGCTGGCGAGCCGGCCGGGCCACGGAACAGAGCTGCGGGCGTACCTGCCGGTCGGGAAGGGCAAGCATGCCTGAACGTCTACGGGTGATCATCGCCGAGGACAACTACCTGGTGCGCGAAGGGACCCGTCGCTTGTTGGAAGATTCGGGCGAGGTCGAGGTGCTGGCATCCGTGAGCAACGCGGAGGATCTGCTCCTAGCGGTTGACAGGCTGCGACCCGACGCGGTGCTCACGGACATTCGCATGCCGCCGGGCCACCAGGTCGAGGGCATCGAAGCAGCCCACTCGATCCGCAAGCTGCACCCCAACATCGGCGTGGTCGTGCTTTCACAGCACTCCGACGCCGCGTACGCGGTGCAGCTTCTGAAGGATGGGACCGGTGGTCTGGGCTACTTGCTCAAGACTCGCGTGGGCGAGATGGATGAGCTCGTACATGCGCTTCGCGAAGTCGCCGCGGGGCGATCGGTCGTCGATTCCGGCGTGGTCGAGCGTCTGGTCGACTACCGCTCGCGACAGGCCGAGTCGCCGTTGCGCCTGCTCAGCGAACGCGAGGTTGATGTGCTTCGCGAGATGGCCGAGGGCAAGGCGAACGCTTCCATCGCGGGCAGCCTGCATCTCTCCGAGTCGTCTGTCGAGAAGTACGTGAATTCCATCTTCTCCAAGCTCGGCCTGTCAGAGGAGAAGTTGCTCAGCCGCCGGGTAGCCGCGGTCCTCGCCTATCTCCGCGCGTCCCCCACGCCGATGGGCAAGGAATGACCGCAGGTCAATCCTCGCGGTGCTCACGGAGGATGGCCTGTCGCGCGTCAACGCGATCGGCCGCGAGGCGGTCTCGAGGCAGGCGGCCGTGGCCAAGGAATTCACCTCCGAGCAGCTGGTGCAGTTGCGCCACCTCTGCCCGCTGCTGATGCGCAACGTCACCGCCCAGGGCTGAGCGCTAGGCGCCGAACACCTGGATGCCGGCGATCATCTGTTGAGCGACTCCCGCGATGACTGTTGCGTAGTCGCCCGAGAATGCCCACCAGTCGATGAGAAACACCGAACCCTCGGGCAGGAGAAACGCCGCGGCGTGGAACGCCGCCGGACCATCCGGCCCCACCATCACGTAGTCGAAACCGATGGCTGGCCTGCCGTCGATCTGGATCGAGGTGAGGTTGGACGTGGAGTCCCAGAAATGATTGCCGTCCGCGGTGTACGGCTTGCCGATGTGTGCAGCCACCCAATCGTTGAGGGAGTTGCCGCTGTTCAGCACGGTCGCGATGTCCACCTCGCCGGCTGGATAGCCGGTCAGGTATCTGTCGTCGACCACACGGGCAGAGAAGAGTCGACCGGGTGAACGCAGGGTGAACCAGGTGAAGTTGCTCGGACACGCGATGGTGAATCGGAAGGTGTCGCTCGTGTAGGTCTGGTCCGGCAGGTCTTCGCACCTCACCTGGGCGGCAGCGGTTGGCGATGGGCTCGGCTGCAAGGTGGGCGCGGTCGTGGCCGGTGCTGCGCTGACGGTAGGGCTGGGGGCGGGCGCAGATTGCGCTGGTCGAGAGCCCTGCGATGGCGCGTTGCCGCACGCGGATGCCAGCGTGATCAAGACGGCGACCGCAAGCGCTCTTCCTGGATGACCCACAGGACGTGAAATGCTGGCAGGTACCGGGTGGTTACGCGACGCTGCGCTCTAGACGCGGCCTGTGTCTGAGAAGTCGTCGATGGCGCCGATGATCGCCTCCTGCATACCCGGCTGTCCGGCGCCATGGCCGGCCTCGTCGATCACGATCAGCCGGCTGCCCGGCCACGCCTGATTCAGCCGCCAGGCGACGTCAAGTGGAGAGCTGAGGTCGATCCGGCCGTGGATCAAGACTCCCGGTATCCCGGCCAGCCCGCCGGCGTCGCGTATGAGGGCGCCGTCTTCGAGGAAAGCAGCGTGGTGCCAGTAGTGCGTGACGAGCCGTGCGAAGGCCATCCTGAAGCGGGGATCGTCGTAGCGCGTGTCGTGCTTGTGGTCGGACCGGACGGCAACGTGCGTGTCTTCCCAGCGGCACCAATCGCTGGCGGCCTTCTCGCGCACTGCGGGATCGGGATCGTGGAGCAACCGGTCATACGCGGCGATCAGGTCGCCGTCGCGATCCGCCGCGGGTACGCCGTCACGGAACCGGGCCCATTCCTCCGGGAAGTACCGGCCGGCGTCGCGCGTCACCCACCGCACGTCTCGGTGCGTGGTCGTTGCGACGCTGAAGAGCACCATCTCGGAGACGTGCTCGGGCAAGCGTTCGGCATAGGCGAGGGCAAGCGTTGTGCCCCACGATCCAGCGACCACCAGCCAGCGCTCGATCCCCAGCAGCTCTCGAAGCTGCTCGATGTCGGCGATGAGGTGCTGTGTGGTGTTGGTTGCGAGGTCGACCGCGGGATCGCTCGCGTGCGGGGTGCTGCGCCCGCAGCCGCGCTGGTCGAACAGCACCACGCGATACGCGGCGGGATTGAAGTACCGGCGCCAGTAAGGGCTACAGCCTGAGCCGGGCCCGCCGTGAAACATCACGGCCGGCTTTCCCGCTGGATTGCCGCACACCTCCCAATAGATGAGGTTGCCGTCGCCGGCGTCGAGCATGCCCTGCTCGTATGGCTCTACAGGTGGGTAAAGGGCGGGCACCGGAGTTTCTGGCTCTACACGCCGATGTCTTTCCGGGACTATAAGAGACCAACGGTCGGTTTATTTATCTGGGGTAAGCCCCCCGCGATCGCGCCCACCACCAGGTAGGGCTCCCTTCCGGTGGCAACGTCGTCCGGGAGCGGAGCATCGATGGCCTCGTCGGAGAGGTCCTCCTCGCAGGCGAAGAACCTGAGCATCGGACGGCGTTTCTTCGTGAGTTGATCGCGAATCGTCCCACGCAGCATCGGATAGGCCGCTTCGAGCGCGTCCAGCACCGAGCGCTGCGTGACCGGGCCCTCGACCTTCAGCTCTACCTGTCGACCAACATTGGCAAGCGTTCTCAGGTTCGCTGGGAGCTCGACCCGGATCACGCCAACGTCTGCACCTCGACCGAGAGCACGGCCGGCAGGTTCTGGACGATCGGCGTCCAGCTGTCGCCTGCGTCAGCCGACCCGTACACCTGGCCGCCCGTCGTGCCGAAGTACACGCCGCACGAGTCGAGCGAGTCGACGGTCATGGCGTCGCGCAGCACGTTGACGTAGCAGTCCTTCTGGGGCAGGCCTTTGGTGAGCGCCTCCCACTCGTTGCCGCCGGTGCGGCTGCGGTACACGCGAAGCTTTCCGTCCGGCACGAAGTGGTCCGAGTCGCTCTTGATCGGGACGACGTAGATGGTCTCGGGCTCGTGCGCATGCACATCGATCACGAAGCCGAAATCCGTGGGAAGGTTGCCGCTGACCTCGTGCCACAAGTCACCGCTGTTGTCGCTGCGCATGACATCCCAGTGCTTCTGCATGTACAGGACGTTCGGCCGGCTCGGATGCATCGCGATGTGGTGCACGCAGTGCCCGACCTCCGCATCGGGGTCGGGGATGTAGTTCGAGTGCAAGCCCTTGGTGATCGTCCGCCACGTCTTGCCGGCGTCGTCGCTGCGAAAGGCTCCGGCTGACGAGATCGCGGTCACGATCCGGTCGGGGTGGTCCTTGTCGAGGATGATCGTGTGCAGGCACAGGCCGCCCGCACCCGGCGCCCACGTGGACGCGGTGGGGTGGGTGCGCAGCCCGGACAGCTCGTCCCAGGTCTTTCCGGCGTCGGTCGAGCGGAACAGGGCGGCGTCCTCGACCCCCGCGTACACCGTGTCGGGGTCGGTCAGAGACGGCTCGAGGTGCCACGCGCGCAAGAACTCGTAAGGGTGGTCGGAGTTGTCGTACCACTTGTGAGTCTGCGTCGCGCCTTCGTACCGGAACTCGTTGCCGACCGGCTCCCACGTGGCGCCACCGTCGTCCGAGCGCTGGACGATCTGCCCGAACCAACCCCGCGACTGCGCTGCATAGAGGCGATTCGGATCGGCAGGTGAGCCCTTGACGTGATAGACGTCCCATCCGGTGAAGTGCGGTCCATCGACCTTCCAGTCGCGTCGTCGTTCGTCCGACGTAAGGACGAAAGCGCCTTTGTGGGTTCCCACGAGTAGACGTACCTTGGCCATCAGGCCCTCCTCTCGGTCATGAGACAGACAACTCCGACCAACATAATTCGTGGATGGAGCAGCGGATCAGCCTCGTGACCCTTGGTGTCAGCGACCTACCCCGCGCTCGAGCATTCTATGAGGCGCTTGGATGGCGAGGGGCCCAGCAGCCGGATGACGAGATCGCGTTCTTTCAAGCCGGCGGGATGGTGTTTGGGCTCTGGGCCGCGCTGGGAGGCCATGGCTCGCCGGGCATCGAGCTGGCTCACAACGTGCGCTCGCCGCAGGAGGTGGACGCCTTGCTGGCTGATGCCGAGCGGGCCGGCGCCACGATCGTCCGCCGGGCAGCGCGGGCCGATTGGGGCGGGTACACGGGCGCGTTCGCGGATCCGGACGGCTACGTTTGGGAGGTCGCTCACAACCCCGACTGGACCCTGACCGCCGACGGCTCCGTTCGGTTGCCGTAGAAAGCCACCCCGAGGATCACCAGGAACACCAGGTCCCAGGCGAGCTGCGGGACCGGCTGTCCGAGCTCGAGCACGATGAGGGTGGCGATGCCGGCGAGCAGCCAGAATCGCTGCCACAGCGGCGGCGCGCTGCGCAGCACCAGCCAGGCGGCGAGGATCAGCCCGATGTAGTCGTACTGGTGCAGGTGAAAGGCGAAGGCAAGCGATCCGACGATGCCTGCCGCGAACACGAGGTTCAGGTCGTTGCGCCTGCGGCGCGCGATCACCACGGCCACTGCGCCCTGCAGCGCCTCGAGCCCGTAAGCGACCGGACCTGATCCGAACAGGTACGCAAGCGTGTAGAGCGACTGGCCCGGGTCGGACTGGCCGTAGACGAGCGCCTGCCACCAGTTGCTGAGACCCGAGGCGCCAAGCGCGAGCGCAAAGGCGGCGGCGAGGACCGCGCCAACGGCGGCCCAGCTGAGGAACACGCGGTAGCGGCCTGCGGCCGCAAGCGCAAAGGGCACCAGGATCACGGTGTGCGGCTTGAGCCCCGTGGCCAAGGCCAGTGCAGCGCCGGCGGCCACCGGCCGCTCCTTCGTACAGAGCCACCAGGCGGATGCCACCAGCGCGAGCTGCAGAGTCGACGGCTGGCCGAAATAGAAGGCGTCCAGGACCGGCCAGATCGCAAGGGCCAAGGGAAGAAACACGAGCTTTCTGAAGCCGCTGAATGGGGCGGCGATGTACCACGCCCAAACCAGGGCCGCGAGCAGCACGACGCACCACAGCGCGTATGCGGCCGGCACCGGCAGGACGGTCAGCGGGGCGATGAGCCACGCGAGCAGCGGCGGGTGGATGAACGGCAGGGCCGAGGTGATGTAGTTCTCGCCGGCAGGAAAGGATGCGGAGAGTGAGCGCAGGGTCGCAACGTCGTAGCTTTTCGACCACCCATAGCGCAGGCCCGCTTCCGCGGCGACGTAAAAGATCCTGAAGTCAGGGTGCACGGGTTGCCTGGCGAATTGAATCGACCAGACGGCGATGTCGTAGATCGCGGCCCAGGTCGCGACCACGGCAGCGGAGGCGAGCCAGAGAGGCGGCCGCGCGAAACGCAATCCCGGCTGACTCACCAAGCGCGGGTATTCTCCGCCAAGATCAGCTGTCTTAGCTGGCGGTGATCGTCTCTTCCCATTTCTGGACGTCGGCGCCGTCCGGATGGTCGTTGACGTAGTCGAACGGGCGCACCAGCTCCCGTAGCGCCAGCTCGTAGTGGAACGTGCCGGCATCCTTGGCGGCGCCGGCGAATGAGAACGCCGCGCTAGCCCCCGCGGCGAGGTCCCCGCAGTCGAACGCCGAAGCATCCTTCGCCAGGGTGCAGCCACCCAGGTCCGAGATCGTGTGGTGGTCGTACCACTTATCCGCGCTCACGAAGACCAGGCCGAGGTGGGGGATGGCGGGCCCGGTGTTGGTCAGCTTGACCAGGAGCTGAGCCGTTCCCGCCACGACGACATTCTCGGTCGCGGACGTTTCGATGCTCGCCGACAGAGGAACCGGGTTCGAGCAGCCGGCAAGCAGCAGCACCGCCGCGACGAGCCCAGCCACCTTCATCTTGCTTTCTTAATCTCTGGCTAACGCAGACGGTAGGTTTCGACCTAACGACCCTTTGCCGAATCGGTAAGCGACTATTGTGTGCGCCCGGCAATAAAAGGTGATGCCCGTAACGCAGATCCCGCCTCGATCGTTTCAACCCTATGTGAGGATGGGGTTGGTACTCGCATGCGCTCTGCTGGCCGTCGCCGGCTGCACGGCAAACGGCCCGGTGGTGGCGCACTCGAGCCCTTCACCGAGCTCGAGCCCAAGCCCATCCCCGACGCCCAGCCCCACCCCGACCCCTAGCCCTTCGCCAAGCCCGTCGCCGGCGCCGCTGGCCAGCCCTGTGGCCGTGCCGGCCTGGGCCGCCATGCATGCGAGCTGCACGGGTGCCCCAGCGACGCAGGAAGCCCTGGTGGTCATGCAGGGCTCGCCCGCAACGGTCCTGGCCGACGTCAGCGACGCCAGCAACCCGCGTCCGATCTGCACGATCACAGGGGCGGGGATCCCGCAGCTGGTGACGCAAACCACGATCTCGTGGTCGGCGACCCAGGGGAGCCCGGGCACTCCGGGCGACAGCGTCATCGGGGTGCTCGACCTGTTCACGGGCGCCTCGACGGTCGCGGCGACCTGGACGGGCGGCGCCTTCATGGACGGCCTGCATGCCTGGACGCCCGATCGAAGCCTCCTCGCCTACATCACGTCGGACGCGAGCGCCGTGAACCTGCACCTCCTCAGTGGCGGCGGCGACCGCGTGGTCGGTACGCTGGGCCCGGTCCCGGGCCGCGGGGCAAACCCGAATGAGGACGACGCGTTCCTGGGCTTCTCGTCGGACGGCGCGTACTTCGCCTTCGTCCAGACCTACAGCTCGACGGGTGACCACCTGCAGGTCCGCCACACGCAGGACGGGAGCGTCGCGTACTCGCAGCCGCTCGGCACGATGGCGACCTGGGGCAGCACGGGCAGCGTCCTTTACTTCCGCAAGCCGGTCAGCTCCGTGGTCAGCCTGTGGGACACGAGCGGTGTGGTCACGCAGGCGTTCGGGCAGCAGCTGGCCTGGATACGGCCGAGGACGGATGCCGGAGACGATAACCTCGCCTTTACGGTTCGAGATTCCGCCGGGACTCCGCACGTCTGGCTGTACGGGCTCGGCGGGCGCAGTGGGGGGCAGCTCCCCAACGTCCGGTCGTCGCCGATGTGGCTCAACACGAACGCGATCTTCTACGTCGAGGAGGCTCCGTGCGGATCGAACTGCGGCATCGGGCCGGCCAGCCAGCCGGACGGAAAGACGTTTACCTTCGACACCGGCTCGCAAACTGAAACCGCCTCGCGGATCAGCCAGGTCCTGGGTGCGTGGCCGAGGCCCGGACAAACGTGATTGCCGCTCGAGGCATGAGATCATGAACCGGATCCAGGTGGACACCACGCCCCCCGAAGCACCCGAACAGGGCTCGCTTCAACCAGCCGAGACTTACTACCCGCCGGTGGCATCGTCGCCGTTCAGCTCGGTTCGGGCCTCCGTTTACGTTCCGCGGGAGAGGAGATTGTGGACGGCCGCGCTAGCGGCGGCTTTGCTCGTGACCGCCGGCGGCCTGGGAATCCTCTACGCCGACGACACCGCCAACCAGGCCACCGTTCGATCCCTGACAATCGGTAACGAGTCTCTTACCGGCCGCAACCAAAACCTCCAGGATGCCCTGACGGTCACCCATAACCAGCTGACCGCATCGCAGGGTCAGGTGAACAGCCTGAGCACCGAGCTGAAGCATCCAACTCTCGGCGTATGGAACGTCCCGGCCCAGCTGAACAGTCCCACCGAATACCTGTCGTCGACGGTGCCGGACACCTTCACCTATCACTTGAAGCTGAAGTCGAGCGGCCCGATGTCCGTCAGCATCCTGTCCACCATAGAGTTCCGCGACGCGCTTCTTTGCGTCTACAACGGGCGAGGCAACACGAATTGGTGCATGAATCATTCGGGTGCAGCGTATGGCGCACTCAACGTGACCAGTGTGAACTATGACTTCAATCTTGCCGAGGGCTGTGCCGCGTACCTGGCGGTGATCACAGCAGCAGGGCCGGTGACGATTACGCCCGATGTCAGCGTTACCTACAACCCTGCGTCGGGGCCGACGGGCTCATGCACATAGAGCGCCAAGCAATTTCCCTGCAACTGCTGGCGTGCCTCTGAATTAGGCTATCCTATCTTTCGTGATAGGCAAGCCAGCAGTTCGGATTAGGGCAACCTAGGCGCGATGGTCGACCAACTCGAGCGCCGCGGCAGCTTCACCCGCTCGCAACAGGATTACCTCAAAGCCCTCTACCAGCTGCACGGCGACCAGAGACCTGTCCCCACGCGCGAGCTGGCCCAGCGCCTCGGCATCTCGTCGCCAAGCGTCAGCGAGATGGTCACGCGCCTCAGCGCGCAGGGCCTCGTCGAGCACGACCGCTACCGCGGCCAGCAGCTGACCCGCGAAGGCCGCAAGGTCGCCCTCGAGCTTGTCCGACACCACCGCCTGCTCGAGATGTTCCTCGTCCAGGTCCTCGGCTACACCTGGGACGAGGTCCACGACGAGGCGGAGCGACTCGAGCACGTCATCTCGGAACGCATGGAGCAGCGCATCTTCGAGCTCCTCGGCCGCCCGGAGCTCGATCCCCACGGCCACGCAATCCCCACGCTCGCCGGCAAGGTGCGGACCCTCAGCGACCGCGCTCTCAGCCAGGTTCGAGTTGGAGAAAGGGTGGTGGTTCAGGGCGTGTCGGACGACGACGCCGGACGGCTCCGAGAGCTAGAGCGCCGCGGCCTACTACCTGGAACGAGGATCGAGGTGATCGCCGACAGCAAGTTCGAAGGCCCGATGACCGTTCGCATCAAGGGCCGCCGCGCCAGCGTGCCGCTGGGCCTTGCACGCGCCGTGTTCGTCGAGGAGATGCGTTGACCGGAGCCGTCGCGCCGCCCACCCCGACCCCCAGCCCCGTCACGCCGGCGCCAGTTATCCAGACGCCTCCGGTCAAGACGAACCGCGACCCCGTAGCGGTCGCCCTCCCGGGCGAGGAGCGAGTCCTTCGGGCCGCCGAGAAAGCTCTCAACGGCCAGACACGAGGATTGCGGGCGCTGCTTCCCTTCCTGGGCCCGGCGTTCGTCGCGGCTGTCGCGTACGTCGATCCCGGCAACTTTGCCACCAACGTCGCGGGCGGCGCGAAGTACGGATACATGCTGCTGTGGGTCGTCCTCGCCGCCAACCTCATGGCGATGCTCGTCCAATCGATGAGCGCAAAGCTCGGCATCGCGACCGGGCTCAACCTGGCTGAAGTCTGCCGGTTGAAATTTCCGTTCCCCGCTGTTGTCGGGCTGTGGATCCAGGCCGAGGTGATCGCGATGGCGACGGACCTCGCCGAGTTCATCGGCGCGGCGATAGGAATCCACCTCCTCTTTCCGGGTGTGCCGCTATTTGCCGCGGGCATCATCACCGCCTTCGCGGCGTTCGGGATCCTGGTGATTCAGTCCCGCGGATTCCGCGGCTTCGAAGCGGTAATCACGGGCCTGGTCGGGGTGATCGTGGTCGCATTCGCGTTCGAGGTCGTGCTCGCGCGGCCATCGGTCTCCGGAGTCGTGACCGGGCTCATCACGCCCCGGTTCGATGGGACGGAAAGCGTGCTCCTCGGGGCGGGCATCCTTGGCGCGACCGTGATGCCGCACGTCATCTACCTGCACTCGGCCCTGACCCAGAGGCGAGTGGTGGGCGCCACTGACGCCGAGCAACTGAAGATCTTCAGCTTTGAGAAATGGGACGTGATCATCGCGATGGGCCTCGCAGGGCTGATCAACATCGCGATGCTCACCATCGCGGCCGCGGTCTTTCACGGACGGGGCGTCACGGTTGACAACCTGGACCAGGCATTTCGCGGCCTTGGCGTTCAGGTTGGAAACGGCGCGGACATATTTTTCGGGCTCGGCCTCCTGGCCTCGGGCCTGTCCTCGTCGAGTGTCGGTACGCTCGCGGGCCAGGTCGTGATGCAGGGTTTCATCCGCCGGCAGATCCCGCTGTTCCTGCGCCGCGCGATCACGATGGCGCCGGCTCTGATCGTGATCGGAGTCGGGCTCGATCCCACTCGCGCGCTGGTGCTCAGCCAGGTGGTGCTGTCGTTCGGGATCCCATTTGCGCTGATCCCGCTGGTCATCTTTTGCCGGGATCGCGGCCTGATGGGAACGTTGGTCAACCACCGAACGACGACGCTCGTCTCGACCGGGGTGGTCGCCGTGATAGTTTCCTTGAACATCTTCTTGATCTCACTGCTCCTGACCGGCCGGTAGAAGCCCGTGAAGCTCGGCGTCAGCGTCGGCTACTGGGGTTTTGGGCTGACCGCCGCCGACCAGCTCGACATCGCCCGCACGGCCGAGCAGCTCGGCTATGACTCGGTGTGGACAGCCGAGGCGTATGGCTCGGACGCGGCGACGGTCCTGGCGTGGCTCGCGGCCGGCACGACCAAGATCAAGCTCGGCGCGGGCATCTTCCAGATCCCTGCGCGCAGCGCGGCGATGACAGCCATGACCGCTGCGACCATCGATCAGCTGTCGGGGGGCCGCATGCTGCTAGGCCTGGGAACGTCCGGCCCGCAGGTCTCCGAGGGCTGGCATGGCGTGCGCTTCGCCAAGCAGCTGCAGCGCACTCGCGAGTACGTGGCCGTGGTGCGCATGGCGCTCGCTCACCAGAAGGTCGAGTTCCACGGCGAGACGCTCGAGCTTCCCCTGCCCGACGGTCCGGGCAAGGTGCTGAAGCTCACGATCCGGCCGGTCCAGGAGCGCATCCCGATCTACCTGGCAGTACTCGGACCGAAGAATGTCGCTCTGGCCGGCGAGATCGCCGATGGATGGCTGCCCGTCTTCTTCTCGCCAGAGCACACGGCGGCGCTCCGGGTGCCCCTCGAAGAAGGCGCCGCGCGGGCCGGTCGGTCCCTCGACGATTTCCGGATCTGCCCAACCGTGAACGTGATGATCGGCGACGACGCTGACGTCGCCCGCAACGCGATGCGGCCGGTGCTCGGGCTGTACGTCGGCGGTATGGGATCCCGCGAGCAGAACTTCTACAACCGCCTGGTCTCGTCGTATGGGTTCGAGCGCGAGGCCCAGGAGGTGCAGGAGCTCTACCTCGCTGGCCGCAAGAGCGAGGCGATGCTGGCGCTGCCCGATGACCTGATCGACGCGGTCAGCATCGCCGGTTCGCCACAACGCGCGAAGGAGCGAATCCGCGCTTACGCCGACGCCGGGGTGGAGACGCTGATCGTCTCGCCGATGGCCTTCGACACCGCCGAACGCAAAGAGCAGCTGCGCCTGGTCGCACAGCTGGCCCAAGAAATTCAATAGGAAATCAAGTGAATCAACCCCCGCCGCTGGTCGACTACAACCTCTTCGAGGCGGACGCGCCCCTGCGGGAAGCCTTTGAGCGCGAAGGCGCCTCTTGGGCGCAGGACATGGTTCACGAGCTCGGCCGTCTCGCCGGCACCCAGGAGGCGATCGACTGGGGCTTCCAGGCCAACGCACACCCGCCCGAGCTGCGCACCCACGATAGGTTTGGCAACAGGATCGATGAGGTCGAGTTCCATCCCGCCTGGCACAGGCTGATGGAGGTGGCGATCGGCCACGGGCTGCACGCCCTCCCGTGGCGCGAGCCGCGACCCGGCGCACACGCCGCACGCGCCGCGGCGTTCTACATCTGGTCGCAGGTCGAGGGCGGCCACGGATGCCCCGTGTCGATGACGTACGCGGCGGTGCCCGCGCTGCGGCAGCAGAAAGATGTGGCCGAGCATTGGGAGCCACTGATGACAACGCTCGAATACGACCCGGGTTTGCGCCCGGCGTCGGCCAAGCGCGGAGCCCTGTTCGGGATGGCGATGACCGAGAGGCAAGGAGGCTCCGACGTTCGGAGCAACACAACCCGCGCTGTGCCCACGGGTGTGCCGGGCGAGCACCTCCTCACGGGGCAGAAATGGTTTTGCTCCGCGCCGATGTGCGACGCGTTCCTCGTCCTCGCGCAGGCGCCTGGCGGGCTCACGTGCTTCCTGGTGCCGCGCGTGCTGCCGGACGGAACCCGCAACAACTTCCACATCCAGCGCCTCAAAGACAAGCTGGGCAACCGCTCCAACGCGTCCGCGGAGATCGAGCTGGTGGACGCGTGGGCCGTGATGGTGGGAGAAGAGGGAAGAGGGGTGCGCACCATCATCGAGATGGTCAACCACACGCGTCTCGACTGCGTGATCGGCTCGGCCTCGCTCATGAGACAGGCCGTGGCTCAGGCGACTCATCACACCGCCCACCGCAGCGCATTCGGAAAGCTGCTCTCGGAGCAGCCGCTGATGGTCAATGTGCTCGCGGACATCGCAGTGGAATCCGAGGCCACGACCGTCCTGATGATGCGTCTTGCCGGCGCGCTGGATCGAGCGGCCGATCATCCCGAGGAGGCTCAGTTCCGGCGCCTCGCGCTCGCGGTCGCCAAGTACTGGACTTGCAAGCGCGCCGTCGCGGTCGTGGCCGAGGCGCTCGAATGCCACGGCGGAAACGGCTACGTCGAGGAGTCGATCCTTCCACGCCTGTATCGCGAGGCCCCGCTCAACTCGATCTGGGAGGGGTCGGGGAACGTCAACGCGCTCGACGTGCTGCGCGCCATGAGCCGCGAACCGGAATCGGTGGCCGCCTTCCTGGTCGAGGTCGAGCGGGCCCAGGGTTCCGACGCGAGGTTCGACCACGCCGTCACGGAGCTCAAGGGGGAGCTGACGAACATGGCGGATGCCGAGACCCGCGCGCGACGGGTCGTCGAACGCATGGCGTTGACGCTCGAGGGTTCGCTCTTGCTCCGCTTCGGAGACCCGGCCGCGGCGGACGCCTTCTGCGCCTCGCGCCTCGCCGGTGACTGGGGTCATTCCTTCGGCACGCTGACACCGGGCACCGAGTTCGCCGCGATCGTTGCGCGCCACCGCCCTGCTACTAATTAAGCGATGCTCCAAACGAATGAGCTCCTTGGCGCATGGCGCAACTCGCCGGTGGCGAAGGTCCCGCCAAGCGAGGTCGTCCTGGTCACCGACTTCGACGGCACGCTGGCGGATATCGTTCCCGACCCAACCCAGACCGTCGCACGGCCGGAGGCGCTGCAGGCGCTGAGCCGCCTCGTCCGCCTGCTCGCGGACGTCATCGTCTTGAGCAGCCGCACGAACCCCCAGCTCGAGGCGCTCGTCCCGATCTCAGGCGTCCGGCTGATCGGCGACAGTGGAATGGCCATCCCGCGGCACGCTCACAAAGAGGCCCTCGATCAATTCAACTCGGACGTTGCGGTGTTGCTCGAACGGATCCCTGGCGCGTGGCTCGAGGTCAAGCCGGCGAGCAGCGCAGTTCACTTTCGCAACACCAACCTCAGCGGCGAGGAGATGCTCGCGTTTCTCCAGCCAATCATCGAGGGCCGGCCGCTTGCGGCCTACCTGGGGCGCAAGGTGATCGAGGTCCATGCACCCAAGGTAGGTAAGGGCAGCGCGCTTGCGGCGCTCCTGCCGGGTGAGGATCCAGGCGGGGTCGTGTGTTTCGGCGACGACGAGAACGACCGCTCGATGTTCGAGTACATCAGCTCGCTCGACATCCCGCATATGTGCGTGGGAGTGAGCTCTCCGGAAGCGCCTGCCCACCTCTTCGACCACTGCGACGTCGTGGTGTCAGGCCCAGAAGAAGCGGCCGCGCTCCTCAACGAAATAGTCGAATGGGCCGAGACGAACCCCTCTACGACCCCGTAAGGGTAGGAAGGCCGCCGTCAATCACCTCCAGGTCCGCCCACATGCCGCTGGCCTCGCTGCCGCCGACCAGAGACGCGATCCGGTAGCTTCCCGACGCTGTCGCGCTGAAGTTGAAGCCGGACGACTGGCCCGGATCCAGGCCGACGTGAGGGTTCGGCGTCGACCATTCAGCGTGTATGGGCTCATTGGCCGTGCCGTTCGAGACGATCGCGCACGAGTTCGGCACCGTTCCGTGGTTCAGGCACTGGATCGTGACCTGCCACCCGACCGGGACCTTCAACACCAGCGCGCCGGCGCTGTACCCGTCGTAGTTGAACTGGTTGTCCGTGGCCGAGTGTCCGGCGATCAGCGTGACGACAGCAACATGTGTTGCCTGGTCGACCTTGATGAACGTCTTGGGGTCGGGCTGCGTGCCGGAACCTGTTCCAGTCACGGGGTCGCACGCCGCCAGGCAGAGCAGGAACAATGTCGCCATGCAACAGGCTCCCCAGCCGCCACCGAGGATCGTCCTGTGGTGGGAGTCGCTCGACACCTGGAAGCAGCTGGCGATGTCATTCCCGGTGTTTGCGGTCTTCACGTTCTTGCTCAACGTCGGTCTCTTCAACCAGCCGATTCTGCGCTCGATCTTCTACGGGGCGTTTGAAGGCGGCGTACTGGCCGGCCTGCTCGCGGTGGCGGCGAGAACAGAGCGTGGCCGCCGCTAGGGACGGCTAGTCCAGGATCGGACCGGCGAGACGACGAGGTCGCGCAGATCCTGCACCTGCCGGCTGATCCATCGCGTGATGTCGTTGCTCCGCACGACCTCGCGCGCGCCCTCGTTCAGCCGTCTCCGTTCCTCGACGGCCATCGTGAGCCCCGCATACATGGCCGCGGCGGTCGCCTCCACGTCGAACGGGTTGATCGACAGCACGTGGCCCTGCAGCTCCTCATGCGCGCCGGCGTTCTCGGACAGCACGATCACGCCGTTGGTCGCGTTGACGAGCGCGCCCTCTTTGACCACCAGGTTCAGACCGTCGTAAACGGGATTCACGAGCAGCACGTCGAAGTTCTTGAGCGAGGCCACGGCCTTCCGCTCACTCTCGCCGATCTCCAGTCGCACCGGGAGCCAGGACTCCGTGCCGAACTCGCTGTTGATGCGCCCAACGGTTTGCCTGATCGTCCTGACGTATCGGCTGTAGACGGCGACGTCTTGCCGCGACGGCTGCAGAAAGGCCCAGAACTGGACCCGGCCGCGCAGCTCGGGGTGGTAGCGCAGCAGCTTGTCGTAAGCGATGAATCCGCGAACGATGTTCTTGGAAGGGTCGGTGCGGTCGATACGCGCGATGAGGTGCGGCGGACGCCACGACGCGATGTCGCGCTCCTGTCGCTTCACTCCGCGCGACGATGCGAGCCGCGATGTCGTCGAGACGTCGATGGAGATCGGGTAATGCCGGGCGTAGACGACACGGCCGCCGAAAAAGACCGCGCGCTCCCGCTCATCCACCTGTAGACCGGCGTTCTCTTCGCAAGTCAGCAAGAAGTTGCGGACGTCCAGGCTTGACTGGAAGCCGACGATGTCGCAGCCGAGCAACCCGTCGAGAATTGCATCGCGCATGTGCTTGGGGAGCACCTTCCAGTACTGAGGCGTCGGCCAAGGAACGTGCACGAAGAGGTGGATCATGGCCTCGGGCAACGCTTTGCGCACCAACCCGGGGACCAGGTACAGCTGGTAATCGTGGACCAGCACAAGCGGCCGCCTCGGCGCGTCGCGTGCCACTTCGACAACCTTCTCTGCGATCTGGCGGTTCACCGCGACGTATCCGTCGATCCAGGCCTGGTGGATGCGGTCGTCGATCACAGGCTCGTTGCCGAGGTCCCAGAGGTAGTGCTGGATGAACCAGAGCACGGGGTTGGCGAAGACCCCGTAATACATGTCGTACTGCTCCTTGGTGGGCACCGCGTAATGCAGGCGCCCGGTCGAGTTGAGCAGCGGGACGCTGACCGCCGCGCCTCGACTTGCGACCAGCTTCCGCTCGTCGTCGTTGCGCGCGCACGCGACCCATTCCGCCTCCGTCGCCTCAGCGAGCGTGAGCAGCGCGGTGATGACTCCGCCTGCGCCTCGCTTAAAACTCCCGTCCGGATTTGGCTCGCGCGGCGCGCGGTTGCTGACCAGGATCGGGGAGCATGCGGGCAGCGTGCGGGCGACATAGGCTCGCATCGAGGAGCCCGGGCTCCCGCGCTCGGCGTGAACTACGTCATCGCGCCGACGGTCCCTCAAGGTTTACCGGATCAATGCAGAGCGGTCGACCGGAACCTCACGCACCCGGATGCCCGTCGCGTGCGCCAGCGCGTTGGTCACGGCTGCGGGTCCTGGAATCGCCGGAGGCTCGCCGACTCCCTTCGCCCCAAGCGGACCCACGGGCGACGGCACCTCTATGAGCTGGACGTCGATCACCGGTATCTGGTCAGCGGTCGGCAGCTCGTAATCCAGGAAGCTGCCGCTCCGAAGCTGTCCCTCCAGGTCGTAGGCGAGCTGCTCGCCAAGCGCCCGCCCG
Source organism: Candidatus Dormiibacterota bacterium (assembly GCA_036833175.1). Classification (GTDB taxonomy): domain Bacteria; phylum Chloroflexota; class Dormibacteria; order Dormibacterales; family Dormibacteraceae; genus Palsa-870. Next base: position 18,730 of record DAITQH010000033.1, read on the forward strand.
ATGGACTGCACCGATCCACCGTGGATCTGGCCTCTCACCTCGGGCGGGTTGATCGCCCGGCCGACATCCTGGATCGCGGCGTAGCCGGTCAGCTGGAAGGCGCCGGTCTCGGCGTCGGCGCGCACCCGCGCGATGTGGACGGTGAAAGCCGGCGACGCGCTCTGGACTGCAGAGCGCCCGGTCGCGTTGATCGGCCGGTGGCGGCCCATGAACTCCGTGCTCAAGGCCACCAGCTTCGTGATCTCTACAAAGCGTTCAGGCACGCCCTTGACGGTGACCCGGCCATCGGTTATCTCCAGGTCCTCAGGGGCAGCCTCCAGCTCTTCGGTCGCGACCTCGAGCAGCTGCCGCCTGGCTTCGAGCGCGGCCTCATGTACCGCCCCGCCGACGCTGTAGGTAACCTGGCTGCCGGCCGCCATCGGGCTTTGCGGCGCGAACGATGTGTCGCCGATGACGACCCGAACGCGTTCGGGGGACACGCCGAACGCGTCGGCTGCGATCATCGCGAGACCGGTCGACGAGCCGCTGATGTCCGGCGAGCCGATGAGTATCGAAACCGTGCCGTCGGGCTCGACGCGGCAGCCGGCGGCCGCCGGCGAGCGGGCACCGCCCCACGACCCCAGCGCCACGCCCACGCCTTCGCCCGGGCCGACGGGCGCGGTGTAGAGAGGGTGCTGGCGCGCGGCCTCGAGGACTTCGACCATCGCGATGCGCGGCCAGGGCGCTTCGTCCGCGTTGAGGTCGCCTTCTCGCGAAGCGTTGTGCAGGCGGAGCTCGATCGGATCCATCCCGAGCCTGGACCCCAGCTCATCCATCGCTGACTCGAGCGCGAAGTACGCCTGCGGCCCGCCGGGCGCCCGGTAGGCGTCGGTTGGCGTCTTGTTGGTTGACACCTCGTAGCCGGTGATGTCGAAGTTGGGGATGCGATACGTGCCGCCGAGGAACGAACCGGTGATCCCCGCATGCCATCCGCCGGTGGCCCCGTTGTCGAAGTGATAGCGCGCCCGCAGGGCGACGAGAGTCCCATCCTTCTTGGCGCCGAGCTCGATATCGAAGGTTGCCCCGGGTGCTGGGTGACCCATCAGGAACTCCTGCTGTCGGGTGAGGGTCAGCCGCAGTGGTCGCCTCACCTTTCGCGCCAGCAGAGCGAGCAGGGTCTCGAGGAGCATGACCTTGCCGCCGAAGCCCCCGCCAACGGGCATCGAGATGACGCGCACCTCGTGAGGCGCGGCGTCCAGCACCTTGGCGATCTCGTCACGGACCCCGAACGGTCCCTGCGTCGGCGCCCAGATCGTCATGCCGCCATCCGGCTCCGGCCGCACCATCGAGACATGAGGCTCGATGAAGGAGTGGTGCACGCCGGCGATGCGGTAGGTTCCTTTGACGACCGTGTCGGCTGCCGCCAACCCCGCGGCGACGTCGCCTCGCCTGTAGTGGGCGACCGAGCTGACGTTGCGAGG
>DAITQH010000033.1:20289-23494 GCA_036833175.1 Candidatus Dormiibacterota bacterium
GGCAGGTGGCTGAGCACCAGCTGGACGTGCATGAGCCCGGGCAGGTTGAGATCGCCGGTGAACCTGGTCGATCCGTCGACCTTGCCCCGGCCTTCCTTCCTTCGCAGCCCAGCACCGCCAACTGCCATCAGAGCGATGATGGCACGACCGGCGAGAGCGCCTCGGGTGCGAAGTAGACATTCACCTCCCGCCAAGCCACAATGGGGGGTGGAGTAAGTGGCGGCGATCGGTCCGCCACCCCTCGTCGGCGCGCTCTCGCCCCGGTGGTCCCGCGAAGACACCGGGAAGAAGGCGGGGGGGAAGAGGCTCTCGCCTCAAGCTTTTGATAGGGGAAAGCTATGACTCCAGTCTCGTTACGGATCCTCAAAGCCCTTGCGATGGGCGGCGTGGCAAGCCTCGTGCTGGTCGCGTGCGGTGGAGGAAGCGGGAACAACAGCACGTCTCTGGCTTCGAACCAGACGCTGACATTCCCGATCCTTTCGGACTTCGGAACCCTCGACCCGGCGATCGCCGACGCCGAGACGGACACAGAGATCTCGCAGAACATGTTCGACGGCCTCGTCAAGTTCGACGAGAACCTCAACGTCGTCCCCGACCTCGCGACCGCAGTCCCAACCCCGTCCAGCGATGGCTTGACCTACACGTTCAAGCTGCGCAGCGACGCCACGTTCTCCAACGGCGACAAGTTCACCTCGAAGGACGTCCTCTACTCTTGGAACCGCGCGGCGGCCATGCAGGGCGCATATGCGACGAACCTGTCGGCCATCGACGGCTACAGCACGGTCTCTACCAATACCGTCAGCGGCGCCGCACTCGAGACGCTGCTCGAGAAGAACGATCCAACGGTGACGCTCAAGGGCCTCACGGCACCGGACGCGACCACGGTGCAGGTAAAGCTGGCCAGCCCCGCAGGCTGGTTCCTCACCGCGATCGCGCTGGAGGGAAGCACTGGCTGGATCGTCGACCAGAACGCCGTCAAGCAGGACTTTGACAACTGGTGGACCAACCCGGCCACCGCCATCGGCACCGGGCCTTACAAGATGGTGGCTCGCATTCCCAAGCAGTCTGTCGATTTTGCGGCCGTACCGAACTGGTGGGGCTCACCGAAGCCGACAGTGACCAAGGTGCACCTCGACGTCTCCGTCAACGACGCCTCGACCGCCATCACCAAGTACGAGCAGGGCGGTTACGACGCGGTCGGCTACGGCGGCTACAGCAACCTCCCGGTCGCCGACGTCCTCCGCATCCAGGGCACCAGCAACGAGAAGGCGCAGCTGCTTCTCCAGCCGAAGGTGCGCTCGTACTGGGTCAGCTTCAACATGGTTCACGACGCCAAGCGCCAGGCCGGCGGGCCGTTCCTCCTGTCTGACGGCCAGAGCGCGCACGACCTCCGGCTCGCCTTTGCGCTCGCGGTTGACAAGACCAAGCTCGTCTCGGTCGTTTGCCAGAACATCGTCTGCACGCCGGCGACCGGCGGGCTGATTCCTCCGACACTGATCGGGTACATGGGCGCCAACCAGGACCCGCTCGCCAAGTTCGACGCCACGAAGGCAAAGCAGCTGCTCCAGTCAGCAGACCCAAGCGGCACCAAGACCAAGGGCCTGACCTACACGTACGACCCTGAGAGCGCGCTCAACAAGCCGACCGCGGAATTCCTGCAGTCGCAGTGGCATGACAACCTCGGGGTGGACGTTTCGATTGCCCCGGTCTCGCACTCTCAGTTCATCCAGGCTCGCCTGAAGGGCGCCTACGTCCTGTCACGCGATGGCTGGCAGGCCGACTACAACCACCCCCAGGACTGGTTCGACAACCTGTGGGGCAAGTTCGTGGGCTGCCCCGACTCGGGCTGCACCACCGGATATGACACGGCGGCTTACGACACGCTGCTGGCCAAGGCCGACGCAGAACCGATGCCGGCGGCGCTGGCGGACTACAAGTCACTCAACCAGATGCTCATCGATGACGTGACCTACATCCCGCTCTACTACTCGGTCGGCTCGTTTCTGACCAAGCCGTACGTGAAGGGTTTCGGGTCCAACGCGTTCTTCGACCACTACTGGAACGAAGTCCAGATCCTCTCGCACTAAGTTCGATCGCAAAGAGGGCGTCCGTACGAAGCGGGCGCCCTCTTCTTTTATCTATCTCCCCTCCCCAGGGGGAGGCTCAGGGTGGGGGGCGACCCGAGCTTGAAAATGACCTCAGAATTGAACTGAAGTGCTGACCAGAGGCACGCTGATCTACATCGGCCAGCGGTTGGTGTTGATCGTGTTCACCGTGTTCGCGGTGTCTTCGATCGTCTTCCTCGGCATTCACCGCCTGCCCGGCGATTCGCTGTTCAACGAGCACCTCCACGGCACGCAGTACCAGCTGATCCTGCATCACTACGGTCTCGACCGGCCCCTATGGGACCAGTACACGAGCTTTCTCGCGGGCCTGTTCTTCCACGGCAACCTCGGCGAATCGCTTGTCAACCGGGGCGTCCCGATCACTCCGCTCGTTCTCCGCGAGTTCACGGTCAGCGCAGAGGTCGGGCTCTTCGCCCTCGTGTTCACGATCGGGCTAGGCATGCTGCTCGGCGTGGTGGCGGCGATCCGCCAGAACACGTGGGTCGACTACCTGCTGACGACCACCTCGGTCATCGGCTACAGCATGCCGAGCTTCGTCATCGCGACTTTTCTGATCCTGATCTTCGCGGTCTGGCTCGACAACCTCACACAGGGCACCTTCTACTTCCAGATCGGCTGGACGGGCAGATTCGGCACCATCGGCGAGATCTGGCTCCCGGCCTTTGCGCTCGGCTTTCCTTACGCGAGCATCGTCGCGCGCCTGACGCGGGCAAGCATGCTGGAGGTGATCCGCCAGGACTACATCCGCACCGCCCGAGCGAAGGGTTTGCGCGAGACGGTGATCATGGTCCGCCACGCCCTTCGCAACGCGCTCATCCCGGTGATCACCATCCTCGGTCCCCTGGTGATCGGCATCATCACCGGCGGCGTCATCATCGAGAACATATTCGGCATCCCGGGCCTGGGTAAGGAGTTCGCCACGAGCATCCTGAACCGCGATTACAACATCGTCATCGGAGTGTTCACCATGTACGCTGCAATGGTCGGCCTGGCCAACCTTGGGGTCGACTTGATGTACGTCGTTATCGACCCCAGGATCCGCTACTGATGGCCGCCACTGCCGCGGCCGTCATCTCGAG
>DAITQH010000034.1:0-18317 GCA_036833175.1 Candidatus Dormiibacterota bacterium
GAAGAGGCCGCTAAAGATGATGCGTAGCAGGAGATAAGACCGGTCCCCTCTCCCCCTTCAGGGGAGGGGGTTAGGGAGCAATCAGTAAGTCACATCCTCATTGCCGCTTGCGCACAGGGGCGGGGAAGAAGAACTGAGCTAAGCAGAGCCCGACAGTGAATGCAGGAGCACCGCGTTGTGCAGCGCCACGATCGCAAGCGCGACGGTCGTGACCCGGATCGACGAGAGGGTGAAGACGTAGACCCATCCCGCGCCTGGGCGATCGTTGCGCACCCAAAGGAGGGCGAGCAGGACCGCCGCGGCGCCGGCGACGACGAGGGCCACCTTCACGATGACGAAGAGCGCCATGCCGCCTTCGTCCATGACCGCGGCGCTGATCGGCATTGACTCGATCGCCCCGGCGGCCCGCCCCATCTCCGTGGTCAGGATGTCCATCGACTCGATGGCCGCGAGCAAGCTGATCCAGACAAGACTTGAACGGAACCCGACATGCATCTCCCAACTTCCTCAACCTGACCCGACCCATTAGTTGAGGCCCTGTCCCGCGACTCAGGACAAGGGCGACCCGCTTAGAAAACGTACGCGCATCGCGGATTAACCGTTTGGTGCCGATGCTCCCGGCGCTGCACCACCGCCGCCGCCACCGCCACCGCGTCCTCCGAAGCCGCCGCCCCCGCCGAAGCCCGTGACGCAGGTGCCCGAAGGCCCAGCGGGTGTGATGGTGATCGAGGTCGCCTGGACGTTGCCCGACGAGTCGCGGGCTCCGGTGGCGCGCACGCATTCACCGGTGCGCAGGTCGGTCGAGGCCGCAACCGCTGTCGTGGTCACCGCTGCGGTGGTGGGAACCGTGATTGTCTGGCTGCCGTTGGTGGTGGTCAGCACGGTGATGGAGATGCCGGCGGCGGCAGTCACCTCGCCCGTGACAAAAGCCATCGCGGGTTGGCCCGACGGTGTAGGCCTGGGCGAAGCGCCCGCGGGAGGTGAGGCATTGGGTCCGACACGCCCAGCCGCCGCGCAGCCGGACGCAACCTTGGGCGAGAGCCGCACGGTGGCGGCGGTCAACGCGCCGGCCGAGTCCTTCTGTCCGGTGGCGAGGATGCAAACACCCGGGACGATGTCCGCCAGGACCGCAGTAGAGGTGCGCGTGAAGGTGGTGCTGCTCGAGTAGGTGACGGTGAGGTCGCCGGTCGGCGCAGTGAGGATCAGGCTCTGGCCATTGACCTGCACGAGCTGACCGGACGCGCCGTTGCGAAACTGGGCGGCGCCTCCCCGACCCGGGCTCGGCGAGGCGGACGCGCCGCTCGCCGCCGTGGGTGCGGCCCCACAGGCCACAGCGACCAGACCCGCGATTGCAGCCACCAGCACCAAGATGCGATTCACGTTGACCGTCCTCCTTTCTATTGAGCCCGCAGCGCTTCGATGGGCGCGAGCCGAGCCGCGCGCAGCGCCGGATAGACACCGAAAACCAGACCGACCGCGACCGCGACTCCGACTGCGACGAGCACTGGCAGTGGCGTGATGGTCACGGCGATGTTTGCCGCCCGCGGCACGATGTAGCCGACAGCGAGGCCAGTCGCGACGCCGAGCAGGCCACCCAGAGCCGTCAGCATTCCAGCCTCGATCACGAACTGGCGGAAAAGGTCGAACGGGGTGGCGCCCAGCGCCTTCCGCAGCCCGATCTCACCGGTCCGCTCGGTGACCGAGACCAACATGATGTTCATGACCCCGATCCCGCCCACGAGGAGCGAGATTGCGGCCACGCTGGCCAGCAGGATGGTGAGCGTTTGTGTCACGGCCTGGGCCGTGCTCAGGACCTGGGTCTGAGAGGTGATGGTGAAGTCGGCCTGCGAAGGATTCGTGATGTGGTGCGTCTGCAGGAGGATCTGGTTGGCCTCGAGATAGGCCGAACCGATCGTGTTCGAGCTCGTTGCACTGAGCAGGATTCGCTGCAAGGACCTGCCGAACAGCTCGTCCTGGCCGGTCGAGATCGGGATCACCGCCAGGTCGTCCTGGTTGCCGAAACCCTGGCTCCCAGCCGGCGCCAGCACGCCGATCACCTGGAACGGAATCTGCTTCACCAGGACGATGTCTCCGACGCCGGCTCCGAGGTTGGCCGCCGTCGTCGAACCGAGCACGATCACCTGAGTGCGCGTCGCCACGTCGTTCGCCGTGAAGAACGTGCCGGTGCCGATGGTTCTCGTGTTCGTGACCAGCCAGCCGTCGGTGCTGCCCGACACGGTCGTGCTCCAGTTGGACGAGCCGTTCACGATCGACTCGCGGCCCTGAGCAACCGGGGCGACCGCCTGAATGTCAGGAGCGCTTTGCTTGTCCTGGAGGCCCTGGACGTCGGCCATCGTCAACGTGTTGGCGCTCCCGGCTCCGCCGAAAACACCCGCCGAGACTGTGCTCCCGGCGGAGATCGTGAGCAGGTTCGTGCCTAGAGATGTGATCCGAGCAGTGACGCTATCCGAAGACGCCTGCCCGATGCCAACCGTGGCGATCACGGCCGCGACTCCGAACAGAATTCCGAGCGTCGTCAAGACAGATCTCAGGCGGTGCCCCAGGAGGCTTCGCAGCCCAGTCTCGATTGTCTTGAGGAGGCTCATGCCGCGACCTGCTCCACCAGCCGGCCGTCTCTGACGTGGACGGTGCGCTTCGCCACCGGTGCGACCTCTGGGTCGTGCGTGATGATGATGATCGTCCGTCCCTGCTCGTTGAGGTCGTGCAGGACGGCGAGCACGTCACGGCTTGACGCGGAGTCGAGGTTGCCCGTGGGCTCGTCGGCGAGGATCAGGTCGGGATTGGTGACCAGTGCGCGCGCGATGGCGACCCTCTGCTGCTGCCCACCCGAGAGCTGGGTCGGCCGGTGGTCGACCCGATTTGCGAGTCCCACCTGTTCCAGCGCTTGCAGCGCGAGTCCGCGGCGGTCCTGCACGTTCCTATAAAGGAGAGGGAGCTCGACATTTCGCCAGGCCGAGAGCTTCGGCAGCAGCTGGAACTGCTGGAAGACGAAACCGATCCTCCGGTTGCGCACGTGGGCGAGCTCGGTCTCGTTCAGCCGGCTGACGTCCTGGCCCGCAAACCAGTACCGCCCGGAGGTCGGGGTGTCCAGGCAGCCGAGGATGTTCATGAGCGTGGACTTGCCCGATCCGGAGGGGCCCATCACGGCGAGTGACTCGCCTGAGGCGACGCTCAATGAAAAATCGCGCAGCGCAGCAACTTCCGCGTCACCCACGCCATAGACCTTGGTGATCGACTCGAGGTGGATGAGCTCGTCCGAGGCCGGCACCTCGTCAGCCGCCAGCTGGGGCGCGGAATCCGCCGCCGCCGCCGCCCGTCCCACGAGTACCGCCGCCGCCGAGCACGCTCGCGCCGTTGGCGCTGGGCACGGAGCTTGTCACGATTGCGATGACGACGACGTCGTTCAGCTTGAGGCCCGAGGTGATCTCGATCCGGGTCGGGTCGGAAGCGCCGGTCTGAACCGGCACCGACTTCAGCTGGCCATTGACAAGCACGTTGACGGTGCTGCCTGCGGCGGTCGTGTGCACAGCACTTGTAGGTACCGTGAGCACATGGACGACCTGGTTGATCACGATGTCTACAGACGCCGAGATTCCCGGTCGGATCGCGTTGCTGGTGTCTGTGAGCTGCGCGGTGACGGCAAAGGTGGCGACCCCTGAGCTCACGGTCGCGGCCGGCGCGATCGAGGTGATCTTGCCGAGCAGCGCTTGTGTCGAGCCGGCGGGGGTGACCTGCGCACCCTGGCCGACCGCGACCAGGTTCACCTGGGAGTCGCTCACGGTTCCGGTTACGTCATAGGAACCGGGCGAGAAGACCACGATGGCGCTCGTCGCGCTTGCAGCGTTGCCGCCCGCGGAGACGGACTGGCCGGCTTTGACGTTCACTTGCGAGACGATCCCGGGGATGGGCGAGGTCAGGGTCGCGCCGTCGAGCTGGTGCTGAACCGAGTTGACGTTGACATCGTCAATCGAGATCTGGGCGTCGTCCATCTGGACGGTCTGGGGTGACGCGCTGGTCTGGAGCGAGACCAGCGAGCTCCTGGCCGCCGAGTACTGCTGCTGCATCGAGGCAAGCTGGGCCGCCGCCTGGTCGTTGCTCTGCTGAGCCTTTGCAGTCGCCGCCGCGAGGGCGCTCTGTGCGCTGGCGAGCGCAGCTTGGTCCGCGACGATCGGCTGGTTGTCGTTCGCCAACTTGGCTTTGTCGCCGGCGACCAGATTTGGGTCTGTGGTGGTGCAGAGCGTCGAGGTCGCGTTTATCGCGCAGTCAGCCGCCAGAGTCGCTTGGTCGGCCGCCAATTGCGCGTTATCAGCGTTGATGGTCGTCTGCAGGCTGGCCTGGTCAGCGGTGAGCTTGCTCTGTGCGGCGGTCACCGGGAGCTGGGCCGCTGCCACCGCCTGGGCGTTGATCGCCTGCGTGTCGGCGAGGCTGGTCTGGGCATTGGTCATGGACACCTGAGCTGAGTTGACGGAGTTCTGCGCCGAAGTGAGGCTCTGCGACGTGGGCCCCGCCTGGTCCTGCGTCAGCTTGGCCTGTGCGCTGGAGAGCGTGGCCTGGGCCTGCTGCAGCTGGGCGGCGAGCAATGTGGTGTCCAGCGTGGCAAGAGGTGTCCCGGCCCTGACGGTCTGACCGACCTGGACGTACAGCGATTGCACCGTTCCGGCGGAGGCGAAGTTGAGGTCGGCCTCGTTGACCGGGGTCAGGTTGCCAGCCATGCCGATGCTCTGGGTGATCGTTCCGTACGTGACAAGAGCCGTCCGGTAGGTGGTCGTCACCTTGGAGGCCTGCCCGTAGACGATCGTGCCACCGAGGATGGCGGTTGCCAGTACGAGCGCGGCGAGCACTCGCCGTCGAAGGAGGTTCCGTAGCGGCAGGTTTTGTAAGCGGTACAAGGCTTAGCCAAGATGCCGTCAGTTGCTGAGAGATCCCTGTGGGGCTACTCACAGATCACTGGGATGGTGACGTCAACGTGCGGCCATAAGCAACTGACGTTGACAAGTGGAAGATAGGCAACTAAAGTTGCTTGAATGACCCCCGACCCCCTCGGCAGTGCGGCCGACGGCCTTGCCGCCGCATCAGCGCTGCGAGCGATTGCGGACCGTCTCGAGGACGCCGAGGTCGAGAGGGCGATGCGCGCCGGCTGGTCGTGGTCGCAGGTGGCCGAGGCGCTGGGAGTTACACGTCAGGCCGTCCACAAGAAGCATTTGAGACGCCTGCTCATGGCCCAGATCGCGTTGCGAAGGCGATTCGGTGAATAGCATCTTCGGCTCAGACCGAATGGCCTTGCTCGTGTCGTGGGAAATCTCGGCCACCGCCGCGCGCCAGTTCGAGGTCGAGGCGAAGCGCGACGGCGCGAAGCTCATCGAGGCCGAACACATGCTTCTTGGCCTCGCGGCCGACACCGACGGTGATGCCGCCAAGGTGATGAAAGAGTCTGGCCTGGATCATGGACGGTTGGCGTCCGCCCTGCACGAGGAGCATCGGAGGACCCTGGCATTTGCCGGCATGAACGCCCCGACCAAGGAGCTTGTGGAGGCGACGGCGCTCGAGAGCTCGCTGACGTTTGGAACATCGGCCAAGACGGCGCTGAGACGCGCCCTGCATGCGTCCCGCCACGATCGACCGCGTCGACCACGCCTCAGGAGCACCGACCTCCTCTTCGGTATCCTGCAAGCCGAGCTGGGCACCGTGCCTCGCGCCCTCGCCATTGCGGGGATCGATCGGACCGCGCTGATTTCGCGACTGACGAGCAACGAATGCTGATCAAGCTGCTTCGCACCTACCTCAGGCCGTACACGACGCCGTTGATCGCGGTGGTCGCGCTGCAGCTGGTCGCGACCATGGCCAACCTCTACCTGCCGAGCCTCAATGCCGACATCATCGACAAGGGTGTGGCCACAGGTGACACCGGCTACATCCTCTCGACCGGTGGGTGGATGCTTGCAGTTACGTTCGTCCAGATCGTCTGCTCGATCGCCGCGGTCTATTTCGGCGCGCGCGCTGCGATGGCATTCGGGCGCGACGTGCGGTCCGCCATCTTCCACAAGGTGGGTACCTTCTCGGGGCGCGAGGTCGCACAGTTCGGTGCGCCGTCGCTGATCACCCGCAACACGAACGACGTGCAGCAGGTGCAGATGCTCGTCCTCATGACCTGCACGCTGATGGTTGCCGCGCCGATCATGTGCGTCGGCGGGATCATCATGGCCCTGCGGCAGGACGTCGGGCTGTCGTGGCTGATGCTCGTCTCCATACCTGCCCTCGTCGTGGCGATCAGCCTGATCGTCGTCAGGATGGTGCCCCAGTTCCGGCTCATGCAGGCTCGGATCGATACGGTCAACCGTGTGCTGCGCGAGCAGCTTTCGGGCATCCGCGTCGTCCGCGCGTTCGTGCGCGAGCGCGCCGAGGCCGACAGGTTCGCCGAGGCCAATGCCGCGCTCACCCTCACGGCCCTGCGGGTCGGCCGTTTGATGGTCTTGATCTTCCCAACGGTGATGCTGATCCTCAACGCGTCGAGCGTCGCCGTGCTCTGGTTCGGCGCAGCTCGCGTCAACAGCGGTGAGATGCAGATCGGGGCTCTCACCGCCTTTCTGATGTACCTGATGTTGATCCTGATGTCGGTGATGATGGCCACCTTCATGGCGATCATGATTCCGCGCGCCGCGGTCAGCTCCGACAGGATCGGCGAGGTGCTGTCAACCGACTCCTCGGTCGTGCCGCCCAGCAATCCCGTGCGTGAGGTTCACTCCCGCGCCGAGCTCGAGCTGCGCGACGTCGAGTTCCGTTATCCCGGAGCGGCAGAGCCGGTGCTGCGCAACATCTCGTTCCGGGCCGGCGCGGGCCAGTCCACAGCGATCATCGGAAGCACCGGCGCAGGCAAGACGACGCTGGTGTCCCTGATCGCCCGGTTGTTCGACGCCACCTCTGGCACCGTGTTGATCGACGGGGTCGGCGTTCGCGACCTGGATCCCGAGATGTTGTGGAGCCGCATCGGCCTTGTTCCCCAGAAGCCGTACCTCTTCACGGGCACTGTTGCGAGCAACCTGCGCTACGGCAACCCCCAGGCCACCGAGGCAGACCTGTGGGAGGCCCTCGAGGTCGCCCAGGCCGCCGACTTCGTGCGGGCCATGCCCGATGGGCTCGATGCTCCCATCGCCCAGGGCGGCACCAACGTTTCCGGCGGACAGCGCCAGCGGCTGGCGATCGCCCGGGCGCTGGTCCGGCAGCCTGAGATCTACCTGTTCGACGATTCGTTCTCGGCTCTTGACCTGAGCACCGACGCCCGCCTCCGCGCGGCGCTGCGCCCGCACATCGCACAGGCGACGGTCGTGATCGTGAGCCAGCGAGTCTCGACCATCACGGACGCGGACCAGATCGTCGTGCTCGACGACGGAGAGATCGTCGGCCTCGGCCGCCATGAAGAGCTGCTGGAAACCTGCCCCACCTATATCGAGATCGTCCAGTCGCAGCTGGCGGCGGAGCCCGCGGCATGAGCGATCGTCATCCCAACGGCTCCACTCAACCGGCGCCGGCGCCGGCGCCGGCGCGGCCGCGGTCGCCCATGCGCGGCGGCTTCGGCCCCTTTGGCGGCGGCGCGCCTGTCGAGAAGGCGACGAACTTCCGCCGCTCCGTGAGGCGGTTGCTCCAGCGATTGAGCCCGCAACAGCTCAAGCTGGCCGCCGTCATCGGCCTGGGCGTGACCAGCGTTGCGTTCATGGTCATCGGCCCGAAGATCCTCGGACGGGCGACTGACTTGATATTCGCCGGCGCTATCGGCAAGCGTCTGCCGGCCGGGCTTACCGAGGCCCAGGTCATCGCGATGGCGCGAGCGTCGGGAAACGCGAACCTTGCCGACCTGCTCGCGAAGATGCACGTCGTCCCGGGCCAGGGCATCGACTTCAACGCGTTGGGCGGTGTGCTGATGCTGGCCCTCGGCCTCTACGTCGCGGCGGCCTTCTTCGGGTGGGTCCAGGGTTACCTGCTCAACGACGTGGTGCAGGGCACCGTCTTCAAGCTGCGCGCCGACGTCGAGGACAAGTTGAACCGCCTGCCGCTGCAGTTCTTCGACAGGCAGCCCCGCGGTGAGCTGCTCAGCCGGGTCACCAATGACATCGACAACGTCGCGATGTCGTTGCAGCAGACGATCAGCCAGCTGCTGTCCTCCGTGCTGACCGTCGTCGGCGTCATGGTGATGATGTTCGTGGTCTCGCCCTTGCTGGCTGTGATCGCGCTGGTCGCGGTCCCCGTATCCATCGTCATCGCGACCCAGGTGGCGCAGCGCTCGCAGAAACAGTTCGTCTCGCAGTGGGCCAACACCGGGTCCCTCAACGGTCACATCGAAGAGGCCTTCACCGGCCATGAGCTGGTCAAAGTCTTCGGACGCCAGCGCGAGGTGGAAGAGGTGTTCAGGCAGAGGAACGAGGCGCTTTTCCAGGCGAGCTTCAGCGCCCAGTTCATCTCGGGTCTCATCTTGCCGGCCATGACGTTCGTCGGAAACCTCAGCTACGTCGCCATCGCGGTCATCGGCGGCTATCGCGTGGCGACAGGGGCGATGACCCTGGGCGACGTGACCGCGTTCATCCAGTACTCGAGGCAGTTCACCCAGCCTTTGACCCAGGTCGCTTCCATGGCCAACCTTCTCCAGTCAGGCGTCGCGTCGGCCGAGCGCGTCTTCGAGCTGCTCGACGCGGACGAGCAGGAAGCCGATCCTGCCAATCCGGCCCTACCTGCTACTCAAAACGGTCGGGTCGAGTTCGAGAACGTCTCGTTTCGCTACAAGGCGGACCAGCCGCTGATCGACAGCCTGTCGCTCGTGGCCGAGCCCGGGCACACGATCGCGATCGTCGGGCCCACGGGCGCGGGCAAGACCACCCTCGTGAACCTGATCATGCGTTTCTACGAGCTGGACGCAGGGCGGATCACCCTCGACGGCGTCGACATCAAGACCATGCGCCGCGACGACCTGCGCTCGCAGATCGGCATGGTGCTGCAGGACACGTGGCTGTTCGGTGGAACCATCCGCGACAACATCGCCTACGGCAACCCGAATGCAACCGAGGAACAGATCCAGGCGGCAGCGGAGGCCACCTTCGTAGACCGGTTCGTGAAGAGCCTGCCCCTCGGCTACAACACCGTGATCGACGACGAGGGGAGCAACGTGAGCGCGGGTGAAAAGCAGCTGCTGACGATCGCGCGTGCCTTCCTCGCCGACCCGTCGCTGCTGATCCTGGACGAAGCGACGAGCTCGGTCGACACGCGCACCGAGCTGCTCGTGCAGCACGCCATGGCCGCGCTGCGCTCCGACCGCACGAGCTTCGTGATCGCGCATCGGCTGTCCACTATTCGCGACGCCGACCTCATCCTGGTGATGGAGTCCGGCCGCATCGTCGAACGAGGAACGCACGAGGAGCTGCTCGCCGCCCGAGGCGCCTATCACCGGCTCTACGCGGCGCAGTTCCGCGGCGCCGAAGACGGCGCAGCAAGCGATCAGCCGGCATTGCCTGTCGCTGTCTCGTAGCCGGAGCTCGACCCTACCAACGATCAGTGTCGACGACTAGCGTGGTTGGGGCGACCGGGCCCTGCCCGGTCGTGACTTTGTCTCCTTAGTCTCCTCGCCCAGTTGGGCTTCAGACTCTTAATGAAGTCCCCTCCATATACCGGAATGGGAGCAGGCCCGCCGGCGAAGCCGGCCGGCCGATGCCATCAGTAAGTCCCATCCTTATCGCCGCTTTGCGCGCAGGGAAAACCATCCGGGTTTTCCCTCATATCTTTACTCGAGACTCTGGAGGACCGCGATCGAGCGCGCTGAGGTGGTGATCCGCCCCAGCACGTCCTTGGGGCCATCCTCAGGCTTCCGCCGGCGCGTATCCAGCACCAGGCGCCAGGTCCCCGTGTACTCGGCGGGGATAATCCACCGCACCCCCTCGCCATGGGCGTTGAACAGCAGGATGAAGGAATCGTCGGTGACAGGCTTGCCATGCTCGTCATGGCCCGGGATTCCGCTCCCGTTCAAAAACATCCCGAGCGAGCGCGCATAGCCGACATCCCAATCGTCGTCGGTCATCGATTTCCCGTCGGGCTTGAACCACCCGATGTCCAGGGTGCCACGAATCGGCCGCCCCTGGAAAAACCTGCGGCGGCGAAACACCGGGTGATCGCGGCGGAAGGCGATGATCCACCGGGTGAGCTCGAGGAGCGGCCGGTCGACAGCCGTCCAATCCACCCAAGAGATCTCGTTGTCCTGGCAGTAGGCATTGTTGTTGCCTCTCTGAGTGCGGCCCAGCTCATCGCCGGCGAGCAGCATCGGCACTCCCTGGGCGGTAAATAGGGTGGTCAGAAAGTTGCGCTGCTGGCGGGCACGGCACTTGAGGACCTCGGGGTCTTCCGTCTCGCCCTCGGCGCCGCAGTTCCATGAGCGGTTATGGGATTCGCCGTCCGCATTGTTCTCGCCGTTCGCCTCGTTGTGCTTCTCGTTGTACGAGACGAGGTCACGCAGCGTGAAGCCATCGTGAGCGGTGACGAAGTTCACGCTCGCGAAGGGCCGCCGCGTGTCGTTCTGATACAGGTCGGAGCTGCCCGTGAGACGCGATGCAAACTCAGCCACGGTGGACGGCTCGCCACGCCAGTAGTCACGCACAGTGTCCCGGTAGCGACCGTTCCACTCCGACCACAGGGGAGGGAAGTTGCCGACCTGGTAGCCGCCCTCGCCGATGTCCCACGGTTCGGCGATCAGCTTGACCCGGCTTATCACCGGGTCCTGCTGGATGATGTCGAAGAAGGTGGACAGCCGGTCGACCTCGAGGAACTCCCGCGCCAGGGTCGCGGCGAGGTCAAAGCGGAACCCGTCTACATGCATCTCGGTGATCCAGTACCGAAGCGAATCCATGATGAGCTGCAGGGGGTGCGGGTGCCTGACATTGAGGCTGTTGCCGGTTCCGGTGGTGTCGTAGTAGAACTCGGGCTCGTCTGCCACCAACCGGTAGTAGGCACGGTTGTCGATGCCTTTGAAGCAGAGCGTCGGGCCCATGTGATTGCCCTCGGCGGTGTGGTTGTAGACGACGTCGAGGATGACCTCGATGCCTGCCTGGTGCAGGGTGCGGACCATCGCCTTGAACTCGTTGACCTGCTCCCCGCGCTGGCCTGTGCCCGCGTATTCGTTGTGTGGCGCGAAGAACCCGATCGTGTTGTAACCCCAGTAGTTCCGGAGGCCACGCTCGACCAGCCGGTGATCGTGCACGAACTGATGGATCGGCATGAGCTCCACCGCTGTCACTCCGAGCGAGGTCAGGTGATCGATCACGGCCGGATGGGCGAAGCCTTGATAGGTCCCGCGGAGCGTCTCCGGCACCTCTGGGTGGCAGCGGGTCAGGCCCTTGAGATGGGCCTCGTAGATGACCGTCTCGTGCAGGGGCCGGTCGGGCGGCTTGTCGCCGAACCAGTCGAAGTGCGGGTGATGAACGACCGACTTCATGACGTGGGGCGCGCTGTCCTCGATGTTGACGGCGCCCGGGTTCTTCAGGTCGTAGCCGTAGCACGAAGAGTTCCAGTCGATCGTGCCCTCGATCGCGCGCGCGTACGGATCCAGCAGCAGCTTCCGCGGGTTGCAGCGGACCCCTTCGTCGGGCGCGTATGGGCCGTGGACGCGGTAGCCGTAGCGCTGGCCGGGTCCGACGTTCGGCAGGTAGGCGTGCCACGAGAAGGCGTCGACCTCCTCCAGGCGCACCCTTCGCTCCGTGCCCGCGTCGTCGAAAAGGCATAGGTCGACCGCTTCGGCGACCTCGGAGAAGAGCGCGAAGTTCGTACCGCTTCCGTCGTAGCTCGGGCCGAACGGAAATGGGCGCCCCGGCCAGGCCTCGACCCTGTCTTCAGGCAACGGCGGGACTGCTTTCGAGAATCACGACGCTCGATGGTGGCACGCGGACGCAGACGCCGTCTGTGCGAATCGACGGGTCGGACGCCATCAGAAGCCGGTCGGTTCCAGCAACAGGGACCACCCAGGCGGTCTCGCCGAGGTTCACCCTCACGCTGATCCTGTCGCGGTCGAAAGCGACTGTTCGAGCATCAGCGTCGATGTCGACCCGAGGGCTCCCGCCCTGCGGGATCGGAAGCCGGCGCCGCAGCTGGATCAGCGCCTGGTACCAGTCGAGCATCCGACGGTGGAGCGGCCCATCGATCTCGCTCCACACCAGCTTCGAGCGATCGAATGCTTGCGGATCCTGCGGATCCGGGACGTGGTCCGGGTTCCAGCCAAACGCGGCGAACTCGCGACGGCGTCCCTCGCTCACCGCCTTGCCCAGCTCCGGATCGTGGTCCGTGAAGTACTGGAAAGCGCTGCTCGCCGCCCACTCTTCGCCTTGAAAGAGCATCGGCGTGAAAGGGGCGGTGAGCAACAGTGCCGCGGCCGCCTTGAGGGCGCCTTCATCGACCTGCGCGGCCAGGCGGTCACCGGTCGCGCGGTTGCCGACCTGGTCGTGATTCTGCGTCGCGATCACGAACGCGTGGGCGGGGATGCCCGCCGCCGCCTTCCTCCCGCGCGTCTTCTGCCGGTGGATGGACCACTCCCCGTCGTACACCCACGCCTGGCGGAGAGCCTTCGCGAGCTGCTCGAGCGATCCGAAGTCTTCGTAATAACCGGTCTTTTCTCCAGTCAGCACCGTGTGCAGCGAGTGGTGCCAGTCATCGGCCCACGCGGCGTCAAGCCCGTAGCCTCCAGACTCGCGCTTGCCCACGAATCGTGGATCGTTGAGGTCCGACTCGGCGATGACAAAGGTCGCACGCCTCAGCTCAGCCCCAAGCTTCTTCACTTCGATCGCGAGCTGTTCCAGTACGTGCACTGGGCCCTGGTCCATGATCCCGTGCACCGCGTCCAGGCGCAGCCCGTCGACGTGGTAGTCGCGGATCCACGCGAGGGCGTTCTCGACGATGAAGCGTCTCACCTCGTCGCTGCCGGGCCCGTCGAAGTTGATCGCGGATCCCCAGTCGGTGTGATGGCGTTCGGTGAAGTACGGGCCGAATTCGGAGAGGAAATTGCCGGCCGGGCCGAGGTGGTTGTAGACCACGTCCACCACGACGCCAAGCCCTGCTGCGTGGCACGCATCGACCAGCCGTTTGAGCCCCAGCGGTCCACCGTACGAGTGATGCGGGGCGAACAGGTCGACGCCGTCGTAACCCCAACCCCGCTCGCCCGCAAACTCCGCGACCGGCATCAACTCGATCGCGTCGACGCCAAGTTCCACGAGGTGGGTGAGGCGCTCCACGACACCGTCAAAAGTGCCTTCTGGCGTGAAAGTTCCCACGTGAAGCTCGTACAGCACAGTTCCGGCCAGCGTCACGCCTGTCCAGCCGTCGTCGCTCCATGCATAAAGGTTGTGGTCCACCACCTCGGAAAGATCGAACACGCCGTCGGGCTGTGACTCCGACCGAGGGTCCGGTCGGGTTTCGCCTCCGTCGAGCGAGAAGCCATAGCGCGTGCCGGCGTGGGCGTCGCCGTCGGAGACCTCCCACCAGCCACCTCCGGCGGGCGTCATCGCCAGCTTGCGGCCGTCGGCGATCACATCGACGCGGCTTCGGGTGGGCGCCCAAGCCCTGAACGCGTGCATCAGCCTTGATCTGCGGCGAGGACCGCGACGGGGAACGTCTCGAGCATCCTGTCCAGCTGAGTTGCGGCGTCTCCGTATATCTCGGCGCCGGTGAGGACGTTTTTCCAGCGACCTGGCGGGAGCTCGAGGGACGTGCCGGCCCAGTCGCCGCCGAGCCCGATCAGCAGGCGGGGCACGACCACCAGCAGGCCGTCGCGGACGAAAGACAGGACATGTCGCGCCTTGGCTCCAACCGCGGTCAGAGGCGCGTAGCCGGTCCTTTCGAACAGGTCGGGCCGGCTGCGGCGCAGGTCCAGGAGCCGGGCGATCAGCCACAGCTTCGGGGCCCCGTCGCCGGCGCGAGCGAGCGCCTGCTCCGGACCCATGTCCCGGACCTCGGAAAGAAGGCGCTCCCGGTATTCGTAATCGACCTGCCGGCGGTTGTCAGGGTCGACGAGCGACAGCTCCCAAACCTCTGTGCCCTGGTACAGGTCCGGGACTCCTGGGCACGTGAGAAGCAGGGTGGACTGCGCGAGCGACGCCTGCCTTCCGAGCGAGACGATGTCGTGGCTCCCGAGGAACGTCTCGAGGTCGCTCATGAACTCGCCATCGGCCAGCACCTCCGTCGCGAATGCCGTGAGCGTTTCCTCGTACCCAGAGACCGGGTCCATCCACGACGTATGGACCCTGGCTTCGCGAGCCGCCTTCTGAAGGAAGGCGGACAGCCGCGGAGCTTCCAGCGGCCAGGCGCCGACGAGCGTCTGGTACATCAGGTATTCGATATTGCGATCGGGATAGCCCTGCGAGCGATGGCGCTGGTTGTGGTCGGCCCAGCGCCGGACGGCCTCGCCCCACTCGAGCGGAATCTCGGACAGCAGGTTGATCCGCGCGCGAATGTCGGCGCTGCGCTTCGTGTCGTGGGTGGACAGCGTGAGCATGGTCGCGGGCCAGAGTGACGCGATCCGCGTGCAGTATTCGTGGAACCCCTCGACCGTACGGCCGAACTTTTCCGGATCGCCCCCAACCTCGTTCAGGGAAACCAGCCGGTTGTAGCGGTAGAACGCGGTGTCTTCGACACCTTTGGCCATGACGGCGGGTGTGAACTGCTGGAAGCGGGCCGCGAACTCGCGCTCGAGGTGACCATCGCGCTCGATCAACATGAGCTCTCCCACGAAGGCAAGCAGCTCGGGGTCCATTTCGGGCGCGCGGCGCGCCGCCTGGTCGAGTGCTGAGGCCACACGCCTCCGGTCCTCATCGCCGGCGAATCCCGGCCGCACGTATGTCCTGTAAACGGACAGCGCGGCGGCGACTTCGCGAATCGCATCCTGGAGCTCGCGGCGCGTTCGATCCCGATGATTGCGGTAGCGGTCGCAGATCTCGACCAGCAAGGCCGTGAGGCGCTCGAGGTCGGGCGCGAGGTCGCTAACCATGGTCTCGTTCTTGCAGGTGCGGACGACTTCGGCAAAGGTCAGCGACTCACCCGTGAACGCGTGGTAAAGCGTGGTCATCGACTGCTCGTTCTCCGAGTTGACGAACACACCGTCGACGTGCGCGATGAAGTCATAACCCGTGGTGCCCTGGACAGGAAACGAGGCGGGGAGGCTTTCGTCGTACGCGAGGACCTTCTCCACCACCAGGTATGCGTCTGGTGCGGCCGATCGAAGGGCCGTGAGGTAGCTTTCCGGGTCCAGCAACCCGTCCACGTGGTCGACGCGCAGCCCGGCCACGTCTCCACCCGCAAGCAGCTCGAATACAAGGCGGTGGCTGTCCTTCAAAACCTGCTCGAGCTCGACCCGCAGCCCGATCAGGCTGTCGACCGTGAAGAAGCGCCTGTAGTTGAGCTCCTCCTGCGCGGTGCGCCAGTAAGCCAGCCGGTAGTGCTGGCGCTGCAACAGCGCGTCTAGCGCGTCGAGGTCCTCCCCAATGCCATCTACGGCCAATCCGTCGAGGCTGTCACGTGAGATCGGAAACTCATTGCCTTGATACCGGACGGTGGCTTCTTCTCCACTGAGGTCCAGGACCAGGCGCCCCGCCTCCAGCTCTCGCCCGTACCGGTCCGCGAGGACACCCAGCAGCACCTTGCCCTTCAAGTGCGACATCGGAGGCTCCCAGTCGATGTCGAAGTACCCGGCATATGGGCTGGACTTTCCGTGCTGTAGCAGGTCCCACCACCAAGGATTGGCCCGGCCCGCGGTCGCCATGTGGTTGGGCACGACGTCCATGAGCACCCCTAGGCCGTTCTTCCGGAGCACTCCCATGAAACGGTGAAAGCCCGGCTCACCGCCCAGCTCCTTGTTGATCGTGTGCGGATCGACGACGTCGTATCCGTGCGTACTTGCCGGCGCGGCCTGGAGGAATGGCGAAGAGTAGACGTGGCTCACCCCGAGCGACGCGAGGTAGCGCGCGCGGGAGGCGGCGGCCTCGAAGGTGAAATCTCTGGATAGCTGCAGCCTGTAGGTGCAGCGCGGCGAGGCGTCAGTCACGTCGGTCGATAGCGTCCCTGACGACCGCGGCCATGGCCGCGACGAACTCCGGCCGGGTGTTGAACGACGCGGTGCGGCGGAGCTTGATGTCACGCGCGCGAGCGAAAGCCTGGGCTTCCACGTCGAGGTCGTAAAGGATCTCCAGGTGGTCGGCGACGAATCCGATGGGGCACACCAGGACATCGCGAGCGCCTGACTCCTCGATGGCCCGCAGCAGGTCGGGACCCAGCCACGGCTCGCCGGTGGTGCTCGCCGACTGGAACGCAAACTCCCAGCTCGGCAGCTTCATGCCCGCTTCGACCAGGCGGCAGCTCTCAAGCAGCCGGTCGTAGTAGCCATCGCCTTCGGCGACGATGCGCGCCGGCAGGCTGTGCGCAGTGAAGAAGAGGCGATCGGGCCAGGACTCCTCGAGGCTTTCGGACAGCAGCAGCTGGACCGCGGCGATGAAGGCGGGGTGGGCGTGAAAACCCCGCACGAAGGTTAGCTCGCCGTGCCACGACCTCTCGAGCGCGTGTTGGTAGGCGCCAAGGCTCATCTCCGCGAAATGAGGCGCCAGCGGAAGGCCGATCAGCCTGCGCACGCCCGCTCTCTTGGCCTCCGCGGCGCCGTCGGCGACAAATGGCGCGGCGTGCTTCATCCCGACGAAGGCGGGCAGGCCGAGCCGTTCTCCGATCGCGGCGGTCTGTGCACGAGTGATCGACGTCAGGGGCGACCCGCCGATGGCGCGGTACCGCGACGTCAGCTCGGCGAGAGACTCCGGCGAAGGTTTTCGCCCGCCGCGGATGTGCGTGTAGTAATCCTCGATGCCGTCGTCGCCTGCAGGGCTTCCGTAGGCCATGCAAAGAACGCCCGTCGACTCACGCGACACGCGCGACCTGCCACTCGTGAACGGTCTCGATCAGGAGCTGCAGATTCTCGAGCGGGGTCGACGGCATGACCCCGTGCCCGAGGTTGAAGATGTGACCCGGCCGTCCACCGGCTCGGCGCAGGATGTCGCGGGTGCGCTCACGCACAAGCTCGGCCGGGCCCAGCAGCACGGCCGGGTCGAGGTTGCCCTGGATGCCGCGGTCATAACCGACCCTCTTCCATCCGGCGTCCAGCGGCACGCGCCAGTCAAGCGACACGATGTCCGGTCCAGTCGACGTGATCGATTCGAGCAGCGCCGCCGTGTCGGTCCCGAAGTGGATGCGGGGCACGCCCGATGCACGCAGCGCATCGAAGATCGAGCGGGTGTGGGGGAGAACGCGGGTTTCGTAGTCGTCCACGGCCAGGGCGCCCACCCAGGAGTCGAAGAGCTGCACGGCGCTTGCGCCCGCCGTGATTTGCGCCCTCAGGTAGCCCGCCATCGTGGCAGCAAGCTTCTCGAGCAGCGCTTCGAACGCTGCCGGCTGTGAGTACATGAACGCTTTCACGCGGGCGAAGTCGCGGCTGGGCCGGCCTTCGATCAAATAGCTCGCCAGCGTGAACGGAGCGCCGGAGAATGCGATCACGGGCACGGGGGATTGCTCCACGACGTAGCGGACGGCGGTGATCACCTGCGGCGCGGCGTCCTCGCCTGGAGGCACGACGAGCCGCTCGATGTCGGCCGCCGATGCAATCGGCCGCGCGATGACCGGTCCCACGTTCTCGACCAGCTCAAACTCGACGCCCATGCCCCGCAGCGGAAGCATGATGTCGGCGAACATCACCGCGGCGTCCACGCCGAGGCGGCGGACCGGCTGCAGAGTCACCTCTGCGCAGAGCTCAGGCTGAGCGACGATGTCCACAAGAGACCAGCGCTCGCGAAGCTTCCGGTACTCGGGCAGCGATCGTCCGGCCTGGCGCATGAGCCACACCGGCGTGACGTCCACTGGGCGGTGGTGGGCCGCGTCGAGGAAGCGGCTCACCGCGCGCCGTCGGTCGCGCCGAGAAGGGCGGTGATCTCCTCGATCGGGCGGTGGATTGCCGTGAGGATCGGCGTGTCGCGCACTGTGGACTTGCGGCTGTCGGTCCCGCGCAGCGCGCGCACGAGCTCCCCGAACTTCGGAAGGTCGTCCGTCTCGTAAGCGACAAGGAAGTCCATGTCATCCACGCCGAAGCTGTTCGCCAGCAGCTGGCGCACCTCCGGGTGTTCGTGGCCGACCCGCATATGCTCGTTCATGATCCCCTGCCGCGCCTCTTTTCCCAGGAGGTACCACTCCGTGTTTTTTGTGAAGGGGTACACGATGAGATAACGCGAACGCTCACCAGTGAAAAGCGATTG
>DAITQH010000034.1:18417-21881 GCA_036833175.1 Candidatus Dormiibacterota bacterium
GTATCGGCCGCGAAGTACGTGACGACGATCCCCGCGCCTGCCCTGACGATCGAGGTCAGCGATTCGAGGATGGCGCCACGGCGATCGACCCAACCACGCTCCGCCGCCGCTTCGATCATCGCCGCCTCTCCGCTCACCTGGTAGGCGGCAAGCGGAAGGTCGAAACGATTCCGCGCCTGGGCCAGCAGGTCCAGGGAGGTGATGGCCGGCTTGACCATCAGGATGTCGGCTCCTTCCCGCGCGTCGAGCTCCAGCTCCCGCATCGCCTCGCGGCCATTGGCAGGATCCATCTGGTACGACCGTCGATCGCCGAAACCCGGCGTCGAACCGGCCGCTTCCCGGAAGGGCGCGTACAGGACGGAGGCGTGCTTCGAGGCGTAGGCGATGATCGCGGTGTCGTCGAGCCCCTCAGCGTCGAGGCCCGCGCGCAGCGCGGCGACCTGTCCGTCCATCATCGCGCTAGGAGCCACGACGTCAGCTCCTGCCTGGGCGTAGGCGACCGCCGCGCCGGCCAGCAATGGCAAGGTCGCGTCGTTGTCGACTCGATCGCCGGCGACGACGCCGCAGTGGCCATGACTTGTGTATTCGCACAGGCACACGTCGGCGGCAAGCACGAGAGGGAGCTTCGCAGCCTTGAGCTTGCGGAGCGTTTCCGGCACCGGTCCGCGGTCGTCCGCAGCGCCTTCGCCGCGCGGGTCCTTCATGTCGGGTATCCCGAAAAGCAGGATGCCGCCCACACCGAGCGCGGCCAGGCGCTCAGCCTCGACGACGGCGAGGTCGGGGCTCAAACGGGCATGGCCCTTGAGGGACGCGATCTCCTCGCGGCGCGCCCGGCCTGAGACGACGAAGATCGGAGCGATGAGCTGAGCCGCGTGCAGTCGCGTCTCGCGCACAAGCGCCCTGAGCTGCGGGTTGGCGCGCAACCGTCGCGGACGGTCGCCTACGGGAATCGGGACGGTCTCGGTTCGAAGCAGTTCACGCACTCCTTTTGTCCTCCAATGGCACAGCGTGGACGACCGCGTCGGCCAGCCCCGACACGCTCTGGGCGTCCGCCTCCGCGATGACCGCGAAGCCGCGCCCCCGAGCGCTGCTGGTAGTCCGCGGCCCGATCGTGATGGCGGGCACGTGAGCGGTGCCGCCCAATCCCAGAAATCCCCGCACGGCGGAGCCCGAAGCGAACACGACAGCCTTGAGGTCGGGATCCGCCAACGCGGTCCGAAGCTTTTCGGCCGATGCGGCCGGCCCCTCCACGGTGCGATAGGCGGTGATCTCCTCGACCGCCGCACCGCGCCGGCGCAGGCGCTCCGGCAAGTCTTCACCGGCTGCCGAGGCGCGAACCAGCGCGATTCGCTTGCCATCGACGTCGGGCAGGGTGTCGCCCAGGTCTGCGCCGTCGGCGCGACCGGGCACGTGCGACGGCTCTATGCCCCGCGCTCGGAGCGCTCGCGCGGTTTCGGGTCCGACGGCTGCAAATTTCGGTCCTGCCGGAAGGTCGGCCATCGCCTTGACGCCCCGCGCGCTCGTGAGGACGATCCAGTCGCACCCTGCCAACGGCCCGGCGTCGAAATCCACCGGCTCTGTTTGAACCATCGGAACCGCGTGCACGCGGTAGCCGCGCCTGCGCAGCGCGTGGACGAGAGGATCGGATTCCCCGTCCGGCCGGGTCACGAGGACCGCGATCATCGCAGCGCCACCTGCGCGAGAAGGCGCCTGCCCATCCGGGTGGCCAGTTCCGTCGCGCCATCCCGGGCGCACCCCGCGCGCTCGACCAGCTTGTCCGAGCCATCGCTGTTCACGCCGGCCGCCAGCAACGTGAGCTCGTCACCGCTGACCGATGCGAGCGCTCCAACCGGCGCCCTGCACGTCCCGCCGGTCGCCCTGAGCACCTCGCGCTCCGTCTCGACTGACAGACGTATGTCTCGGTCGTCGATCGCGGTGATCAGCTCCACGATCCGGGCGTTGGACCGCCGGACCTGCACCGCGAGCGCTCCCTGGCCCGGCGCCGGCGCCACCACGTCGGGCTCGAACCTCTCGTCGATTCGCGCTTGCCGGCCCAAACGGTCGATCCCGGCCGCGGCCAGGATGATGGCGTCTGCCGCCCCGTCGTCGAGCCGCCGCAGTCGCGTCTCCACGTTGCCGTGAAGAGGAATCACCTTGAGGTCCGGCCGCATGGCCAGGATGAATCCAGCTCGCCGCGGGCTGTCTGTGCCGACGACCGCGCCGGTCGCGAGCGACTGCAGGGAAGCGCCGCCACGCCTGGTGATCAGTACGTCGCGGGGGTCCGCTCTTTCGGGGTAGGCGGCGATCGCGAGGCCGGGCTCCTCTTCGAGAGGTACGTCTTTTGCGCTGTGGACCGCGATGTCGATCTCGCCGGCCAGCAGGGCGCGGGCGATCGCGGCGACGAACACGCCTTCTCCGGGACTCATGTCGATCGGACGGACATCACCTTCGGTGACGATCGGAACCGGCAGGACCTCGTAGCCGGCGCGCCGAAGCCGTTGCGCGACAAGCTCGCTCTGCACGAGCGCCAGCCTGGAGCCGCGAGTGCCGAGCCGTATTGCTGTCACTGCCGCTCCGCTGAGTAGCCGTTCGTCAGTGCCACCAGGAGGCGGTCGACTGCGGCTTCGCCCTCGACCAGCAGCGCGGTGGCCTCGCGTGTGTCGAGCCGTCGCTTCCGTGCGATCGCCGCGAGCTCCGCGATGAAAGCCCCGCGAAACCTGACGAACGCCTCGAGCGTGGCGGACAGGGACGCCCCCAGCGCGGCGGCGCGACGCCCGTACTGGTCGGCCTGCTCTTCTGCCTCGGTCAGCTTGATGGAGGACCGGCGCGGCTCCTCATTCAGCTGATCGAGGAGGAGCAACAGCAACCGGCGGCCGCGGTCCTTGAGATCCGCCCGCTCGGCCGCGGTCAATGACGCGATCCCGGGGTCGTTGGCCGGGCGGCCGGGCCGCCCACCAAGCAGGTACGCGCGAGTCACCCGCGTAGCGCTTGCCGTGAGGCCCGTCAACATGGGGCGGCGCCGGCGCGGCTGCGGGACGAGCGATTCGATCGCGCTGCGCGGAAAGCGCCGGTGCCCTCCAGGCGTGACGAAAGTGGCGATGTCTCCGTGGTCCGCCCACCGGCGCAGCGTCGCGGGAGTGATTCCGAGAATGCTGCTGGCCTCGCCGAGGCTCAGCCAGGGCGAGCGTGTGTGCGATGAAAGCGCCCCCAAGATGACGCAAATTATGGCGAAACCTGAACAAAGCTATCGGTTCGCCCACCGCGCGCGCGCTCCGGCAGCGGTTCGAGAGTGCCGCACCGCCACGCGCGATGCGGCGGTGCATCATGGGTCAGTGCCGGCGCTCATCTCCGATGACGGCCGCTGGTGGTGGGACGGAAGGCAGTGGCGCTCGCGCCTCGTGCAGGGCCGCCTAGACCTGTTCTGGTTTACGAGCACCCCGGAGTGGTCCACACGCGTGATCGTC
>DAITQH010000035.1:0-21407 GCA_036833175.1 Candidatus Dormiibacterota bacterium
GACGAACGCTTCCTGGCACGCGTCCTCAGCTAGACCGGGGTCGCGCAGAAGCGCGACGGCATATCCCTGCGCCATCGACTGGAAGCGTTCCACCAACTCGCCGAACGCGCGTGTATCGCCACCCCGCGCGGCGTGGACGAGGCGAGCCACCGGTGGTGGCTGCGTCATTACCATGTCGGTCTAAAGACCCATCGGGGGGCGGCGCGGTTACCTTCCGTGCTCTGCGACAGCGAACCAGGTGGACGACCGCGAATATGGGCGGACGAACGTGGTGTAGTACCCCTTCCGCACAAACCAAGACATCGCCTTGCGCCTTCCTCGCTACAGTGCGAGATCCGCCCCCGGATCAACGCTGGCTTCATCGAGGAGAGCCTGAGCAACCCGAACCGGGGCGCCTGCGCGGAGGGCAAGATTGAAGGCGTCGCTGGGTCGGCAGTCGAGTTCCTCGACCTGACCGTTACAGTTGGTTGTCAGCCGCGCGAGGAAAGTACCTTCCACGACTCCCAGCACGTCGGCTCTCACAACGCGCACTCCATGACGATGGAGTAAATCCAGCATTAGATCGTAAGTTAAGGGCCGCTCAGTCTTCAGACCGTCGAGATGAAGCTTCAGCGTTTGGGCCTCAAAACTCCCGATCCATATGGGAAGGCGCCGGCCGCTGGCGGCCGCGAGGACGACAACGTAGGCTTCATGGGGCTCGTTCCCAACGAGCCGTGGCCACTTTGCGCGGAGCTCGCGCCAGCGCTCAGCACTCGGAGTAAGGGCTTGTACGCTCTCCACATGCACGGCGACAAAACCATCTTCGTCAACTTGCCTCGGTTGCTTCACAAGCTTTCCCTCCCTAACAATTCGGTCGATAGCCTCGAGTCGGGCAGCGACCTGGGATAGACGCTCTTCAAGCCGCGTACGGTGTGCTGCCAGGACTTCTCCAACGGTCGCCTCGGACGGGTCAGCTAACACACGCTGGATGTCCCGGACCGGCATGTCGATCGAGCGAAGAATGGCAATGACCTCGGCGGCCTCGCGTTGGGCGATGGCGTAGTAGCGATAGCCCGATTCCGGGTCAACGAATGCCGGCTCCAACAGCCCCATCTCGTGGTAGTGGCGAAGGTGGCTAACCGAGATGCCGGCGCGGCGGGAGAACCTGCCGATCGACTCGAGATCCGTCGGGTTCGATTGACCCATTCCGAAAGCTTGCAACTCTCGACCGGTTAAGAGTCAAGTGGTGGCGAAGTTTGAGAGCGGTGGGGTTCGAAAATGACATTACCCCAGCACGTCAACGCCTCGCGGCCCTGGCCGCTTACCTCGGTGTACCACTGGATTGGTAAGTCGACTCTCCGCCCAATAGCGATCGTCACGCGTGCCGGGAAGACCATGCGCCTCCGGGCAGTGCGCCGAGGTGGGCTACAGCCTGCTTGCGATGGCCGCCTTCCGAAGGTGATCGAACCGGACCGCGGCGGCTTTCAGCTCCTCGTTGGGTTCGGGTTCCCACGTGCGGGTGCTTTCCACGTCCGACGGGAAATCAACGCCGTCGACCACCCGACGGGCCTGAAGTGCAGCGCCCAGCGCCGCCGATTCGGTCACAACGGGCCGCGAGATCGGCATTCCGAAAATGTCAGCGCACAGTTGTCCCCACGCATCCGACCTCGCTCCGCCGCCGACCAGTCGGACCTCGGTCGGCTCGATGCCGCTCCGGCGCAGCGCCCCCAGCGCGTAGTCGAGACCAAACGTCACGCCCTCGATGACCGCACGCACCAGGTCGTCTCGGGAATGCCAGTGCCGCAGTCCCGCGAACACACCCGAGCCACCCGGGTAGCTCGGCGTCCGCTCGCCATTCAGGTAGGGGAGGAACGACAGGCCTCGTGCTCCTGGTTGAGCCCGGGTCAGCACTGCATCGAGCTCGTCGTGGCCGATATCGAATAGATCGCGGATCCAGTCCGCCGCATCACCCGCGTTCAGCGTGCACGCGAGAGGCAGCCACGCGTTGCTCGAGTCGCAAAAGGCTGCGGCTTCTCCCAGTGGATCCAGCGCGGGCATCGGGCTGTATGAAAACGCGGTCCCCGACGTGCCAAGGCTGACGATGACCGGCCCGGCTCGAGTCGCCCCGGTGCCCAGCGCCGCGCACATGTTGTCGCCGCCGCCGGCGCTGACGGGTATGCCGGCCGCGAGCTTCAGCGCGCCGGCGGCCGCGGGGGTCAGCCCGCCGATCGCGGAGAGAGATTCGACGACCGCCGGCAGAGCGGTGGTCCAGTTCCTGTCCGGATCGAGGGCGTTGAGCACCTCGGTGCGGTAGCGCCTCGAACGCACGTCGAAGTAGGCGGTTCCCGACGCGTCGCCGGGCTCGGTCACGAACTCACCGGTCAGCCAGTGGTTCAGGAAGTCGTGGGGAAGACACATCCTCGTGGTCGATCGATAGGTCTCGGGTTCCATCCGTCGCAACCACGAGATCTTCGGCGCCGTGTAGCCCGGAAGAAATGCGTTGCCGGTGAGGGCCAGCACCGCCTGAATTCCACCGAGCCGCTCGGTGAGCACGTTGCAGTCGTGCTCGGTGGTGGTGTCGTTCCAGAGCTTGGCCGCCCGGGTCGGGCGATCGTTGGCATCGAGACAGACAAGCCCGTGCTGCTGGCCGGACACGCCGATGCCGGCAACTTCCACTGCGCCCGCCGCTCCGACGGCCTGGCCTACTGCGTCGACCAGAGCGGCCACCCACCAATCTGGATGCTGCTCTCGCGTTCCGTCCGGCCGCTCGATCAGGTCGTGCGCGGAGCTTCCGACGCTGAGGGTCTGTGCGGATGAGTCTCCATCCAGGATCAGCGCTTTGGTCGATTGTGTCCCGCAGTCGATTCCGAGGAAAACCCGCCTCAACTGATGAGCTGCATCTCCTGCTTCCATGGGGGGTCGGCACCCGCGCGTGAGCATGTGATCGCTCCGGCCAGGCAAGCGTAGTGGAGGGCAGCCGTCAGCTCATCCGGCGCGAGCCGCAAATCCGACCGGAGCGCACCGCGATCGTGCAGCCAGGCCAGGAGCGCGGCCCCGAAGGCGTCGCCCGCTCCGATGGTATCGACGACCTCCACGTGGGGCGCAGCCACACGGATGCGCGTTCCGCGGTGCGCTCCGTACGCTCCCTTCTCCCCGAGCGTGACCACGACGAGGCTGACCCCGTCGGCGAGAACCCGCTCGGCTGCCTTCTCGTAGTCGAGCCCCGGATAGATCCAGGCGAGGTCGGCCTCGCTCGCCTTGACGATCGTGCTCTGGGAGATGGCGGTCTGCAGGCGGTCGCGATACTCGGAGTCAGGGACAAGCCCGACCCGGATATTGGGGTCGAGCATCACCAAACGCTGGGGTCGCTCACGAGTCACCAGCTTCGCGAGGGTCGACGCCATGGGCTCGAGCACCAGCCCCAGCGTTCCCACATGGAGAGCCTCGACGTCTCCGCCGAGCTCTTCGGGAAGCATCTCGAGGGTCAGGTTGGGCGCGGACGTACCCTGGACCAGGAACTGGTATTCCGCGAACCCTTCGCTGTCGACGTCCGCGATGGCGATGGTCGTGGGTTCGGGGCCGATGCTCGCGAGCTTGAGGCTCGCGCCTTCCGAGACCAGCAAGCTCGCCAGCTGGCGTCCGAAAACGTCCTCCGAAAGACGTCCCAGGAAAGCGGTCGGAACTCCGAGCCGGGCCAGCGCCCGCGCGGTGTTGAACGGCCCTCCACCCGGCGCGGCGCGTTGCGTGCCGTCCCCGTTATGGATCCTGTCGATCAGCGCTTCGCCGCAAACAACGATCACTTCGTCCTGACGTGCATGATCACCCGCGGCTCGGGCCGAGATCGAGCCGGTCCAGGTCGGGCCTCAGGTGTAGTCGAGGCGCGGCCCTCGCCAGCTCTTGCCCCGCCCCTCGGGCGTGAGGTCGAAGATGCTCCACATGGGCCACATGAAATCGACGTGGCGCATGTCCTCGCCCGGATCGGGCTTGGCGGACCACAGCTCGCTCGACCCTCCTCATAGTGGATATCGAGCCTCACCGCTCGAGGCGGCGCCGCAGCCGGGCGAACCGTTCCTGCCAGAACTGCTCGTACTCGGCCGTCCAATCGCGCACGACGCGAAGCGGAGCGGCTTCCAGGCGATAGATCCGGTGGCGGCCCGCAGGACGGCGGGCCACCGTGTCCGCATCGAGCAGCACCTGCAGGTGCTGGGAGACCGATGAATAAGACAGGCCGGTGGCCTCAACCAGGTCGCCGACCGACTGCTCGCCGCCTCGGAGCACGTCAAGGATCCGGCGGCGGTGAGGATCCGCGACGGCGTAAAACACGTCTGTGCCGGCGGCTGCGCGAGACATTGCGGCCCAGCATATTCAATCAATCGTTGAAATGTCGAACATGCCGCGCAAACATGTCGTGCGGAAGCGTTTGCACCGGTACGCCGGTAGAGTCGAACGCGGCATTCCATTGGGTTCTGCGCTGTGTAGACTGCGGGCGTGAACAGCGTCGGGGATGCCTTCGGCTTCCCCTTTCGGGACCCCGCTTGGGCCGGAAAGATCGCCGTCCAGGCCGTGATCCTGATCATCCCGATCGTCGGCCTCATCGCCACCGCAGGCTGGATGCTGATGACATTCGACAACCTCCGCGCCGGCCGCCAGGAGCTGGCCCCCGCAGGCTTCCACTTGAGCCGCGGCATCGGCCTTTTCGGCGTGTGGTTCATCTATTCGTTCGTGCTGTCGTTGCCCGGCGGCATCCTCAATGGCATGGGCAGCAGCTTGAGCACGAACCACTCATTTTCGGCCGACGGGTTCAGCGGGCTGGGCTCGCTGCTCAGCCTTGCGGGTCAGCTCTTCTTCTGCTTCTTGCTGCCGTCGCTCATCGTGATGACGTACCACCACGGGTTCGCCGGAGGGATGGACGTTGAGGGAGTCTGGCGGCTTGCCACTGGCAACGTGAACACCAGCGTGATGGCAGGCTTGATCATGTTCGTCGCCAGCATCATCGGCGTCCTTGGAATCGTGGCCTGCTGCATCGGCATCTTCTTCACCGGCGCGTACGCCGCGGCCGTGATGACTGGAGTCGCGTCTTGGTTCGAGCGCCAGCGAGCGCTGCCGGCAACTCCCCCGCCCGCGGTCTAGGCATCCGGGAAAGCCCGAAGCTCCGTCCGTTAGCCTGACAACGTGACAACCGACAGCCGGGTCAAGGGAGTGCTGGTCGTCGAGGACGATCAGAGCCTACGGGTTGTGATCCGCATGATCCTGGAGAATGCGGGCTACGAGGTGTCGGAGGCGCGGAATGGCCGCGCGGCGCTGGAATCGATCGAAACCGGGAGGCCCGACGTGATCCTTGCCGATATGAGGATGCCGATCATGAACGGAGTCGAGCTTGTCAACCATCTCCGCTCGGACGCAAAAACAGCGTCCATCCCCGGTCGTTCTGATCAGCGGGCTGCTGACCGACTCCGACGGATCCAGCGTCGCAGACGCCATCGTGGCCAAGCCTTTCGAACCCGCCGACCTGCTCGGAGCGATCACTCGACTGCTCGGCGCCGGCGCTGCCGACTGAACGGCGCTGCGCGCGTGGTGCGGCGTTCCTGGTGCTTAGGCGACTCCAACTTGCCGCGAGCCGGCCTCCTGGATACGACGGGCCAGGTTCTCGCCCATGCCGATTGCGCCAAGTCCGATCAGCAGGTGAAGGACCTGGATGGTCCAGTGCCACCCTCCGGTGAGCAAGCCTTCCTGCGTGAAACCGAGGATGGGCGCCACGAGCCCCCAGGCCACGGCGAGCGCAACCCATTTCATCTGCACCCCGGCGCGCGCGGCCAGGAATGACAGCGTCCAGAGCGAGAGCACCAGGACGAAACCGAGCAGCTGGTGGACAGGGATCACCCCATCGGCGCGGCCGGTCCAGATCGCGATGCCCAGCAACAGGAGAAGCACGCCCGAGATGCGTATGGTCATGTGGGCAACTGTGATTGCTCTTTTCATCGACAGATCTCCAGCCGGCGCGTCATGGGCATGCGTCGGTAAAAGTACTTCAAAGCTCAGCTCGATGGTGGGACAGGACCTCGGTCAGCGCGTTGGTAGAAAGGTCGTAGATGAAGCCGCGAATTTTGTCTCTAAAGGGCAGGTAGGGATAGGCGTGCAGCCGCGCCAGGTCTTCGGCGATGGCTGCGGTGGGGTCGTCGAAGCAGTCCAGGTCGTCGGTAAAGCGTCGCGCGTTCGCCGCGCTGATCATCTCCTCGAGCTGACCCTGGCTGAACCGGCCCAAGGCGCATTCCGTGTGGTGGATCACCATGACTTCACGCGTATGCATCACTGCTTGCGAGATGGCCAGCGCTCGTAGGGCCTCGACGGAAGCACGCCCGCCGGCATTGCGGATGACGTGCGCGTCTCCCGGCCGGAGTCCCAGGACGGCATTGATGTCGACGCGAGCGTCCATGCAGGTTAGAACGGCCAGGTGCTGCATGGGTTCGACGATGCGCGCTGCGCTCCCCAGGTAGTGAAGGCGCGAATTCATCAGGACACGATCGATGGCGTCCACGACCCGAATCTACACCCAAGACCACCGGTCTCGGCGCGTACTGCAATTGGACGCTGACACGCCCGTCACCGGCCCTCTACAGTGCCTGCGTGGGACGGCAGATCGGTGTCCTGGCATCGCATGGCATGCGACCGGGCGGGATCGTGCCGCCATGGGTCTACCGGGCGGTTGCCTACGAATCTGGCGACCCGTTCAAGCAGCCCGTGTGGATGTGCGACCACGATCACTCCAGGGCGCAGGAAGCACAGCTGTGCGGCGCCGACTGGGCGAGATCTCAAGGCTTGCAGGACACCCAGGGCTAGAAGCCTCACGCCGATAGACTCAATCGGTGCGCGATCTAAGCGCGGTGCGAGCCCTCACCTTCGACGTGTTCGGCACGACCGTGGATTGGCGCTCAGGAGTCGCCGCCGCAGCACGGCGGCTTGGCGAGGTGAAGGGCATCGAAGCCGACTGGGAGCGGCTGGCCGACGAATGGCGCGCCCTTTACATGCCGACGATGGACAGGGTGCGGCGGGGCGAGCTGCCGTGGACCAACTTCGACCGCCTACACCGCATGTCGCTCGACCAGGTTCTCCGCGAGGTGGGGGCCGACGGCTTCGATCTCTCCGCGCGTGAAGAGCTGACGCTGGCCTGGGAGCAATTGCCGGCGTGGCCCGACGCGGCTGATGGTCTCCGGCGGCTGGCCCGGCGCTACACCGTGGCGACGCTTTCGAACGGCAACCGATCCCAGCAGGAGGCGCTGATCGCTTACGCGGGCCTGCCGTTCCAGCGACTTTTGTCCGCAGAGGATTTCCGCCACTACAAGCCTGACCCGGAGGTCTATCTCGGCGCGGCCGCGGCGCTGGGCCTGAAGGCCAGCCAGGTGATGATGGTCGCCTCGCACAAGTCGGACCTGCGAGCGGCGCAGGCTGCCGGCCTCCTGGCGGCATTCGTCGAGCGGCCGCTGGAGAAAGGAGCCGGCGGAGGGGCTGATCTGCTCCCCGATCCTCACTCGGACGTGGAGGCAACCGACTTCATGGACCTGGCCGGCAAGCTGGGCTGCTAGTTCACAAACGCTCGCACGACTGCGGTTAGCCTTACGGGGTCGAGAATGCACGTCTTTCCAGGAGTGGCTTCGACGATCCCGGCGGAGCGCAGCTCCTTCAGGCTCCGACCCACGACCTCGCGCGAGGAACCGATCGAGTAGGCGAGATCTTCATGCGTGGCCTTTGCCTCGAGCCGGCCGTCCGCGTGCTGGACCTTGAAGGCTCGGTCCAGCAGGTCGAAAGCAAGCCGTTCGGTCACCGTGCCAAGCGTGCGTACTGCGACCAGCCGGAGGTCGTAGTGAACGCGCTCGGCCAGGTGCGTCGCGATGGCGCCGACAACCTCGATGTCGGTCGCCGCCAGCTGGCGCAGATTGTCGAGGTCGAGCAGTGTGAACGTCGAATCGACGAGAGCCTGCACGGAAGTCAAAGCCGCCTCTTTGTGGATGGAGGTTCCTGGGAGCACGTTCCTGGCGCCGACCATGTTCCCTGGATGGACGAAGGCGACGGTCGCCTCGCGCCCGTCCCGGACGCTCATGTAGATCCGCGCGAGGCCCTTGTCGAGCAGGAAGGCACGAGGCGCTCCTGGCCGGAATGCCACCGTTCCGGCCCTAAAGTCAACTCGTTGCGCGCCCTCGAGCACCTTGCGCTGTTTTGCGGAGCTCAAGAGCGAGAGTAGATCGACACCGCCGGCGAAAGCCGGGGTCCCCACGAGGGAAAGTATGCTCTGCCCGTGAGCAGCTTTCTGGTCGCCCTCGCGACGTTCCTGGCGGCGGGTGTCGAGTGGGTCGAGGCGTTGACCATTGTCCTGGCGGTTGGCATATTCAAGAGTTGGCGTACGGCCATCCTGGCCACTCTCGCAGCGCTCGGAGTACTGCTCGCCCTGATCTTGATCTTCAACTTCACCATCACGGCGTATATCTCGATCGCCGCTGCTCGAACAGCGGTCGGCGTTGGCCTGCTCCTGTTCGGCCTCGGCTGGCTTTACAAAGCGATCCTCCGCTCGGCCGCCCTGAAAGCGCAGCGCGACGAAGCCCACGAGTACGACGTGGCTCGCGATGAGGTGATGACGCACGGCCATGCCTTTGGGACCGCTTTCGGGGGCGTGTTTCTCGAAGGGCTGGAGGTCGTGTTCATCGTGGTCGCGCTTGGCGGCCTCAACCAACTCGCGCCAGCGGCGGCCGGCGCCATCGTTTCCCTGCTCGTTGTCGTGGCGGCCGGCATCGTGTTGAGGCACCCACTGACTCGCGTTCCAGAGAACCTGGTGAAGTACGCGGTCGGGGTCATGCTCACCGCGTTCGGAACCTTCTTTGCCGGGGAAGGCCTGGGCGTGACATGGTGGAACGGCGATTGGGCCATCCTCGCCTTGATCGGGGGGTACGCGCTGACGTCGTACCTCTTCGTGCGGCTTCTCATCTGGCGGCCGGCGGTGATCGTCGACTCCAGGCCGGTGCGAATCGTTCGTTCTGCGGCGGTCGAGGTCTGGGGCCTTTTCGTCACCGACGGGCTGCTGGCCCTCTTCGCGGTCGCGGCGCTCATCGCCGCCGTCCTGTTCTTGGGCCGCACCACCGGGCAGAAGACCAACGCCGGGCTGGTCCTGGTCGCGGGAATCGTGATCGCTCTCGGCATCTCGCTGTGGGCGGCTGCCCGCGCCGCGGTCGCCGGCGGCAAGTCCGTCGAGCCGGCCGGAGAACAGCCCGCGTCAGTGGAGTAGGGCGCCGGTGCGCACCTGAAGATGAGACAGGACTACCGGCTGCTCCTTTCGATCAGGACGCTGAGGAGCTTCGGTTTCGGTTTTATCCCGGTCCTTCTCGGCCTACGGTTCGAACAGCGAGGGCTCGGCGGGGGATCGCTGGGCGCGGCAATTTCGATCGGCGTGCTGGCCGCCGCGTTGTCCGGACTGCCGGCGGCAGCCCTGGCGTCGAAGATCGGCCGCCGGTGGGTGCTTCTTGCCGTCGGCCTTCTGATGGCGATCACCGGAGCAGATCTCGCGCTGGCCGGTGCACCAGCTCTGCTTGTGCTGGCCGGCGCCACCGGGATGCTCGGGGCATCCGGGGTCGACCTGGGCCCGTTCCTTGCGATCGAGCAGGCCGCGCTGGTGGAATCGGTCCCTGCGCAGCGCCGAAACCGAGCTTTTGGGCGCTACTCGGTGACGGGCGGCCTTGCGGTGGCGGCCGGAGGCCTTGTCGCCTCGCTTGGCACGAGCCCTGGACGTGTTGAGGTTCTCTTTCTCGTCTTTGCTGCGCTGGGTGTCCTTACCGCGGCGATCAGCCTCTTCCTTGCGCCCGAGGCCTCACGCCCGCCCGGCCCGATCATCAGCCGCGCTTCGGCCCGCCCCCTTGCGGGCCTTGCCGCGCTGTTCGGAGTCGACGCGCTGGGTGGAGGCCTGGTCCTCCAGACGGTGATCGCCTACTGGCTGCACGTCCGGTTTGGAGCAGGCAGCTCCGTGCTGGGCCCCTCTTTGGCGTTGATCGCACTTGTCCAGGCGGCTTCCTTCGAAGCAGCCTCGAGGCTCGCGGACCGGATCGGACTCGTGCGCACGATGGTGTTCACTCACCTTCCCAGCAATGTGCTGCTCCTCTTTGTGCCGCTCAGCCCAAACCTGGCGACGGCGCTGGTCCTTCTCACCGTTCGCTTTGCGATCGCCCAGATGGACGTGCCTACCCGCCAGGCCTATGTGGCCTCGATCGTGCCGCCGGGGGAGAGAGCCGCCGCGCTGGCGCTGACGGGAACTGTCAGAGGGGTGATGCAGTCCGTCGGTCCGCTGATCGCAGGGGTCTCGATCCAGGCCGCGGCGGCGGGCGTGCCGTTCGTGCTCGCCGGCGGGCTCAAGATCTTGTACGACCTGGGCCTCTACGCCGCTTTCTCTCGCCGGCCGGGCGCCCATGAGGCGCCGCGCAAGTCCTAGACCAGATTCCCCGCGCGCGTCTATCTATGTACCGGCTGCGCCGTTGCTATATGGAGCGGCCGGCAAATTCGCCGGTTGGGCTGTCGATCTGGGCTGGAGGCGTTCGTATAGAGGGTGACGCAAGGCAATCGCCGAAGCGATTTTCCAGAGGAGTGAGGATCATCCGCAAGTACGTCGCCTCGAACACCCTCAAGGATTCCGAAGCGACGTGGGGCGAGACGACCGTCATCCGCGGCGAGGTCCCCGCGGAGATCGCCAAGCTCAAGGCCAGGCCCGGCGGCAACCTGCTGGTCCATGGCAGCGCCCGGCTTGCCCGAACGCTGATCGAGCACGGCCTGGTCGACGACTACCGGCTGATGGTGTACCCGGTCATCCTGGGCAGCGGAAAGCGCCTCTTCCCGGAAATGGACAAGATGGCTGCCCTCAAGCTCGTCGAGGCAACCCGGTCGTCGCCCTCAACCGCGCCGTCGCGCTGGCGGAGGTGGAAGGTCCGCTCGCAGCGATGACAGTCCTCGACACGATCGACCTGCCGGGCTATTACCTGTTTCATTCGATCCGGGCCGATCTCCTCGTCCGCCTCGGCCGCAACGCCGAGGCTGCCGTCGCCTATGACGCCGCGATCGGCCTCACCACCAACGCGGCAGAGCACGCATCCCTGGAACGTAGCCGCCAGGCCCTGAATTAGGGAGTACTCTCGCGCGATGGCCCGCCTCGCGCCCCGCGCCGAACACTGGAAGCAAAGGCCCGACAACCACGACTATCCCGCCGCCGAGGAGTACCTGAGCCTGATCGCCACTCCCGCGAAGGCGAAGTCGCTCGCCCGCGGCTTGCGCACGGTCCCGATCGTGAAGCGGAAGGCGAAGGACCTGCTGCGCGCAAGCACCCTGCCCTTGCTCCCTCCTGACAACTTCGACGTTGCGAAGCAGCTGAAGAAGGTCTCGGAGGGCAAGATGCTGTCGCCGGTGCTCTGCGTGCGAGGGTTGGTGCGCATGCGTGTCCCGCTGATCGTCGCCGACGGTTACCACCGGATGTGCGCCAGCTACCACCTGAACGAGGACGCGAACATCCCGGTCCGGATCATCGACCTCAAGAAGGCTTAGGCGCGCATGCCGGAAGCTGAGTGGACTCGCTACAAGCTGCAGCGAAAGCTCTTCGCGGTCGGTGAGGACTTCTGGATCGAAAACGACAAAGGCGAGCAGGTCTTCAAGGTCGATGGCAAAGCACTCAGCATCCGGAAGAGGTTCTTGCTCGAGGACCAGGCCGGAGTCGAGCTGTTGTCGGTCGAAACCAAGCTCATTGCCATCCAGCCCACCATGAAGATCGAGCGACAGGATGGCCGGCCCTACGCCACAGTGACCAAGGCCCTGTTCACGCTGCTTCACCAGCACTACACGATCCAGGTCGAGGGTGGGCTCACCTACGAGACCGACGGCGATATCACCAACCACGAGTACGAGGTGCGCAGCAACGGCGAAACCGTCGCGCAGATCTCGAGACAGTGGTTCTCCATTCGCGACGCATACGGCGTGGCCATCGCCCCAGGGCTGGACCAGGCTTTGATGCTCGCGGCAGCCGTGTGCATCGACGAGATCTCAGAACGACAGCGCGAGCGCCACTGACGCTTTTCTACCAGAGCTCAGGAGTACGGTTCCACCCGTGATTCATCAGTCCGTGGGGTAGGGAAGGGATAGCATGCCGGCGACCACGTTCCATGCGAGCTTGTGGCCCGACTACTTCATGACGGTGGGAGGAGGCGCGGCGGCCCTCACCGGGCTGGTCTTCGTCGCCATGACCCTGCACCTGGACGAAATCATCAACAACCCTGTCCACCGGCATCGTGCGCGCTCGATCCTGGCCGGCTTGACCGCAGTGTTCATCCGCTGCGCCCTCGTGCTCGTGGGAGGCCAGAACGACCAGGCGGTCGCGATCGAGCTGATAGCCGTCCTCGTCGTGGTCGAAGCGATTCTGTACCGAAGCATCCGGCTTGCCGCGCGAGATGCGGATAATCGAGTTCTGCTCCGAGCTATTGGCAGCTTCGCCTGCCTTGTGCTGGAACAGGTCGGGGCTCTCGTCCTTTTCTTCGGCGCTGCCTGGGGTCTTTACGTGGTCGCGCTCGGCATGATGTCGTCGTTCCTCTTCATGGTGACCGGCGCCTGGTTGCTGCTGGTGGGAGTCGGAATGCAGGAAGCCGCCGAGGCGAGATCTGCCCCCCGAAGTAACTCAATCCTTGGCCAGGATTCGCTGAAAGGCGCCGAGATAACTTTCGTCGCCGGCTTGCTGTCTCAAGAGCCAGTACTCCGCGCCCCAGAACAGGTACGCATCCAGCGTGCTGCCCGACTCGCGCGTCAGGGACAGGCACATGTTGTAGTTCTGGATCACGCGCTCGGGCGGACAGCTCGCCATGACCCGCCCTCGCGGGCTGGGCGGGGTCGTGACGGCCTCCCACGGTTCGGCCTGCCCCTCGCTGATCATCAATCGGCGGCCTTGCGCCACCGCCCGCTTGACCACGTTACGGGCGCGCTTCCGCCACGCGTTTGCGCGCGCGTCCATGTACGCGGTCAGCCCGCCGGCGATCCCGAGCGCGTGGCAGGGGTAGAAGTCCACGCCGATGATGCCGGCCGCCTGTTCCGCGAGGTCCAGTGAGTCGCCCTGGTCGCGAGTCCGCCACCACTGCTGGGCGGCGACCGGCATCGACATTGGCAGGAAGCCGTCGAGTAGGATGGGTCGTGCGGGGTCGAGCCGCTTGACCTCCGCGATCTCTTTTTTCACGAAGCCGGTCGCGAGGCGCCACGAGTGTTCTACGCCGAGTGGATCCACCGCCTCGTGCTCGACCTGCCACGCGATCACAGACTCACGGTTCCGATATCGATCCACCACCCGGGCTATGAACGCCAGCGCTGCCTCCAGCAGCCGCGGGTGGGATGCCTCGCTCACCAGTGATCCTTCCGGCAGCGGCGCCGGCAGGTGGTGCTTGGGGACGAAGAACTCCGGGTAGCCGAAGTTCTTGACCGCCCCGACGGCGACGATGACCTGCTTGCCGGCGCGCTCCGCCGCCTCGACCTGCCAGTCCAGCGGCGCGGGGTCGAAGTCACCCGGCGCCGGCTCCATCCGGTTCCACACCGCCGCCAGCCGTACCAGCTCGTACGGGTGATCCAGGAGTGAAGCCAGTGTTGCGCGCGGTTCCAAACCGAAGCCTTCAGCCTGGAGAGGGCGGAAGCTGATTCCAATCCGCGTGGCACCAGGCGGCTCAACGGGAATCTGCCGCCAGCGGTCTGTCAACGACCTTTCCGCCCGAGCGATCCGGAGGCCCATGCATTCCACACTATGATCGAGGCGTGAACTTCACGACCCGCCCTGAGCTGAAGGGAACGTTCGGGATGGTGAGCTCAACGCACTGGCTCGCAACGCAGTGCGGGATGGCCGTCCTTGAACGGGGCGGGAATGCTTTCGACGCCGCGGTCGCCGCAGGCTTCGTACTTCAGGTGGTAGAGCCTCACCTGAACGGATTGGGCGGCGAGGTCCCCATCCTCCTCTGGGACGCCTCTCGCGGGCGCGCCGAGGTGATCTGTGGCCAGGGCCCAGTCCCGAGGTCGGCTTCCATCGACGCCATCCGGGCACTCGGCCTGGATGACATCCCCGGCACAGGTTTGCTCGCCGCGTGCGTTCCGGGGGCCTTCGGCGGGTGGATGACGCTCCTCCGGGACCACGGAACATGGCGGATTGGCGACGCGATGCGGTTTGCGATCGATTACGCGGGCTCCGGTTATCCGTTGGCGCCGCGCGTCGCTGACACCATCGCGATGGCCGAAGGCCTGTTCCGCGAGCACTGGCCCACATCCGCTGCGACCTACTTGCGTGGCGGACTCCCTGCGGCCAATTCACGGTTTCGCAATGGCGACCTCGCGGCGACCTACTCGCGCCTGGTGCAGGCAGGGGAGTCGGACGGAGGAGGGAGGGAGAGGCAGATCGATGCCGCCCTGGGCGCCTTTTACTCAGGTTTTGTGGCGGACGCGGTGGAGCGGCACAGCCACAAGGAATTCATGGACAGCTCGGGTACGGTGCACCGCGGCCTGCTGGAGGCCGGCGACCTTGCCGCTTTCACAGCAGGTCACGAGCTGCCGGTCACGGCCGATTTCGAGGGCTGGACGGTTGCAAAGTGTGGTCCGTGGAGCCAGGGGCCAGTTTTCCTCCAGCAGCTGCTCCTGCTCGAGCGAGCCGGCCTCCGCGAGGCTGGGGTTCTTTCCGTCGATCACGTCCACCAGGTGACGGAGAGCGCGAAGCTCGCGTTCGCCGACAGGGATGCGTGGTATGCAGATCCCGAGTTCGCCGAGGTGCCGTTGGTTGAACTTCTCTCGCGCGACTACGCCGCTGCCCGCCGCGCCCTTATCGACCGGCGAGCATCGCTCGAGCTGCGGCCCGGAGCGCCCGGCGGCCGCACTCCGCGATTGCCGCTCCTATCGGGCCAGATGGTGGCCGAGGGCCACTGGACTGGAACCGGCGCGCAGGCGGTCGGTGAGGTGCGGGGCGACACGGTGCATGTCGCCGTCGTCGATCGCCACGGCAACATGGCCGCGTGTACTCCGAGCGGTGGCTGGCTCCAGAGTTCGCCCGTGATCGACGGTCTCGGCTTCTGCTTGGGCACCCGCGCGCAGATGCTCAACCTGGACCCGTCTCACCCCAACCGCCTCCAGGGCGGGAAGCGGCCCCGCACGACGCTCAGCCCGACGCTTGCCATGCGAGGCGGCGAACCTCGCCTTGCATTTGGCACGCCGGGCGGCGATCAGCAGGACCAGTGGTCGCTTGAATTTTTTCTTGCGCACGCCGTCTTCGACCTTGACCTGCAGGCGGCGATCGACGCGCCGATGTTTCACACCGCACACTTTCCGAGCTCGTTCGCGCCACACGCCGCGGAGCCGGGCAGCCTCTACATCGAAACCCGAGTGGGGGCCGAGGTCCTGGACGAGCTTCGCAGCCGCGGCCACGAGGTTGTCGAGGCAGGAGAGTGGTCATTGGGCCGCCTGTGTGCGGTTGGTCGCGATCCCGAGGCCGGCTTGGTGTCGGCCGGCGCTAACCCGCGTGGCGGGCAGGGCTACGCGGCGGGCCGCTAGCGGAGGGTACAAGCAAACTCCCTCGAGAGCCTTGACGACGCCCGACCTGAGTCGCAGGTGCGTTTGTACGTCGAGCTCGAGCAGGTCCATATCAGGTGTGGAGCCTTGGATCGAGGGCGTCGCGGAGCGAGTCGCCGAGAAGGTTGAAGCTGAAAACCGTCACCGAGATCGCGGTGCCGGGCACGATCGCGAGCCACGGGTCGTTCGCGAGAAAGGTTGCGCCGGAGTTGATCATCTGTCCCCAGTCCGGCGTCGGCACCTGTGCTCCCAGGCCGAGAAACGACAGCGTGGCCTCAGCCAGGATGGCGAAACCGGCGGACAGCGAGACCTGGACGATGACCGGGTTGAGCAGGTTCGGGACCATGTGCCGAAACACGATGCGCAAAGGGCTCGCGCCTAGCGAGCGC
This sequence comes from Candidatus Dormiibacterota bacterium, assembly GCA_036833175.1. Taxonomy (GTDB): domain Bacteria; phylum Chloroflexota; class Dormibacteria; order Dormibacterales; family Dormibacteraceae; genus Palsa-870. The sequence goes on from DAITQH010000035.1 coordinate 15,960, forward strand.
GTGGCCGTGATGAACTCCATCTGCTTCAGCTGGAGCACGAGCGCGCGGACGAGGCGGGCGTACACCGGGATGGCGACGATGCCGATCGCGATCATCGCGTTGCGCAGGTCGGGACCGAGCGCGGCGACGATCGCGATTGCGAGGATGAGAGCCGGAAAGGCCAGCAGCGCATCGATCAACCGCATAAGCAAGAGGTCGACGAGCCCTCCGAAATAGCCGCTGATGAGGCCGGTCAACCCGCCGGCGATCAACCCCACGGCCACCGCGACGAACGCGACCGGGAGCGAAACCCGGGCGCCCCAGAGGATGCGGCTGAGCAGGTCGCGGCCGAGCTCGTCCGTGCCGAGCAGGTGGCCCTGGCTGAGGGGCGGCAGGTAGGCGTTGTCCGCGTTGACTGCGATCGGGTCGTGTGGCGAGATGAACGGCGCCAAGAGCGCGACCAGGAAGAGCAACGCCACGAGGCCCCCCGCGAGCACGACGCGGGGGTGAGCCCGGCCCAGTTCGACCAGGCGGATGCGAGTGCGGCTTACGGAAGACTTGGTCGCGACCAGCGCCGGCGCGGCGCTCATGCGTACGAGATCCTTGGATCGAGCCACCCGTAAACAACGTCTACGAGCAAGTTGGCGACCAGGTAGGTGAAGGCGGCTAGGAGGACGATCCCTTGCACGACCGTGTAATCGCGATTGAAGATCGACTCCACCGCCAGCCTGCCCACGCCAGGCCAGGTGAAGACGGTCTCGGTGACGACGGCGCCCTCGATGATCCCCCCGATTTGAAGGCCCACGATGGTCACGACTGGGATCAAGGCGTTCTTGAGCGCGTGGATGAAAACGACCCGCCGCCACGACGCTCCCTTGGCTCGCGCCGTGCGGATGTAGTCGAGATTGAGCACCTCGATCATCGATGACCGGGTGAAGCGCATGTTGATCGCGGCGCCGGCCGTGCCCAGCGCGATGGCGGGCAGCACGACGTGACGCAGGTTCTCGTACGGGTCCTGGACAAACGGTACGTATCCCCCGAACGGAAACAGTCGGAACGTGACCGATAGGAAGAAGATCAACACGATCCCGATGAAGAAGTTGGGGATCGAGACGCCGCCAACGGTGAATCCGGTTGCGATGTGGTCGGCCAGCGAGTCGCGCCTAACTGCCGCAATGGTGCCCAGCGGGATCGCCACCAGCAGCGACCAGAGAAGGGCGACCACGCCGAGCTCTAAGGTGGCCGGAAGCCTCTCGCCGATGGCGATTGTCACAGGCTGGTGAGTGGTGATGGACCGGCCCAGGTCCCCGTGCACGATGTGCCCAAGCCAGATCAGGTACTGAGCGTAAAGCGGCTGGTCGAGGCCCAGCTGCTGGTGGATCGCGGCGATCGCCTGGGGGCTGCGGTCTTCTCCCAGGAGGATCAGTGCAGGATCGCCCGGGGAGAGATGGATGAGCATGAACACGCCCACGGTCACCAGGAAGGCGACCGGCACCATCAGCGCCAACCGGCGAAGCACGTACGTGGTCATGCCGGGTCGCCCCCCAGCTTCAACTCAACCGGGAACACGGATGCGTGATGAGGGCTAGCCCTTCCAGACCTCAGCCATCCGGATCATCAAATCGGGATAGAGCGTGAACCCATGGATCTTGATATCGGAGATCTGGGCGCTGACGCCGAACCCGGTGAAGACGTAGGGAGCGTCAGCCACGATCTGCTTCTGAGCGTTGACATAGTCCTGCTTGCGCTTGCTCTGGTCGGTGTTGACGCGTGCGTCCTCTAGCCACGCATCGACCTGTGCGTTGCTGTAGAGGCTGTCGTTGAAGTCCCCCTTCGTGTGCCACCACGCGTAGGTGTTGCCGTCCGGGTCGATGCGTCCTGACCAGCCGACGTTGCAGGCCTCGAACTTGTGATTCGCGCATTCCTGCTCATATGTCGCGAACTCTTCGGTCTGGATGTTCATCGTTATGCCGGCGGCAGCAAGCTCTGACTGCAGCAGGGCCGCCTCCTGCTGGTTGATGGGGTCGGAGTTCGTCTTGAAGGTAAAGCTGAAGCCGGTCGCGGCAGCTTTCGCTTTGGCCGCGTCGGCGTGGTCGTAGATCTTCTCGGTGGAATCGAAGGCCCAGCTGGATGGAGGTATCGGTCCGTAGCCGACGACGCCGATGTTGAAGTTGATGTTCTTCAAAACCTCGTACCTGTCGATCGCCAGCGCAACCGCCTGCCGCTTGGCCGGGTCGTTGAAAGGAGGCGCCCCGGTGTTGAGCTCAAACCCGTTGAAGCCGATGGCGGGAGTGTCGCGGTAGATGAAGCTGGAGTCTGACTTGACGCTGGCGACGTCCTTGGGGGCGATGATGCGCGCAATGTCGATGTCGCCGGTCCTCAGCGCCGCCAGGATGGCGTTGACGTCGGGGATGGCGCGGTAGGTGACGCCATCGAGGTAGGGTAGGCCTGACTTCCAATAGCTCGGGTTCTTCTTCAGCGTAAGGTGGTCGTTGCGCTTCCACTCAACGAACGCGAACGGCCCGCTCCCGGCGCCGGTCGGCGCCAGCGAGAAGTTCTGGCCGCCGGCCTTCACTGCGGCCATCGAGAGCATCATCCCGGCGCGGTCTACCAGCGTGGCGAGTAACGTGGCGTCGGGCTTCTTCAGATGGAAGACGACGTGCGTGTCGTCGACCACCTCGACGCTTCCAACACTGGCCAGGTCTGACTTGCGGCGCGATGTGGAAGTCGTCTGGTAGCGCTGAATATTGTCCTTGACGGACTGCGCGTTGAAGGTCGTCCCGTCCTGGTACTTGACCCCCGATTGCAACGTGAACTTGTAGTTCATAGGGTCGGTGGTGTCCCACGACTTCACAAGACCCGGCATGATCTTGAGCGAGGGATCGATCGTGAAGAGCGAGTCGTACACGTTGTAGAAGACCTCACGCTCGACGAGCAGCGACGAGTCCAGCGGATCGAGCGTGCGCAGCTCGCTTTCAAGAGCGATCGTCGCCGTGCCGCCGGATTTTGGCGTGCCCCCCGACTGGCTGGAGCCGCCACCACCTCCGCACGAAGCAACCAAGAACAGTCCCACCACGACAGCAGCAATCCGTCTCATATCCGCCCTCCTGAGGCTTAACTCTCCCCAACGCCTAGCTTAAATTGGACGGGGAAGCCGCCACCGTGTCAATCACGAGATCCGGTGCCCAACCGGTGGCGGTCTCACGCCGGGTTGAATCGCCTTCCCGGCCGAGCGCGAAACAAGGCGCCAACCGGCCGACTGTAGCCGGCCGAAGCCCCACTGAACGGATGGGGCTCAACCCGTGGTTCTTAGGTTGTGGGCCCGTCTCTTCCCATCAGAGAATGAAACGTGACGATCCTTCGTGGCCCTCCGACCAGGTCCACGCCCTGGCCTACGTGCGCGCGGTGGCTGAGATGACTTGGCGGTAAAACGACCGCCGCCAACCAACGGTCAGCCGGCCGGGGTCGATATGGGTGCGCGCGCACACGCAAAAGAGATCAGGTCCGGAAATCCGAATTCTGGAGCCGGGGGTTTTCAGCGGCTGATCGACCCAGCACTTTTCGCCGACCCCTACGCGGCGGCGAACTTCATCGGCAACGTGCTCGAGGCGTCCACGGAAACCTCGATCATCGGCATGGACCTGGAGGGGAACATCCAGCTCTGGAACGAGGGCGCGCGCCGCCTCTACGGGTATGAGCCCGAGGAGATCATCGGCAAGGCGAACTCTTCCATCCTCCATACAGCCGAGGCCGTGGCCGCTGGACTGACGCACGAGATGATGGCGACCGCCCTCGAGACGGGCAAGTTCGAGGGGTCGCTCGTCCGCCGCCGCAAGAATGGCACCACGTTCCCCGCCCGTGTCGTGCTCACTCCGCGCCGCGACAATTCGGGCGACGCGATCGGGTTCCTACTCATCTCCAGGGACGTGTCGGACGAGATCCGGCTGGCCCAGGCGCTGGAGGTTACCCAGGTCTACACGCGTTCCTTGATGGAGTCGAACGTCGACGCCATCATGACCACCGACCCCCTGGGCGTGATCACCGACGTCAACGAGCAGATGGTGCTGCTGACCGAGCACTCGCGCGAAGAGCTGATCGGGTCCCGCTTCAACCGCTATTTCACCGAGCCCCGCAAGGCTGACGAGGCCATCCGCCTCGTGCTCCGCGAGGGCAGGGTCGCCAACTACGAGCTCACGGCCCGTTCGAAGTCCGGCCACGAGACGCTTGTGAGCTATAACGCCACCGCCTTTTTCGACCGGGATCGCAAACTCCAGGGCGTGTTCGCGGCGGCGCGCGACATCACCGAGCAGAAGAAGCTCGAGGAGAGGTTGCGAGAGCAGCAGAACTACCTTCGCGGGCTCATCGAGTCGAGCGTCGACGGCCAGGTTGCAGTTGACTCGGAGGGCCTGATCTCAGACGTCAACGAGCAGATGTGCCGGCTCTCCGGCTACGCGCGTGAGGACCTCCTCGGCACCGCGTTCGCGACCTACTTCGTCGATCCCGACCGCGCGACTGCAGGCGTCAAAGAGACCTTCGACAAAGGCTCGGTCAAAGACTACGTACTCACCCTCTCGACTCGGTCCCGCCAGCAGCTGCAGGTGTCCATCAACGCATCGATCTTCCGCGACCACGTCGGCAACGTGCGCGGCATCTTCGCGTCGGCCCGCGACATCACCGACCAGGCCGGTCTGCAGGCCTTGCTGCTGAGCGAGCGGGCCTACAACAGAAGCCTGATCGAGGCCTCCTTCGACGGCCTTGTGATGGTGGACCCGATGCTGACCATCACCGACGTGAACGAAAAGATGTGCCAGATGTCCGGATACCAGAGAACCGAGCTGATCGGCAGCGCCTTTCAGGACTACTTCACCGACACGAAGCGCGCCGCCGCCGGCGTTCGCGACACGCTGGACAAGGGCGCGTTGACCAACTACGAGCTCACCCTGCGCACCAAGGATGGCCACGAGCAACTGGTGTCGTTCAACGCCGCAACCTTCGCCGACCAGGCCGGGAAGGTCCGCGGAATCTTTGCGTCGGCCCGGGACATCACCGAACAGGGGCGCCTCCAGACACTGTTGGCCGAGGAGCAGGCCTACAACAGGGGTCTCTTCGAAGCCTCGCGCGACGGGCTGGTGACCGTCAACGACGAGCTTCGTATCACCGACGTCAACGAGACCCTGTGCAAGATGGTCGGCCGGACCCGCGCACAGCTGGTCGGTTCGAGGTTCCCGGAGCACTTCACCGAGCGCGAGCGCGCGATCGATGGTGTGCGCCTCACGTTCGAGAAAGGGCTGGTCACCAACTACGTGCTGACCATGCAGGCGGCCAACGACAAGAAGCTCCAGGTTTCGTTCAACGCGGCGGTCTTCCGCGACGCGGCCGGCGTGGTCCGCGGGATCTTCGCCTCATTCCGCGATGTCACCGACCAGCAGGAGCTCGAGCTTCAGCTCCGCGACACGCAGGTCTACACGC
>DAITQH010000036.1:0-19809 GCA_036833175.1 Candidatus Dormiibacterota bacterium
GGTTCAAGCACCGCCCGGACGGCAGCATCCAGTACGCGGAGAACCCGCCCAAGAAGTACGAGGACATTTACCCGTTCGACTTCGAGTCGGAGCACTGGCGAGAGCTCTGGGACGAGCTGCTGTCGATCGTCCTGTACTGGGCCGAACAAGGGGTCTCGATCTTCCGCGTCGACAACCCTCACACCAAGCCCTTCCCGTTCTGGGAATGGCTCATCGGCGAGCTCAAGCGCCAGCATCCGGACGCGATCCTGCTCTCCGAGGCATTCACGCGCCCGAAGGTGATGTACCGCCTGGCCAAGGCGGGGTTCACGCAGTCGTACACCTACTTCGCGTGGCGGAACACGCCGGCCGAGCTGGCGGAGTACTTCACCGAGCTGTCACAGACGCCGGTGCGCGACTTCTTCCGAGCCAACCTATGGCCCAACACCCAGGACATCCTGACCCAGTACCTCCAGACCGGCGGGCGCCCGGCGTTCGCGGCGCGGCTCCTCCTCGCCGCCACCCTGGGCGCCAACTACGGGATCTACGGTCCGGCCTTCGAGCTGTGCGAGGGGCGAGCGCGCGAACCAGGGTCTGAGGAGTACCTCGACTCCGAGAAATATCAGCTGCGGAGCTGGGATCTTGACAGCCCGGACAGCCTTCGCGAGCTGATCACGCTGGTCAACAAGGTGCGGCGAGAGAACCCGGCGCTTCAGAGCGACCGCGGCCTCAGGTTCCATCCGACCGAGAATGAGTACCTCGTGGCGTATACAAAGAGCACCCCGGACCTGGCCGATGTGGTGCTCACGGTGGTCAACGTCGACCCCCACCACACGCAGTCGGGCATGGTGACGCTGCCGATCGAGGAGCTGGGTATCAGGCGCGACCGCGGCTACCAGGCGCACGAGCTGTTGAGCGGCGCGCGGTACCTGTGGAACGGCCCACGCAACTATGTCGAGATCAACCCGCACGCGATCCCCGCGCAGATCTTCCGCTTCCGCCGCCGCATCCGCAGCGAGCACGACTTCGAGTATTTCCTTTGATAACCAAGCCGGCTGCGCGACGCCGCAAGATCGAAACGCTACGGCAGGATGACGATCCGCTCTGGTACAAGGACGCGCTCATCTATGAGCTGCACGTGCGCGCGTTCTCCGACAGCGACGCTGACGGCAGCGGTGACTTCAGGGGACTGCTCGAAAAGCTTCCGTACCTGCAGGATCTCGGCGTCAACGCGATCTGGCTGCTTCCGTTCTATCCGTCACCGCTGCGCGACGACGGTTACGACATAGCGGACTACACGGATGTCAACCCGATGTTCGGCACGCTCGGCGACGTCAACGCGTTCGTCAAAGAAGCGCATCACCGCGGGATCCGGGTCATCAACGAGCTCGTGTGCAACCACACCTCCGACCAGCATCCGTGGTTCCAGCGCGCGCGGCATGCGAAGCCCGGAAGCGCGGCGCGCGAGTTCTACGTCTGGAGCGACACCAACCAGCGCTACCAGGACGCGCGGATCATCTTCAAAGACTTCGAAACGTCGAACTGGACTTGGGACCACCTCGCGAATGCCTACTACTGGCACCGCTTCTACTCCCACCAGCCGGACTTGAACTTCGACAACCCGAAGGTCAAGGACGCTCTGTTCAAGGCGCTCGACTTCTGGCTCGAGATGGGCATCGACGGCGTGCGGCTCGACGCCGTCCCGTATCTCTTCGAGCGCGAGGGGACGAATGGCGAGAACCTTCCCGAAACGCATCAGTTCCTGCGGGAGATGCGGAAGCATGTCGACACCAACTATCCGAACCGGATGCTGCTGGGCGAGGCCAACCAGTGGCCTGAGGACGCCGTCTCGTACTTCGGCCAGGGCGACGAATGCAACATGGCGTTTCACTTCCCTCTCATGCCGCGCCTGTTCATGTCGATCCGCATGGAGGACCGGTTCCCCATCGTCGACATCCTCGCGCAGACCCCGTCGATCCCAGACAGCGCGCAGTGGGCGCTGTTCCTGCGCAACCATGACGAGCTGACGCTCGAGATGGTCACCGACGAGGAGCGCGACTACATGTACCGGGCCTACACGCAGGACCGGCTCGCGCGGATCAACCTCGGCATCCGCCGCCGCCTGGCGCCGCTGCTCGGCAACGACCGCAAGCGCATCGAGCTGATGAACGGTCTCCTGTTCTCGCTGCCCGGCACGCCGGTTCTCTACTACGGCGACGAGATAGGAATGGGCGACAACATATTTCTCGGCGACCGCAATGGCGTGCGAACCCCGATGCAGTGGAGCGCCGACCGCAACGCAGGCTTCTCGCGAGCGAACCGCCAGCGGCTGTACCTGCCAGTGATCACGGACCCCGAGTACCACTATGAAACCGTCAACGTCGAGGCCCAGGGCCAGAACCCCCACTCCCTGCTCTCCTGGATGAAGCGGCTGATCGCTCTGCGCAAGCGGCATCGCGCGTTCGGCCGCGGCACGCTCGAGCTGCTTCGGCCTGAGAACCGCAAGGTCCTCGCCTACATCCGGCGGTACGAATCGGAGCAGATCCTGTGCATCGCCAACCTGTCCCGCTTCCTGCAGGCCGTAGAGCTGGACATGAGCCAGTGGAAGGGCCTGGTGCCGGTGGAGCTGTTCAGCGGCAACGAGATGCCCGTGGTCGGGGACGCGCCCTACTTCCTGACCCTGGGACCGCATGCCTTCTACTGGTTCGCGCTTCAACCACGCGCGACCCCGATGTTGTCGAGCGACGGCCGGCTGACCAGCGCCTCCCTGCCCGAGATTCGCGTTGCCGGCGACTGGGAATCCGCGCTCACAGGTCCGTCGAAAGACCGGCTCGAGAACGTTCTGCTCGGCTACGTCCGGAATCGCAGGTGGTTTGCTGGCAAGGCGCGGGGCTTGAAGTCAGCCTCGATCTCGAACCTCGTGCCGGTGCCCGGGGCGGCCGGCGACCCCCAACTGGCGGCCGTCGTCATCAGCTACGCCGAGGGCGATCCTGACACGTACCAGATCCCGCTGGCTTACGCGAACCATGTCGAGGCGCCTCACATCCTCGAGCGGTGGCCGCATTCCGCGATCGCCTGGCTGCGCGTGCAGGGCGAGGAAGGCCGCGGCCTCATCTACGACGCCCTCGGACCGCCGGGTTTTGCCGAGGCGATGCTCGGCGCGATCGCGCGGCGCCGGCGGGCGACGAACGGCAAGGGCACGCTGATCGGCTCGACGACCCGCGCCTTCGCCCGCCTCCGGGGCCCGGAGACCGTCCGGCTCGAGGCCGCCCTGTCGGTGGCCGAGCAGAGCAACAACTCGGTCGTGTTCGGCGAGCGCTTGATCCTCAAGGTGTTCCGCCGGCTCGAGGAGGGCATGAACCCGGAGCTCGAGGTCGGCAGGTTCCTGACCGAGAAGACGAACTTCGCCCAGATCGCGCCGCTCGCGGGGAGCCTCGAGTACCGCCGGGACAGTGGGGAGCCCATCAGCCTTGCCGTGCTCCAGGGTTACGTGCCGAACCAGGGCGACGCCTGGCAGTACACGCTGAACACGCTCGCACACTTCTTCCGCGGCGTTGACCTGGTCGGCGCGGAGCCGCCGCCGGTGGCGCGCAACCTCGTGCAGGCGAGCGCTGCGGAGCTGCCCGAGGTCGCGGCCAAGACCATCGGGGCCTACCTCGACTCGGCCCGGCTGCTGGGGCGCCGGACCGCCGAGCTGCACCGCGCACTGGCCTCCGATCCAACCGATCCCGCCTTCGCGCCCGAACGGATCACACCGCAAGATCAGCGTTCGATCTACCAGTCGGTGAGCGGCGTCTCGATACGCTCGACCGACCTCCTCCGCAGCCAGCTCAAGAAGCTGCCGGAAGACGCCAGGGAGGAGGCGAAGCAGGTTCTCGAGCTCGAGCCGAGAATCGCGAGCATCCTCAAGACGTTCCTCAGCCGGCGGCTGACCACGACCCGGATCCGCGTCCACGGCGACTACCACCTGGGCCAGGTCCTCTACACCGGGCACGATTTCGTGATCATCGATTTCGAAGGCGAGCCGACCCGCTCTCTCTACGAGCGGCGGCTCAAGCGCCTCGCGCTGAGAGACGTGGCGGGCATGCTGCGGTCCTTCGACTACGCCAGCCAGGCGGCCCTGCGCTCCGACCAGATCGACCCCGCAGCCCTCCCCGGACTGCGGACGTGGGGGAGGTTCTGGGTGCAGTGCGTTTCGGCGGCCTTCCTCCGGAGCTACCTCGCGACCGCCGGGACGGAGTCGTTCGTGCCCCAGGCTGCCGACGACCTCGACCTCCAACTCAATACGATGCTGCTGGAGAAAGCGTTGTACGAGCTGCGATACGAGCTGAACATGCGACCGGATTGGGTGAGGATCCCGCTGCGCGGCATCCTCGATGCGGTGACGCCGGCGTGATCGCGCGCTCGCTGCTCAGCCCGTTCGACCTGCACCTCTTCAACGAGGGCACGCACAGCCATCTGTTCGACAAGCTGGGCGCGCACCTGTCCAGTGAGCCTGAGGGCACGTCGTTCGGCGTCTGGGCGCCCAACGCCGATTTGGTGAGCGTCATCGGCGACTTCAACGGCTGGGACAAAACCGCTAACGGTTTGTTCCCGCGCGAGCAGTCCGGGATCTGGGAAGGGTTCATCCCCGGCGTGAAGCACGGGGCGCTGTACAAGTACCACATCCAATCGCGGGTCACCCGGCAGGGAGCCGACAAGGCCGACCCGTTCGCCGCCTACTCGGAACAGCCGCCGCGACAGGCATCGGTCGTGTGGGACCTCGACTACCTGTGGGGCGACGAACGGTGGATGTCGAACCGGCAGGTCACCAACGGGCGCGGGGCGCCCTGGTCTGTGTACGAGCTGCACCTCGGCTCGTGGATGCGCGTGCCCGAAGAGGAGAACCGGTGGCTCACGTATCGCGAGCTGGGACCGCGCCTGGCCGATTACGTCAGCCAGATGGGCTTCACGCATGTCGAGTTCATGCCGGTGATGGAGCACCCCTTTTACGGCTCGTGGGGCTACCAGGTGACCGGGTATTTCGCGCCGACGAGCCGCTTCGGCACGCCGCAGGACTTCATGTTCCTGGTCGACCACCTGCACCAGAGCGGGATCGGGGTGATCCTCGACTGGGTGCCGTCGCATTTTCCAGCCGATGAGTTCGGCCTGCAGAACTTCGATGGAACGCATCTCTTCGAGCACGCGGACCCTCGCCTCGGGGTGCACCCCGACTGGGGAAGCTCGATCTTCAACTACGGGCGCAACGAGGTGCGCGGCTTCCTGCTGAGCAGCGCGCTGTGCTGGCTCGACCGCTACCACGCTGACGGGCTGCGCGTCGACGCCGTCGCGTCGATGCTGTACCTCGACTACTCGCGCAAGGCGGGCGAATGGATCCCGAACAAGTTCGGGGGCAACGAGAACCTGGAGGCGGTCGACTTCCTGCGCCGCTTCAACATCGAGGTCTACAAAGAGCAGCCAGGCGTGCAGACGATCGCGGAGGAATCCACGTCCTTTCCACTCGTCTCACGACCCACCTATCTCGGCGGCCTGGGCTTCGGCATGAAGTGGGACATGGGCTGGATGCACGACACGCTCAAGTACATGTCGGAGGAGCCGATCCACCGAAAGTTCCACCACAACAACCTCACGTTCCGCATGCTCTACGCCTTCGGCGAGAACTTCATGCTCCCCCTGTCCCACGACGAGGTCGTGCATGGCAAGGGGTCGCTGCTCTCCAAGATGCCCGGCGACGACTGGCAGAAGTTCGCCAACCTGCGCCTTCTGTTCGCTTACATGTACGCGCAGCCCGGCAAGAAGCTCATGTTCATGGGCGACGAGTTTGGACAGTGGCACGAGTGGGACCACGAGCAGAGCCTGGACTGGTACCTGCTCGACCAGCCGATGCACTCAGCGATGCGGCTGTGGGTCGGTGACCTGAACCGGATCCTGCGCGAGGAGAAGGCGCTGCACGAGCTGGACTTCGACCCGGCCGGCTTCTCGTGGATCGACGTCACGGACGCTGACCAGAGCATCGTCAGCCTGATCCGCCGCGGCCGCTCACCTCAGGACATCATCGTCGGCGTGTTCAACTTCACTCCCGTGCCGCGCCACAACTACCAGATCGGGATTCCGCAGGCGGGGCGGTGGCTCGAGCTGCTGAACAGCGACGCACCGCTCTACGGAGGCAGCGGGCAGGGCAACCTCGGTGGTGTGGAGGCGGTGCCGATCAGCGTCCACGGACACCGGCACAGCCTGACGCTGACGCTTCCACCTCTGGCGGCGTTGTTCCTCAAGCCGGCACCCCCCTCGAACGGAGGCGGCAAGTAGCCAACGGCGAATTCCGCACTTTTGGCGCCAGCCGTTCGCTAAGAATGCCGGCCATGCGCACGTCTGATGCCAGACGTGCGAAATGGTCGGGGTCGGGAAGCGCGTGAGCGAGCCGGATCTCGTCCTCCTTTTCGACGGGACTTGAGGCGTTTGAACACGGATGGCGCGCTGGGTCCGCCGGCGCGACCGGGCCGGCCGTGTGCTGGCGATACCCAATCAACAAAGGGGCGCTCTGGCTCGGTACGGGATCACCCGTGAAGAGGCTGACAGGGCCGCCTGGACCATGGGCCCGGATGGGGTGTGGTCGGAAGGAGCGGCGGCGATCAATCGGGTGCTGCGCGAGACCGGAGGCGGCTGGTCCGCGTTTGCGCGCGCTTACAGGCTGTGGCCGGTGGCCGTCATCGAAGAAGCTGCCTACCGGTGGTTCGCGCGCAACCGGTCACGCTTCCAACGCTTCGGCGTCCGTCCCGAGTGCGACGAAGCGGGCTCGGATTGCGAATAGTTTTCCTTACTTCTTTGGCTGGTGCAGCGCCAAACGGTAACCCTTGCCTTTCTCGTTGATCAATTCGCAGGCGCCGTTGAACGGCCCGAGCTTGTGCCGAAGCCGCGTCACGTACGTCCGGAACTGCTCGATTGAGGCGTCGGCGCCCCAGGCGGGAATTGCCACTTCCTCCGCGGCAAAGAGCTGATTTGGGTTGGCAAGAAAGAACGAGAGCAGCTGCCACTCGCGTTTTGTCAAGGAGACAGCGGCGTCGCCGTTCGTGACGGTGCGCAGCTTGGCGTCAAAGACGAGGCCCCCAAGCTCGATCTTGGTCGCGATCGCGACCACTGAGGCGATGTCGGGCCCGCGCAACTCCGACTTGATAGCACCGATCAGGGCGTCCGGAACAAAAGGCTTGGGCAGGACCTGGCTCGCACCGGCTTCAAACTCTTGAAGCGTCAAGCCGGCGTCGCCGGACGACTCGTCCAGCAAGATGAAAGGAGATTTGGCCGCGGCTCTCAGCTCCGCGAGTTCCTTCGGACTCACACGCGAGTCGGCGCTCATGCCAAGGATCACCAGGTCGAACCTCGTGGACCTCTCGACCTGACGCTGCGCCGCGTCAAACTCCGCGACGCTCTCGGATTCTCCGCCGGCCAGCTCGACCAGGTGCGAGATGACGGAACGGTAGCCGGCGTTAGCCTCGACGACCAGGATGCGCGGCAGCCTCGCTCGCGGCCCCGACCGAGAGTGCGAATTGCCCTTATCCATTGCTTACTAGTCTGCCCGAAACTCCAGGGCGTAGCCGCGGCCCGGGCGGTTGACGACGTCGCACGGGATGTCGAGAGCCGCCACCACCTTGCGCACACGCTGCACATAGCTTCGTACCTCTTCGGGGAAAAGTGAGGGCTCCGACCAGGCATCGGCGAGGATCTGGCCCACGGTGAAGTACCGGTGTGGATGATCGAGCAGGAACTGGAGAAGCTGAAACTCTCGGAGGGTCAGTATGGCTTCCCGACCCTGGTAACGGATGATGCGCCCCTCGGGATCCAGCAAGAGGCCCTGGAGATCCCAGACACGTTGGAACCAGAGGTCCAGCCGCCTCTGGTAACCGTCCATCTGGTCCTCGATGATCTTGACGTCCGCCTCCGCGGCCTTCCTGGCTACCGGCTGGAGCTTGGTCACGTCGCGCCTGATCCGTTCCAGGAGGCCCCGCTTGAATTCGAGCAGGTCGACGTAGATGCTCATCCAATGGCGGGCGTCTTCCCAATGCGTGGTGTCGAGCTGCTCACCATCGAGCGGGTGCGAAGGTTCATCCGGCACCCCGAGAGTATGGACAACCAGCTTGGCCCGGTGTCTGCAACAAACCTGGGTTCGCCGCGTTACAAATTTTGCGCACGACTGTAGGCGAAGGAGACGGCTGCAGCGCCTCGGCGGTCGACAAGATCGAACTGCTCGGCCTTGACCAGCACCTCCAACTTGCTGTGCGCGGCCAGCTTTCCGGACAGGTTCCGCACATGGCAGCGCACCGTGTTGTAGCTGATAAACAGCCTCCCAGCGATTTCGCGATTCGAAGCGCCTTCTGCCATCAAGCCGAGAATCTCGGTCTCGCGGTTGGTCAGCTTGTCGCGCATGACATCCGTCTTTCGGCGGCCGTTGAGGAGCCTCGAGATCTTGAGCGGAGAGATCAGGCTTGCGCCTTCGGCAACTGCGCGAACGGCGTGGATCACCTCGTCGGCGGGAGACGATAAGTTCAGGATTGCGCTCGCCCCCACTTCGATTGCGGCGAGCAGAACCTGGTCCGATTCTTCGCGGGTCAGGAAGATCACCTTGGCCTGAGAGCCGGCCTTGAACATCGCCCTGACCGAGGCTATTGCAGCCTCGTCCGCCAGGCGAAAGTCCATGATCACGATGTCCGGGTGCAGCTCCGCCGCCACGGGATAGAAGTCGGTGGCCTCGCCCACTTTGCCGACGACCAACATGCCCGGCTGGCGGCTGATCAGCGCTTCCAGCGCGTCAGCGAGGAACCGTTGGTTCTCGACGATCACGATCCGGATCGGGTCGGGTGTCTCAGGGACCTCGGCCGCCAGGATCGCATCAGGGCTTTCCCGAAAGTTGGTGGCCGCGTACTGGCTGATACCCACGCTACATCCGCTGCTGGTCCATGGCAGCCGTCCTTCGTGTGGTGGCGACGGCGCGAATGCAGGCTTCCAGCGCGATCGGATCGAAAGGCTTGATGACGACTGCCTCCACGAGGCCTGACGACTCAAGGGCCCGGGCGGCAAAGGGGTTGGAGGAGACCACCACGATGGGAATCGACGAGGTTCTCGGTTCCGATCGCAGCCGCTCGATCAAGCCTTCACCGGTCATCAGCGGCATCGTCAGGTCGGTCGTGATCAGGTCCGGCAGAGGATTAGGGGTGATCAGATCCAATGCGGCTTCACCGTTGGCGGCCTCGACGACCTGGTGGCCGGCCTGTTCCAGGACGAACCTGAACAAGCCGCGAGTGTCCGGGTCGTCGTCGACGACCAGGATCGTGCTTAAGCTCGCGCCAGGAAACACCTTCGGGGCGAGGTCACCGCTGGAGGATGCAGCGACCCGCGTAATAGTGTCAGTAAATTCCCCTGGATCGATAGGGGGGACCCCCCCTCTGAATTCAGGGCCTAGAACTGCGTGTTATTGGCGGGGGCGGCGGTTGGCTACGACCAACCAGATCACTCCCACGATTGCAGCCAGCACAATGAACCCGATAAGCGCAATCAAGCCGAGCGGGATTGGCGACGAGACGCTCATCTCAGCGCACTGCCCCTCCCGGCCGTGGCCTTCGGCCAGAGCCGACCACCCCACATGGTGGGGAGTCTAGGGCTGAGGGGACGGCGAACCGACCCCGAACTTGTTTGGCACGCCCAGCTCGGCATGGATCACATGCATCACTGCGTTGATCAGGGCCAGGTGTGAGAAGGCTTGCGGGAAGTTGCCCAGGTGCCGGCCGCTGCGCGGGTCGATCTCTTCCGCGTGCAGCTGCAGCGGGCTGGCGTAGGACAGGAGCTTCTCGCACAGCTCGCGGGCTTTTCTCGCCACGTTCCCCAGCTACGGTGAGGATATTCCGATGGCCGGCCGTATGCGCTCGAATACCGCATCGACGTCGCCGACCCCGTTCACCACCTTCACGGGGACTCCCTGCTGGCGGTAGTGATCGAGCACCGCCTCAGTGAGCTTGTGGTACTCGTGCATCCGCTCTGCGATCGCCCCCCGGGTGTCGTCGGGCCGCCCCTCGACCGCCGCGCGGTGGAGGATCCGGTCGACGAGCACGTCCTCCGGCACGTCGAGGGCGACCACGAAGTCCACTCGGTGGCCCTCCTGGGCAAGCATCTGCTCCAGCGCACGGGCCTGCTCCAGCGTGCGGGGAAACCCGTCGAGCAGCATGTCCGAGCTGCTATTGGGGTCGCGCAGGATGCCCTGGACGATGGCGATGATCACGTCGTCCGGAACGAGGTCCCCGGCGGCCATGATCCGGGCCACCTCCTTGCCCGTCTCGGTGCCGCGAGCCACCTCGGAGCGGAGGATGTCGCCGGTCGAAAGATGATCGAGGTGGGAATCGGCCTCGATCCGCGACGCCTGGGTCCCCTTCCCGCTTCCGGGCGGCCCAAAGATGATGCCGATCATTTCTGCCCGCTAGCGTGGCAGGGGCGGCCGGGCTTGACCCGGCCGCAACTTTGTCTCGAGTACTCCCACGCGTCGCCTGGAGTAGCTATTCCGAAAATCCCAACCGCGGGAAGATGAGCAGACACGCCGGCGCAGCCGGCCTGTCGATGAGAAGGAACCGTCAGGTTCCTTCTCATACTTCTCCGCGCCTGTCCTTGATACGGCGGTCGGGGATCTGGATGGCGTGGCGGCGCCGCCACCATGCGTTGGCGTGCTCGTTCAGGAGCGCCTCCGCCGCGGGATCAGGCCCTGCGGTCTGCCCGCCCTGGCTCAGCGCCAGCCACCGGCGCGTGATCTCGACGTAGAGGTCGGCCTCGGTCCAGCCGGTAAGCGCCTCGAGGACGTGGTGCTTCCGGATCGCGTCCGCCACCGGCTTGTAGACGCGGTCGTACCAGCTCGCCGCCGCCTCCGGCAGTGGAACGGGGCGGCCGAGCTCGAGGCCGAGAAAGTAGCCGTGTCCGAGGATGTGCTTGAGGATCTCGTCATAGCGGCCGAGCCGGCTGCATTCGAGCCGCGCTTCGGGCCGGGTGCGATGAAGCTGGGTCGTCTCGAGAAAGGCGGCGTACTCGGCCGCCCGGAGCAGCGCGGCAGGGTCGATCTTGCGTCCCAGCGGGGCGCGGGTCTTGACCTCGACCACGCGAGCGTTGATGGTCGCCCGCCCGAGGCTCCTCGCGACGGACACGCGATGGTGGCCGTCGATCACGTAGTAGTCGTCGCCCACCTTGTACACATCGATGGGAGGCAGCTCGTCGCCTTCCACCATCGCCTGGTAGATCCGCGTCCAGCGGTCTCGCATGCGCCGGTTGATGGGCAGAAAGCCCGGGTCGAAATCGCCGGTCTTCGACGGCGGGGCGGCCGACCCCACCAAGCGGTCGAGCGGGATCTCCTGGACGCCGCCATAGGCCCGGCCCTCGAGGCCCGCAGCTGCCAGCACGGGCTCGATCGACTGGAGGCGGCGAGCCCGCCGGGTCAGGATCGAGCCGACCGAATGGGTGAAGGCCCGAAAGCGGGCAGCGTCGAAGTCCTCGAGCGCCCGGATCCGCTCCACTTAGCAGCCCAGCTTAGATCAGGGCCTTTTCGCTCTCCGCGTCGAAGAAGTGCAGGCCGCGGGTGTCCAGGCCCAGCTTGACCGTGTCGCCTGGCTGCACGCTCATGCGGGGATCGACGCGCGCCGTCACCTGGTCGGTACCGACCTGCCCGTACAGGAACTGGTCGGAGCCGAGCCGCTCCACCACGTCGATCTTCATCTGCATCGTGGGACCACCCTCGACGATGCGGTCGGTGACCGCCTCCGGCCGGAACCCGAGCGTGCCCTTGCTCGCGCTCACGGGCTTGGGCAGCTTGACCTCGAGGCCGGAAGCCTTCGCGGTGCCGTTGTCGACAGTCGCCTGGACGAAGTTCATCGTGGGGCTGCCGATGAAGCCCGCGACGAATAGGTTGGCCGGGTGGTCGTAGATATCGCCCGGCGTGCCCACCTGCTGAAGAATGCCGGCGTTCATGATCGCGATCCGGTCGCCCATCGTCATCGCCTCGACCTGGTCGTGCGTGACGTAGATGAACGTCGTCTCGAGGTCGCGGTGCAGCTTCTGCAGCTCGATGCGGGTCTGGCCGCGCAGCTTGGCGTCGAGGTTGGACAGCGGCTCGTCGAGGAGGAACACCTTGGGGCTGCGCACGATCGCGCGACCAAGGGCGACCCGCTGGCGCTGGCCGCCCGAGAGAGCGCGAGGCTTGCGCTTCAGGAAGTTGTCGAGGCCGAGGATCTTGGAAGCGTTCTTGACGCGCTTGTCGATCTCGTCTTTCTTCATGTGCTGCATCTGCAGCGGGAAGGCCATGTTGTCGTAGACCGACATGTGCGGGTAGAGCGCGTAGGACTGGAACACCATCGCGATGTCCCGGTCCTTGGCCGCCACGTTGTTGACGACGCGGTCGCCGATCCGGATCTGTCCTTCGGAGATAGCCTCGAGCCCGGCGAGCATGCGCAGCGCCGTCGACTTGCCGCAGCCGGACGGGCCCACCAGGACCATGAACTCTTTGTCCTTGATCTCGACGTTGAAGTCTTTGACGACGGTGAGGTCCGCGGTGTAGCGCTTGACTACATGGTCGTAGGTGACTGATGCCATCTTTTTCTATCCCTTTACAGAACCGGCGAGAATGCCGCGGACGAAGTAGCGCTGGAGGCTGAGGAACACGATCAGCGGCACGATCATCGAGAAGAATGCCGCAGCGGTCAACAGCTGGTAGCTCTGGCCATACGAGCCGACCAGGTTGACGAGGGACACGGTGACCGGCGCCACGTTCGGCGTTCCGCCGACGTAGATGAGGGCGACCAGGAGGTCGTTCCATACCCAGAGGAACTGGAAGATCACGAGCGACGCGATGGCCGGCACCGACAGGGGCACCACGATGCGGAAGAACACCGTCAGCATCCCGGCGCCGTCGATCTCGGCGGATTCGAATAGGTCGCTCGGAAGCGCCCGGAAGAAGTTGGAGAGCAGGTAGATGGAGAACGGCAGCCCGTAGCCGGCGTGGGCAAGCCACAGGGGAATGAAGGGCGGAAGCCCAAGCGACGTCAGGTGGTCGGGCGTCAATCCCAGCTTGACGAATTCGGTGGTCACCGGGATGAACGTGAGCTGCAGGGGCACAGCCAGCAGCCCGACCAGCGCGAGGAAGATCCAGTCGCGGCCGGGGAACTTCATCCAGGCGAACGCGTACGCCGCGAAAGCCGCGATGGTGACCGGGATGATCACTGCGGGAATCGAGATCATGAAGCTGTTGAAAAAGCCCTGGCCGAGGTTGCTCGCCGAGAGCATCTGCGAATAGTTGTCCAGGGTGAACTTGAACGGCGGCGCCAGGGCGGTCCACCAGCCGGTATTCGCGATGTCGGAGGGCAGGCGGAAGGAGGTCACCAGCAGGCCGAGCGTGGGCACCATCCAGGCGAGGGTGAGGCTGATCACGGCGATGTGCAGAACGACTCCGCCGATTCTGTCGGTGATCCAGCGCGGCGAAAAGCGGACCGCGACTGAACTGGTTGGCGCAGCTGCTGCGACGCTCATCTCCTAGCCTCCACTGCTCGGAATTGACGCAGGTTGAAGATCAGAACCGGGATCACTGTCGCGAGCAGGATGACGGCCACCGCACTGGCGTTGGCGTAGTCGCTCGGGAAGTGCTGATAGAGAAGCTTGTACATGCGGTTGGCTAGGACGTCTGTGTCGTAGTTGCCGTTTGTCATCGCGTAGACAATGTCGAAGGCTTTCAGCGCAAAGATGACCAGGGTGGTGCCGACCACCACGACCGTCGGCATCATCAGCGGAAAGATCACGCGGCGAAAGATCGTGATCTCACCGGCGCCGTCCACCCGCGCGGCCTCCAGAAGGTCGCCCGGGATGCCCTTCAGCGCGGCCGACAGGATCACCATCGAGAATCCGACGATTCCCCAGACCGCAGCCCCGATCAACGCCAGGTTGTTGAGCGGAAAAAGGCCGAGAATCGGGCTCGTGTCCTGGATCCAGGTGCGGGGGTCCTGGTGAAACACGGTGCTGAGAATCGCGTTGAGGGTGCCCGTCTGCGGCTGGCCCGGCGGCTGGTAGGCATACATGAACTTCCAGATCACGACGGTCGCGACGGAAGAGATCGCCATGGGCATGAAGATCAGCGACTTGACGATCTTCTCGTACGGCACCCGGTCGAATAGGACGGCGAGCAAAAGGCCGAAGGCAAGCACGAACAGCGTGTAGAAGACGAGCCAGAAGAGGTTGTCGCGGATGGCGATCCACGCGCCGCCAGTCGGAAAGCCGCTCAGCTGGTTGCCAAAGTTCGTGAGCCCGACAAATTTGCCGTGGTTGTCCTGGAAGCTCTCGCCGATGGTCCCGATCGCAGGCAAAACAAGAAAGCCCGTGACCAGCAACAGGGCCGGTGCGACCCAGATCCACGGTCGAATAGAAGGCCGCCATTTGTCCGGCAACCGCCGGACCAGGTACTCGCCGCCCACGATGTAGGCGGCGAGCACCAGCGGCACGCCGATGATCACTCCGATCAGAGTCGGCAGGTCCGTCAGTAGGACGCTGAAGTCCATCGCTTACTGCGTTATTCGATTAAGAGGTGTAGGCCTTGGCCTGTATCGCGTCGAGGTTCGCGAGTATCGAGTTGAGCTTCGACTGGTCTTGCGCGAACTGGAGCACCGCTGCCCAGTAGGCGTTCTTCATGTCGGCCGGCATCAGGTCGCCCGCGTCGTACTTGGCGATCTTGGTCGCGACCAGGATCTGGGCCGTCGACTTCGAGAGCGGGTCGGGGTAGCTGTCGAGGGTGACCTGGCTGTTCGGCGAGATCTTTCCGCCGCGCTTGACCCAGATCGCCTGGGCGGCTGCGGTGGTCAGGTACTTGATCATCTGCCGGGCCTGCGGGGTGTCGTGGAACATCGACCAGGCGTCTCCGGCGACCACGTGCGCGCCGGCGTACGTGGGGTTGATGTCAGGCAGCGGGAAGAAGTTGAAGTCGGTCACCGGCTGGAGCGAAGCGTTGGCGCTCTGGAAGAAGCTGGTGATGAACGACGCCTGGTTGTGCATGTAGCACTTCGGCGGGCTCTGGAACATCGGCGTGCCGCCGTCGGCGAAGTTGGTGGCGGTCATGTTCTTGGCGCCGCCGTAGACGTTGCTGTCATTGCCGCCGAGGATCTGGCCCCATGTCTGCCAGGCGTTCTTGATCTCAGGGGAGGTCCACTTCAGCTTGCCCTGCCACCAGTTGTCGTAGACCGTCGGTCCGGACTGGCTGAGGACGATCTCCTTGACCCAGTCGCTGCCGGGCCAGCCAGAGGCGGCGCCGCTCTCCAGCGCGACGCACCATGGCGTGGTGCCGCTGTTCTTGATCGTCGATTGCAGGTCGAGCAAGGACTGCCAGCTGTTAGGGATGTTGTAGCCCTTGGCCTGGAAGTTCTTCGGGTCGTACCAGATGAGTCCCTTCAGCGAGACCCACGAGTAGACCTGGTACAGCTTGCCGTCGCCGAGCGGCTCACCGAGGGTGATCCAGCCCGGCGAGTTCTGCGACTGCAACGCGGTCATGTCGACGATGTTGTTGAGCGAGATGACCTTGCCCGTCTTGGCGAAGTTGGTCAGCAAGGTCGGGCTGGGCGCCGCCGCGAGGTCGGGCGGGTTGCCCGCGGCCACGCGCGTGGTCAGGAGCGCGTCCTGGTCACGGCTGGCTTCGTACTGGATGGTGATCCCCGTCTGGTCCGTGAACGGCTTCATCACGGCCATGAAGGAGGCCTGCTCCGCGCCGGTCCAGGTCGCCATGACCTTGACCGATCCGGCGTTCGTTGACGAGCTGGTCCCGCACGCGACGGCCGTGAAAATGGCCACGAGCGACAGGATCAAGCTCCGCTTGAACCACAACTGACGCATTCTCAAATCCCCCTTTGAGCTGATTGCGCTGGTACCCCTACTCCGCGAATCATTCTATGTCTCTCTCCTGAATTACGCGTTGCTCGCTTTGTATCAAGCAGCCGATGCAAAGCACATCCCGAGTGTCGATTGGTGAGCTACGAGCTGCGGCCGCTCACCTCCTTTGGCCGTGATGTCGACCCACGGATCACAAGGCTCGTCGCGAGCGGCGCCGGCGATTCGACCACTTTCCCTTTCATCCGCTGGATCAGCAGTCGGGCGGCCAGCCGGCCTTTCTCGACGATCGGTTGCCGCACGGTTGTCAGCGCCGGATTCGTCCAGGCCGCGATCGGCAGGTCGTCGTAACCCACGACCGACAGGTCCTCCGGGATCCGTAGGCCCGCGGCGCGCGCGGCGGCCATCAGGCCGATGGCGGCCATGTCGCTCATGGCGAGCACTGCGGTAGGCCGGCGCTTGCCCCTGGGCAGAGCCTCGAACGCGCGCGCTCCAGCCGACATCGTCACTCCGGCGGTCACCGTGAACGGCTCGGGCGCGCCGGCGCGCTCGATCGCGCGCTTGTAGCCGGCAAGCCTTCTCGACGCCACCGGCGTGTGGCCGACCTGCGCCCGCGTAGGCGGAAGCACGATGATCGCGATCTCGCGATGGCCGAGGTCCAGCACGTGCTGTGCCGCCGCCTCGGCGCCGCCCTCGTCGTCGACGTTGACCGCCGGGTGATTGGGTGAGGCGTCCGAGTCGACGAGCACAGCCGGGATGCCGATGCGGTCGAGCATCTCCAGCGCGCGGTCGTCCGGGCTCAGGCCGAGGCTGATGAAGCCGTCCACCGAGGCCTGTCTGATCGCGCCCTCGAGCGAGCCATCGAGGGGCGGCACGAGCAGCAGCGTGAGGTCGTGCTCCTCGCAGAGCTCGCCGAGGCCCTGGATGAGCTCGCTCGTAAACGGGTTGGCGAAGACCGTGGAGAGGCGCTGGGGGATGAGCACTCCGATGGTTCCGCTGCGTCGCATCGAGAGCGCCCGGGCCGCGGGGTGCGGAGCGTAGCCAAGGTCATGCGCGACGCCAAGGACGCGCTCGAGCGTCGCCTGTCCCAGCTTTTCGGGGTTGTTGAAGGCGAAGGAGACAGCGGTCTTTGAGACGCCGGCTGCGCTCGCCACGTCAGCGATGTTGACCCGAGACATCCAGGCTAGGCCCCAAGGCGAAATCCCCCTCGAATCGAACGGATAAACCGCTTTAGTAAAGCGGTTTAGCTGCGATCCTATGTCGCCCGAAGCCTGCTGTCAAGAAGGAAGTGGGGCGTGGCCGGCTCGGCGATCGAAAACCCGCATGCGTCCGTGGGTCTATCGGTTCCGAACGGGTGGCGTCAGACGTGCGGAATTCACGCGTCGGATACGCACCGTTGGCGCCAAACGAGCGAAATCGAGGCTCCTTACACGGGCTTTAGGGACCGCCTCCGTGCGACCTCTCCTAACCACGCTGCGCTCGGTTTCGGTGACCGGGCAAACGTCTGCCGGTCCACGGCCACCATCCCGAAGGTGGGCACGTAGCCCAGGGCCCACTCGAAGTTGTCCAGCCATGACCAATAGAGGTAGCTGCGCACGTCGATGCCTTCTGCGAGGCATGCCTGCACCTCGCGAAGGGCCGCGTCCACGTACGCGATGCGCCGTTCGTCGTGCGCGGTGGCGATCCCGCTCTCGGTGACCAGGATCGGGACGCCAGGACAGCTCTTCGCCGCCCGGCGGATCGCCGCCCCCAGCGCCTGCGGGTAGTCCTCGTAACCCATCTGGGTCGTCGTCTCCGACTCCGTCATCTCCCGCGTCAGGTCGCTCCAGTCGTACCCAGGGCTGCGTGGCCCTTCCGGCCCGATTCGAAACCGTGTGTATGTCTGCACACCGACGAAATCGTCCTGACGCGCCAGCTCCAGGAACCAGTCGATCACGCGCGACTCGACCTCCAGCGAGCTGCTGCCCGGCTGGGCGCCGTCCTCGTACTGGATGTCGGGCATCGCGAGCGTGACGCCGACCGGGATCGTGTACCGAGCCCGGATCGCGGCGGCGCCCCGCTTGTGGGCCTCGAGCAGGTTGTCAACCGTGCGCTGCGCGCCCTCCCGATCGTCCGTGTGCCCGGGCGGGTTGATGCCCAGGAGGTAAGCGCTCGAGCCCAGGCCCTGCGGCTCGTTGATGGTGCACGCGCAGCCGATCAGGTCGCCGAGCGCCGCGGCAGCGCGGTCGCAATAGCGCTCGAAGAGCGAAGGAAATCGTTCGGACGCGAATCCGCCCGCGTCCTGCACCCACCTGGGAAGGGTGAAGTGGTGGAACGTCACGACCGGCATCACGCCGTGCTCGCGGCAGGCCTCGAGGACCCGCCGGTAGTGGCCCAGCGCGGCGTTGGAGAACTCCCCCTCCGCCGGCTCGATGCGCGCCCACTCGATGCTGAACCGGAAAGCGTTCAAGCCGAGGCCGGCGAGCATCGCGATGTCCGCGCGGTACCGGTGATAGAAATCGCAGGCGTCGCCGGACGGCTCGTGGCACAGCGTCGACTCGATGTGCTCCCACCACCACCAGTCGCTGTTGGTGTTGCCACCCTCGACCTGGTGGGCCGCCACCGCGGCGCCAAAGAGGAAGCCTTCCGGGAACCGGTTGGAGTTTTCCACCGGCGGAGTGTTCCACAGACCGGAATCTCAGTGCTTCCGCGCGGATCGGCCGGCCACCCCCCACCCGTCCCCGATTTCGCTCGTTTGGCGCCAGCGGTGCCTATGCGACGCGTGAATTCCGCACGTCTGGCGCCATCCGTTCGGAATCGACGATCTTCATCTTTTTGCCAATTGCGTGATCGGGCGCAGTAAAGCCGGGTCGATTTTCGGTTTTCTTTCGAAGGTCAGCAGGCCGTTTCTTTCCTGCTCTACATCCGTCAGCTGCGTGTAGCAGAAGCCCTGGACCGGGCCCGGGTCCATCAGCGCCTCGATCATCTCCTGGTAGACCTGCAGGAGGCCCGCCGCTCCCACCGCCTCGGAATAGCTCGTGCCGCCCGCGCCGGCCAGAGCTACGCCTCCGAACTCGCTCAGCACGATTGGTTCGCCTCGATATCCATAACCGGGCAGGTACGGCGGCCGGGCGCGAAACGACGGATCGAGCGCGGAGTCGTCGCTTCGGTACCGGGACCTCAGCACGTCCGCGGTGGCGTAGTCGTGCAGCGTGCACAGGTCGGTGGTGGCATGCTCCCATCCGTCGTTCGACACGACCGGTCGTGTCGGGTCCAGCTCATGGGTCAGGCCATACACCTCTTCGAGGAACAAGGCCGGATCTGGGCTCAGCCCATCGCTTTCGTTGACGGGCGCCCACGCGACGATGCAGGGGTGGTCGCGGTCGCGGCGGACGGCGTCGGTCCACTCCGCGATGAAGCGCCGCTCGCCTGCCGCGGAGTGCTCGCGGAGGCTCGGCATCTCGCCCCAGACCAGAAAGCCCAGCCGGTCCGCCCAGTAGTGCCACCTCGGGTCTTCGACCTTCTGGTGCTTGCGCGCGCCGTTGAAGCCCATCGCCTTCGCCAGCTCGATGTCGCGGCGCAGGTCAGCGCCTGACGGTGCGGTCATTAGACCTCCGCGGAAGTAACCCTGGTCCAGCACCAGTCGCTGCACGTACGGCGCGCCGTTGAGCCAGAACCTGGCGTCGCGCGTCTCCACTTTGCGCAAGCCGAAGTAGCTCTGCACCCGATCGACCTCGTGGCCCTTGCCGGCAAGCGTGACGTCCACGCCATAGAGGTGCGGGGACTCGGGACTCCATGCGTGAACGGCACCGAGGACGATTACTCCGCTGCCTTTGCGCCTTCCCACCTCATGTCCGTGAAAGGTGGCGACGCACTCGACCTCGCCCTCCGCGTCGACGGCGATGTCGACCGAGCCGCGATCGAGGTCGGGTGTCAGCCTCAGCCGATCGATCGACCGCGACGGCAGCGGCT